>DSAP01000045.1 GCA_011046415.1 bacterium | reverse complement strand
GTTCAATACATACTCAATCCATTCTGAATTGATATCAGGACGTCGGACCATGACACTCTTTGTAAAATAGAACGTCGTTTTCATCATTCGATCTTGATTTTAAGGTACAACCCGCATCTATGATAAATTGCTTCGATATCATACAATTTATCGAGATCATAAGACCAATTCAAGGTTATTCTTTCAACAGTTCCGGCCTCCCCCGACCCGCCTTCGGCGCGTCGGCCTTCCCCTCCCTGGCAAGGAGTGGAATAAATTCAATATCCGCACGCAAATCAAACCACAAGTTTTGTCCCCCTTGTCAAGGGGGACAGTCCGCCTGAGGCGGACAGGGGGTTATTTGACGTGGTCTCCATCTATTAAAGTGTAGACCACTTTATCCGCGTCATTCCGCAGTATCAAGAGTCTCTGCGGTACGTGAATCTCATAGTTTATATCAGGTTAGATAATAAAATTGATATACCACCCCAAATTATCAAGAATAGTAAGCCAATTACACTGGAATTTACTTCTTTCTGAAAATCCGCGTCCACGGCGAACACAAAGGCATCTCCTTCCAGGCCGTTCGGATAATCCCGCCTGAGCCGCCAGACGATCTGTTTGCCCGCGCCGGGCCGGACATCCCGGCCGACATCCCCTTCCACAGACAGCGGCACGATCGGGAAACTCATCCCGAAATCATCGGACAGGGACAACTTCACATTGTATTTCCTCCCCGATTCGCCCGCCAGGATATACCGGACCACGATGTCATCGCCGGCCTGTTCGAAGGTCACATTACGGACCGACGGGTTCTGCGCAGGGAGCGGATCGATCAGGAAGTGAGAAATAGCAAACAGGAAGACACAGCACCGCGAGAAGGATCGCATGGGTTCTCTCCGGTTCGATATTTGCGAGGAGGAATAAGTTGAAAAACATTAACCATTTTATCGATTAAAATCAAGCAAAAAAGGGTCCGACGAGAAAACCAGCGGTTTCATTTTCCGGAGTGCCGCCCCTTTATGGGCGGCGAACGGTACAGACCGTGCAACCGGCGCATAAAGGCGCCGGACTCCGGACCAAACGGTTTTTTTTCCGGAGTGCCGCCCCTTTATGGGCGGCGAACAGCGCGACCCGGCGCATCAAGGCGCCGGACTCCGAAAACTGTTTCATTTCTCCGGAGTGCCGCCCCTTTATGGGCGGCAAACGACGCGACGCGGCGCATAAAGGCGCCGGACTCCGGACCAAACGGTTTTTTTTCCGGAGTGCCGCCCCTTTACGGGCGGCGACATGTTCAAGAATCATACATCAATACAAAAAACGGATGTGAAACACGGCGTCATATTTCTCACGGGATGATGAAATTTCGGGCGATCAAGATGAAAACGAGCGTTTACCGAACAACGCCTTTTCTCTTTCTCATAAAGTTCGCGATGGAATAAAAAATGGATAATCCTCTTCAATCCATACGTTGATTTCATCCATGGAGCGCAAGGACGGCTTCCGGAAGTCATTTTGAATGACAGGCAGATTCAACCTGTTTTTCTTCGGCTCCGCCTGGGCTCCCGCCCCTTGCGACATGCAGTCCTTGTTGATCTGAACGATCGGAACGCCGTCACGGAATGGCCACCAGCGTCTCAACCGCCTGAACAGGATATCGATATTTTTTCACCCTCCCTGCGCGCGATTTCGATGATCGTATGGCGATCATCCTCTTCCCACTGCCTTTCGCCGCAGGCGATGGGTTCGATGCGGGAATCGACACGGGCGGCCAATCGCCACAATTGATTGAAATCCTTCCGGGAATACGGTTCGTCAAACAACGGAGAGACGATCAGCAAATCGATATCGCTCCACTTCCCGGCATGACCCGTAGCGTGAGAGCCGAATAACACCCCGAAAACAACCTCAAATCCCTGTTCGTTCAATTTTGCCAGGTAGGATTTGACGACCTTTACAGTTGATGGATCAGCCATTGAAAAAATTCCTCTGTGCGCTTTACATATTCGCCGGCTTCGGATAGACTGGATTGCGGCAGATCGAAATCCGGATATCTGCCTTCGATATTGAAGGAATTCAAATCAGCCAGCAAATCCAGTTGCTCTTGATTGAGTTCAAGCGACGCAATTTCAGATAAGCGGACGAGATTGTGAATTCTCGGCGGAATGTCTGACGTCTGTTTGCAGACATGCGCTTTGAGCACTTTCTCAACGGCAAGATGCAATAAGAAAAGGCCATGTCGTACCCTTTTGTCCTGGATGAGCTTCAACGCCACACTGAAATCTTCTTCAGCGCCGACACGCCACTGCTGGATGTGTCTTGAAATATCAACCATATTATACTGTATTTCAAGAAATTGTGCATTCCGCCGTCACCTGGACGGTGATCGATCCGGTCACAGGGAACGGTTCAGTCGCGGGTTGGTTCCCCTCCGAACTGTTTGTCACAAAAGACACCACCCCGCCGGTTCAACATTTTTAGAATGAATAAGTTGAGAAACTTTAACGATTTTATCGATCAAAATCAAGCAAAATGTCTCCGATGAGAAAACCAGCGGTCTCCACATCAAAGCTCTCACCCCTTTTTCGGACTACCGCCCCTTTATGGGCGGCGAACAGCACAACCCGGCGCATAAAGGCGCCGGACTCCGGACCAAACGGTTTCATTCTTCGGAGTGCCGCCCCTTTATGGGCGGCAAACGGCACAACCCGGCGCATAAAGGCGCCGGACTCCGAAAACTGTTTCTTTCCCGGAGTGCCGCCCCTTTATGGGCGGCGACCGGTACAACCCGGCGCATAAAGGCGCCGGACTCCGGACCAAACGGTTTCATTTTTCGGAGTGCCGCCCCTTTATGGGCGGCGACCGGCACAACCGGCGCATCAAGGCGCCGGACTCCGAATCCTGTTTCGATTTATTAGACTGCCGTCCCGGCGACATCCTTTTGTGGTCATTCGCTCTGCATCTCCAAAGATGGAGACCGATTGTACAGAATCCCGCCCGCGCTCCCGGCATCCCGGTTTTTTTTTCGTTTCGCCACTTCGTTGTTGACATTCTTCAAAAAATTGAATATTATGTCTCCAATTATTCCATCCTGAACAAAAGACCCGAAATAGACTGCTGAAATTTTCAGTGGGATGAATACGCCTCATCCCGGAAAAGGAGGTGATCCGGAAACCTGACGGCACGGGCCGGAAAACGGGGGCGAGCATAACAAACCGCGATCCGGATAAACGCGTTTGAAACCACAAGACGGAGGGATGATCATGCAAAAACCGAGTACGACACGGGCGGGACTCTTCTTCTGCGTTCTGATTCTCCTGGGCGCCTGCCGTTTGTTCGCGCAACAGAACAAGTTCAGCTACGGCTTCTCCGAACGGCTGCGGAATACCACGTTGAACAACCTCTTCGACTACAATTCGGACAACGACGACAAATCGAATTTCTTCCGCATCCGCACGAGCGTCTGGGGGGGATATGCCTTCAACCCGAACCTGTCCGCCTATCTCAAGATCACGAACGAGAACCGGCCCTATGTGATCGACTACGCCGGCAGGGACAAGGATTTCAATCTCCATGAAATCTTCGTGGACAACCTCTACCTCAAGGCATCTTTCGGCGGGAAAATGCCCGTCACGGCCGTCGTGGGCCGCCAGAACATCATCATGGGTGAAGGATTCATCCTGCTCGAGGGCGGACCCTGGGACGGCTCCCGTTCGATCTATCACGACGCCGTCCGCCTGACGGCCCGAAAAGGGAAGACGGCCGTGGACGTTTTCGGGATCTACAACACCCGGGATGAATCCCTGTTTCCCGTGGTCTCATTCCTGGACGGGGATCAGAAACAGCTGATGAACACCACGGACGAGAAAGCGGCCGGGCTCTATGTCACCCACACCGGATGGTCCGATCTCCAGGTGGAGGGCTACTACTTTCACAAGCAGGAAGACTTCAAACCGGATGTCCTGACCGTGAACACCCTCGGCGCCCGGGTCTCCCGGAAGATGAAGAACAGGCTGGCCTATGCGTCGGAACTGGCGCTTCAATTCGGATCCCAGGGGGATGCCTCGGTCTCGGGACTGGGCGGGTATGCGCACGCCTCGTACCGGCTCACCCCGAAATACAACACCATCCTGAAAGCCGGCGTCAATTATCTCTCCGGAGACGATCCCGCCACCGCGGACAGGGAAGGCTGGAACCCCATTTTCAGCCGCTGGCCCAAATGGAGCGAGCTCTACATCTATTCCCTCGCCGTCGAGACGGGACAGGTGGCCTACTGGACGAACACCCTGTCACCCTATGTCGAACTGAATCTCGACTTCTGCAAGTGGGCCGGTCTCTCGGCCGCCTATTACCGGATGGGGGCCCTTCACAGACGCTCCTTCCGGGATGGAAGCGAATCCGGCCTGCTGAAAGGCGACGAGATCCAGTTGATGCTGAAGTTCAAGTTCAACAAATACCTGACCGGCCATTTCCTGTACAACAATTTCTATCCGGGAGATTTCTATCCCCCGACATCCCAGGATACGGGCCAGTTCATCCGCGCCGAATTGTTCTATCAATTCAGCCGTTAATTTTCCAATAGTTCTTTTCACGGTATCGGGAGGCAGAATATGAACGTCTTGTTGCTCTCTGTGATCGTCATCGTCTATATGTTCATCATCGGTTCGCTGGCGTTTCTGGCATTCCGCCAGACCAAGAACACCACGGACTACATGATCGCCGGAAGGAGCATCCACCCCTATATCATGGCCATCTCGTACGGCGCCACCTTCATCAGCACGTCGGCGATCGTCGGATTCGGGGGGGCCGCATCCGTATTCGGCATGGGGATTCTCTGGCTCACCTTCCTGAATATTTTCGTCGGGATCTTCGTGGCCTTTGTGTTCCTCGGCAAACGGACGCGCATGATGGGTCTGAATCTCAATGCGCATACCTTCCCTGAATTCCTGGGGAACCGGTTCCAGTCCAGATCCCTGCAGGGGATGAGCGGGCTGGTGATCTTTATCGCCATGCCGCTGTATGCCTCCGTGGTCCTGATGGGCGGCGCCCATTTCATCGCGGAAGTCCTTCAGATCGATTACAATGCGGCCCTGTTTTTCTTCACCATCATCATCGCCGTGTACGTCATCATGGGCGGCCTGAAAGGTGTCATGTATACGGATGCATTCCAGGGCAGTCTGATGTTCATCGGCATGACGATCTTACTGATCATGACCTATTCCAAACTGGGCGGCGTGATACCGGCGCATGAGAGACTCACCGCCATGGCGCCTGTGGCCGAACAAATCTTCGGCGCCAAAGGACACACGGGCTGGACGTCCTTCCCTAAATTCGGTTCCGAATACTGGCTGACCCTGGTCACGACCATCGTCCTGGGAGTCGGAATCGGCGTGCTGGCCCAGCCCCAGCTGGTCGTCCGGTTCATGACCGTCAAGAGCAACCGGGAACTGAACCGCGCCGTCCTCGTCGGGGGGGTGTTCATCCTCATGATGACCGGGGTGGCGTTCGTCGTCGGCGCGCTCACCAATGTCTATTTCTATGAGCATCCGGCCTTCCAGAAGATTTCCCTGCTCGCGGTCGGAAAGAATGTGGACAACGTGATCCCGCTCTATATCAGCACGGCCATGCCCCAATGGTTCACCGCCATCTTCATGGTCACCCTGCTTTCCGCCGCCATGTCCACATTGAGTTCCCAGTTCCATACCATGGGCACGGCGGCCGGGAGGGATGTCTACGAAAAGTGGATCGGCGGCAAGGGCAATCCGGTGTTCATCACCAAGACCGGCATCCTGGTCGCCATCCTCCTGAGCCTGTTTCTCGCCTGGGGGCTGCCGCTCTTCTTCGAAGGGGGGACTGAAATCATCGCCCGGGGCACCGCCATCTTCTTCGGGCTGTGCGCGGCCGCATTCCTCCCCATGTTCGTCGGCGCCCTGTATTCGAAGAAAATCACCCGGACGGCGGCGCTCGCCGGTTTCTGGGCCGGGTTCGGTTCGAGCTTCTTCTGGCTGTTTTTCGTGCACATCAAGGAATCGCAGTCCCTGCTCATCTGCAAGGCGTTGTTCGGGGTGGACTCACTGGGCCAGAACACCTTCTGGGCCTATGTCGATCCCCTGATCATCGGGTTGCCGCTGTCCGTCCTCGTGACCCTGGCGGTCAACCGGTTCGGAAAGCCGTTGCCGAAGGATCATGTCGCCATGTGCTTTAAGGAAATCGAAAAGTCATAAAAGGAGTAACCATATGTTTGGATTGGGAGATTTCTGGGTATCCGCCGTTTTCCTGCTCATGATCCTGAGCACCGTTTTATGCGTGATTTACGGTGCACTCAACTGGAACAAGGGAGGGGAAACCAGCCGGCTCGAACTCATGGAAGAGAAACGGTGGAGCGAAGAAGAAAAGAAAATCGAAGACACCTTATAACCGTATGAACGGATGGCCGGGGGGCATTTATCGCTTGATCGGGAGAATGCCCCCCGGTTTTTGTTGCCGCCGCCAGGCCGATCGACAGGAAAACACATTTTCCCAAAAAACTCTTTCTTTCGGTTTAAAAATTGACGATTTTACGGATACAAGGAGGCGATGCATGAAATATAAGGTCGAATATCTCGACCCGGAAGACCTGAGAAAGCTTCAGCTCGATCGATTGCGCAACAAGGCGCTGCAGGTGTACAACAATGTGTCCTATTATCGAGACGCCTTCGACCGCGCCCGGATCAAACCCGACGACCTGCAAACCCTGGATGATTTGCGGATCCTGCCTCTGACGGACAAGGAAACCCTGCGCGCCTATTACCCGTTCGGCATGTTCGCCGTGCCCATGAGCCTGATCAAGGAAATTCACGGTTCTTCCGGGACGACCGGAAAACCGACCGTAGTGGCCTACACGGACAACGACATCAAGGTCTGGTCCGAAGTCATGGCGCGCAGCATCGCATGCACCGGAGGCACCTATCTGGACATCATCCAGAACGCCTATGGCTACGGACTGTTCACGGGCGGGCTGGGCGTGCATTACGGGTCGCTCGAACTGGGATCCGCGGTCGTGCCCCTGTCCTCCGGCGGCTCCAAACGGCAGCTGCAACTGATGCAGGATTTCAAGACGACCATCCTGACCTGCACGCCCTCCTACTCCATCTATCTGGCTGAATACGCGGAATCTCTGGGAATCGACCCGCATGAAACAAGCATCCGGATCGGGATTCTGGGAGCCGAACCCTGGTCCGACGCCATGCGCAAGCAGATCGAGGCCGTGTGGAACATCAAAGCCTATGATATATACGGATTATCGGAAATCATCGGACCGGGCGTGGCGGTGGAATGCGAGGGCCAGGACGGATTGCACGTGTGGGCC
The DNA here is from genome assembly GCA_011046415.1 of bacterium. GTDB lineage: Bacteria > Zhuqueibacterota > QNDG01 > QNDG01 > JABMRT01 > DSAP01. The sequence continues at coordinate 15,343 of DSAP01000045.1, read as the reverse complement.
GATCATTTTCTTCCCGAGATCATTGATCCGGAAACCGGAAAACCCGTACCCGAGGGACAAGACGGCATGCTGGTCATCACCACCCTGACCAAGGAGGCCACGCCCTTCCTTCGGTACGCGACCAAGGACATCGTCAGCATGACGACGGGAAAGTGTCCGGCCTGCGGCCGCACCATGCCCCGCATCAGCCGGATCAAGGGCCGGACGGACGACATGCTCATCATCCGCGGCATCAACGTCTTCCCGTCCCAGATCGAATCCGTGCTGCTGGAAATCGAGGAGACCGAGCCCCACTATCAGCTGGTCGTCACCCGCGAGGGCGCGCTGGATGAACTGGAAGTCCAGGTCGAGGTCGACGAGAAGTTCTTCTCGGACGAGATCAAGGTGCTCGAATCGCTCGAAAAACGCATCAAACGGGAGATCGAGAGCCTGCTCTCCATCGCGGTCAAGGTGAAGCTGGTCGAACCCCGCACCATCACGCGGAGCGAGGGAAAAGCCAAGCGAGTCATCGATAATCGCCAGATTTAAAAATCCTGAACGGGAGTGTGATATGTTTGAATGTCCTCATTGTCATGAACGCGGCATCGGGTTTCTGCAAAAATTATTCATGGGATCGACGAATCCGGCCAGGTGTAAGCGGTGTGGAAGACGAGTAGCCATCTCACAACTCTCCGTAATTTTGCTGATCCCCACTTATGTCATGATGTTTTTCTTATTCAAGGTTGACGACAGCTGGCTTAGGATTTTACTTCTTGGCCTTTTGATTGTTGTTTTCTTTTATATCCATCTGAAATATTCCAAACTGATTCCAATATGATGCTTCGATATGTACGTCTAGCGTCGGCCCGACCGTAGCGTCGAGTTCATTAATCGGGACAAATAAGGGGTGACTTATGCAAGTGAAACAAATATCCATCTTCGTCGAAAACCGCGCCGGTCGTCTGGAAGAGATCTCGGGCGTCCTGGAGAAGGAAAACATCAACATCCGCGCGCTTTCTTTGGCGGACACGTCCGATTTCGGAATCATCCGGCTGATCGTAAACAAACCCGACGCCGCGGTCACGGCGCTGCGTGAGGCGGGATTCACCATCCGTGAAAGCAACGTGATCGCCTGCGCCATCGAGGACAAACCGGGCGGCCTGCACCGGCTGCTCAAGCTGTTCGCCGATCTCGATGTGAGCATCGAATACATGTACAGTTTCTTCGAACGGCATCTGGAAAAGGCCGTGATCATCATCCGCGTCGAGGATCCGGAGGAAGCGATCCAAATTCTCCGGAAAGGTGGGGCCGAGCTGTTGAAGGCCGAACAGATCTATGCCGCCTGACCGTTTTGCGTGGGCCCCAAACACCGGCAATTTTCATATCAGAATGCGAGGAACAACCTGTGCTCATCTGGGACAAAACCGCGGAAACCATGCCGCGGGATCGATTGAGGAAAGTCCAGTTCGACCGGCTGAAACACATCCTCGGATACGCATCCGAAAAGGTGCCCTTTTACCGGGAATCCTTGAAAAGACACGGGATCACGCCCCGATCCCTCACATCGATGGACGACCTGTCCCTGATCCCCTTTACGAACAAGGCGGACATGCAGGCCAGCTATCCGTACGACATGTTCGCGATTCCGCTCGAAGACGTCGTGCGGATCCACTCGTCTTCCGGGACGACCGGCAAACCGACGGTGGTCGGCTATTCGCGCAACGATCTGAACGTCTGGTCCGATCTGATCGCGCGCCTCCTGACCGCGGGCGGCGTCACCCGGAAGGACATCGTGCAGATCGCCTTCGGATACGGCCTCTTCACCGGAGGATTCGGACTGCATTACGGCGTGGAGAAAATCGGAGCGACGGTGATTCCGGTCTCCTCGGGCAACACGGACCGCCAGCTGATGATCATGAAGGATTTTCATTCCACGGCGCTCGTCTGTACGCCCAGTTACGCCCTGTATCTGTCCGAGGCCCTGGAAGAGGCGCACATGCGGCCGGAAGACCTGCGTCTGCGCGTGGGTCTGTTCGGCGCGGAACCCTGGACGGAAAACATGCGCAGGGAAATCGAGAAGAAACTCCGCATCAGCGCCACGGACAATTACGGCCTGAGCGAGGTGATGGGCCCCGGAGTCTCGATGGAATGTCTCTGCAAGAACGGGATGCACATCAATGAAGACCATTTCATCGCCGAAATCATCGATCCGGAGACCGGAAACGTGCTGCCGTACGGAGAGACCGGCGAACTGGTGATCACCACCCTGACCAAGGAAGCCATCCCGGTGATCCGGTACCGGACACGCGACATCGCCAGCCTGATCGACACGCCGTGCGACTGCGGACGCACCTTCATCCGCATGACCAAGCCGCAGGGAAGGACGGACGACATGCTGATCATCCGCGGCGTGAACGTCTTCCCCTCTCAGATCGAAACCGTGCTCATCGAAATCGAGGAGACCGATCCGCATTACCAGCTCGTGATCACCCGCGAAGGCGCGATGGACGAACTCGAGATCCGGGTGGAGGTCAACGAGTCCTTTTTCTCGGACGAGATGAAAAAGATGCGCGAGATCGAGGAGAAAATCCGGCAGAAAGTCCGGAATGCGCTCGGCATCTCCGCCCATATCAAACTGGTCGAGCCCAAATCCATCGAACGGTCGATCGGGAAAGCCAAACGCGTCATCGACATGCGTGCGTTTCATCAGGGGGCACCTTGAAAGAACTGATTCAATTTCTGTCGGAAAACGACCGATTCGCCCGGCACACGGGTATCGAACTGATCGCGATCGAACCGGGTTATGCCCGCGCACGGCTGGAAATCCGTGAATATCATCTCAATTCGGCGGGACTCGTGCACGGGGGTGCGATCTTCACCCTGGCGGATCTGGTCTTCGCCGCGGCCGCGAATTCATACGGAAACATCGCGCTCGCGATCAACGCGAACATCAATTTCATCCGCGGGGCGAAAGGCGGAACCCTCTACGCGGAGGCACGGGAACTGGCCTGTCATCCCAGGCTCGGCACCTATTCCGTCCGGATCACGGATGAGGAGGACAATCTCCTCGCCACGTTCGAAGGACTCGTGTACAGGAAAAAAGACAAATTAATCCCGTAAGCAAACTTTATCGCCCTTCATCCAAAGTACCGCCGACATCCCGGCAATCTTTTGGACGGGATCTTTTTTGATTGGAGACATCGTGTTCGACAAGAAATATTCCTATCTCGGCGCCCATCTGCAGGGTTCGGAAATCAGACGCCTCTTCGCCACCTCGATGCGTCCGAACGTCATCTCCCTGGCCGGCGGGCTGCCCCACGCCGACTCGTTCCCGAACGATGAAATGGCCGGGGCGGTCTCCGGATTATTGACCCGGGAGAAAGAAATCTACCTGCAATACGGCGGCTCGCGGGGAAACCGTGACGGCTTCGAGGCCGCACGGTGCCGGATGCAAAAAAGAGGCATCGACGTCCCGGCCGAAGAAATCATCATCACGTCGGGATCGCAGCAGGTCATCGACCTCATGACCAAGGTGTTCGTGGACGAGGGCGATACGATCCTCATGGAGGATCCGACGTTCGTCGGCGCGCTGGGCGTATTCAGGAATTACAAGGCCCGGCTGGAAGGAATCCCGATGCAGGAGGACGGGATCGACCTGGACGCGCTGGAGGGAAGACTCGGCGCGGGGATAAAAGTCAAGTTCATGTACCTGATTCCGAATTTCCAGAATCCGACCGGATTGACCACGTCCATCGAAAAACGGATGCGGATCCTGGATCTTGCGAGACAGTACGATTTCCTGATCCTGGAGGACGACCCGTACGGCGAACTCTGGTTCACCGGCGGACCGGACGACGTCCGCCCGATCAAGGCGTGGGATACCGAAGGACGCGTGGTTTACACGAGTTCGTTTTCCAAGATCATCTCCCCGGGCATACGGATCGCCTGGGCCGCCGCGCCGTCCGGCGTGATCGACCGGTTCGACATGGCTCGCCAGATGATGGACGTCTGCTCGAACCCGCTCATGCAGGGCGTGGCGAACGAATTGTGCTCGAGTGGTTTTTTGGACGCCCATATCGAACGGCTGCGCGGCGTCTACGCACGCCAGGCCGAGACCATGCTGGCCGCTCTGGAAAAACACATGCCGGACGGCGTCACGTGGACGAAACCGGACGGGGGATTTTATGTGTGGCTGACCCTTCCGGAAGGGACCGACACGCTGGACATGCTGAAAAATGCGCTGGACGCGGATGTTGCCTATGTCATCGGCTCAGCCTTCTCCCCGGATTCGGGCAGCCGCAACGCACTGCGCCTCTCATTCTGCCATGAAAGCGAGTCGGCCATCGCCGAAGGGATACAGAGGTTGGCGGCGGTGGTCAGAAAACGTCTCATATCTTCGGAATGAAAACCCGCTGACGGGCATAAAACCCAACGTCCACACGAGAAATCGGACCCGAACCTCTTCCGTCTCTTCCAAACCCGGGGGACGGAATTCACTTCCCGATTGCCGGTTCTCCCCTGACTGTTCGCCCGATGGATCGGGTGGGCTCACGGCGTTGGGATCAAATCACATCCAGCACTTCCGCCTTCACCCACCCCACCTTCCGGTCGGGCAGGATGATCTCGACCCATTCCCCCTGGCGGCGATCGATCCGGACCTTGGTTCCCTCGTGCAGGACAAACACCTCGGTGCCCGTCGGCGCGCTCATCACATCCGTCCTGTCGGCGAGGATGACGGCCTCTATGCGCCCTTTCTCATCCAGATGACGCGCGAGGAACAACAGTCCGGCCGTGACGAACAGGATCCCGCCCAGGACGGCCAACCGCCGGGAAACCAGCCGGACGCCCCTTCGGGAGGTCAGAATCGAGGCGATGACAAATAGAATGGTCAGGAGGTAGAATGATCCGATAATCGCGAGGAGCAGCGGTTTGGGGAACAGATCGAGCAGGCCGCGCCATAACCGGATCAGGAAGAAATCGTCCTCGACCTCGAACTGATCGACGATCGTCTGATTGACCAGTCCCAGATTGAATTGGACGTCCGCATTCCCCGGCAGGAGTCTGGCCGCCCGTTCATAATACAGAATGGCCCTGCCCATCTCCCCCCTCTTGAAATGACAATTGCCCAGGTTGTAATAGACCGGACCCGCCTCATATCCCGATTCGAGTATCCGTTCAAAGGCGCGCAGCGATTCTTCATACCGGCCTTCCTGATAGAGGGAGATCCCCTCCTGAAAGGCCCGTTCGGGATCGGAGGCGCCATAAGCGGAAAAAACCAGGACAAAGAGCAGTACAACCCATCGTGCGGATGCAACGGACATTCGAGATTCCCTCATATTCTTATTTCCTGATCTGCCGGTCCAGATCCGTGATCGCCTGTTCCGCTTTCTTCAGGCATTCCCTCATCTGGGACGCTTCGATTCCTGAAGGTGCGAACCGCATGCGGTCGCACACGGCGAGACAGTCGAAATAATCCGCGATCACCTCCGGGGCCACCTGTTTCGCGGCCAGCCGTTTCCGGACATCCGCGGTCATCATCCCGGCCTCTGAGATATTCAGTTTGTTCCCCACGAACGAGGAAAGTGCCCGGGACACCTCGGCGTAGAAGCGATCGGCGCCCCCCTCCCTGAGCAGGGACCGCGCCCGGGCCAGATGTTTTCGCGCCGCCCGTCCGGCCTGGCGTTCCCGTGCATAGGCCGTGTCCGCCTCGAGCCGGCTCCGATGTTTCCGGTAGACGAACGCAAGCCCCAGGGCCGCGACCGGCAGCAGCGCGACGATCCAGAACCCGACGGACGGACGGGTCGGAGTGCCCTGCCGGGTGAATCTCGGTACGGCGGTCATGATGAACCGGATATCCCTGCCCAGATACTGAACGGCCGTCCGGGAAGGACCCGAGGGAAACCCGGCAAAGGATTCCCGGCCTTTTTCGACCTGGACGGCGATTTCCTCGGTCTGAACGGTCCGGTAGGCTTCGGATCGGGGATCGAAATAGCTGAAGCGGATCGGCTGGATTTTGTGCAATCCCGGATTGCGCGGCACGAGCACATATTCCCACGACTTGCTTCCGGAGATGGAAGTGCCGGTGCGGTCGACGGATTCGGACACCCTGGGGGGGTAGGTCTCGAAATCCGGGGGAATCTGGATTCTCGGTTCCGTCAGCGTCCGGATATTGCCCGTACCCGTTATCGTCACGCGTAACATCACCGCATCGTGGGTCTCGGCCTTGTGCTTGTCGACGACGGCGGTGATCCGGAACGAACCGGCCGTGCCGGAGAAATCCGCGGGCCGGCCTTCCGCGGGGAAGGGCTTGACCTCGATACCGATCGGCTGGGAATGCAGCGTCCTGCGCTCCGTGCGCCCCAGGAAGAACGAATCGCCGAAGAAATCCTCGAACGGATCCCGCGAACGCTGCCTCTGGACGCGGACATCACAGTCGAGTCCGAGCGGCTCGATGGTCTTTTTACCCGGGCCGGTGGGGAAAAGTGCCATCTTTTTGAAAGTCGCCACGGTATACCGCTGTCCCCGGATGACTTCGGTTGTGGTCGGTAATTGCTTGGGCAGCTCGAAATCCTCCGCCCAGAAGCCCGTGGTGGCGGGTTGTTTCGAGATGCCGGCCGGGGTGAGATTCACCCGGGTATAGATTTGGTAGGTCAGGATCACCGCCTCGTTGGGGTACACAGAGGTCTTGTCGACCTCCGCACAGACATACATGTCCTGCACGGAATCGGACGGCCGGGACTGTCCGTCCCGGGATGCGGACGGAGCCGGCGTCTGGGAAGGACCGGCCGCTTGCCGGACGGTGATCGGTATGGGATCGGTCTTCAATTCCCGGCCGCGGTGTCGGACGGTCACCGGACCGATGGTGAAATCACCCGCCACCGTGGCCATGTAATGATACGCGATGGTCTTCGAGACAGACATCTTTCCGTTAACGTACTGGATGCTCTGGGAGGATCCGCTGCCCAGAAAAGCCGCGAACCCGTCCAGATCCGGCAATTCGGGATTGGGGACGGACTGGGCGTCTTTGCCGGACAGTTCGACGGACAGTGTGAATTGCTGGTTCTGTACGACCACGGTCTTGTCCATATACGCCCGGACGACCAGTTCATCCGCCTGAACGGGCAGGGTTGCTAACATGAATAACAGGAAAAACAATGTGTGAACCGTCTTCATCCATCTCCCCCAATGCATCCGGACGAGAAAACGCGGGAATGCTGAATTCCCGTGATCGAACGTCCCGTGGGTACCGCGGCAAACCATGCTTCGCTCACCAGTCTATATCCGCCCTGCCGCTCCCGACCGCCGCCCGCGCCTTCTGCTTCTGCAATTCATCCTGATCCTCCGAGAGGGCGTTGAGGAGGCGCTCGGCCTCTTCCTGGGTCATGGTTGTTTCACGCCGCTCATCGGGTCGAGACTGTCGATGATCTTCCTTTTCATCCGCGTCTTCGGAATCCCGGGCTTCCTGCTGTTTTTGTTGTTCGCTGCCTTCTTGTTGTTCTTGTTGTTCATGTTGTTCTTGTTGTTCCTGATCTTCCCGGGATTCCTGTTCTCCGGACTGGGATTCCTGATCCTGTTTCTGATCCTGCGGCCCGCCCGATTCGGGCTGAGCGTCCTGTTTCAACTTGTTGCGGACGAATTCCAGGTTGTACCGCGCATCCTCGTCCTCCGGATTGAGCTTCAGCGCCTCTTCATACGCCTGAATGGCTTCCTGAAGCCGTCCGGCGCGGTACAGGGTGTTGCCCAGATTGTAATGGGCTCGGGACTGAAACAACGGGTCGTCCGTTTCGAACACCCTGTCGTACGATTCGAGCGCCTTCTCGTAATCTTTCTTCTGATAGAGCGCCGCGCCCAGATTGTAATGGATCACCGGCGCCCGCGCATCTTCGATCAGGGCATCCTGGTACGCATCCAGGGCGGCATCGAACCGTTTCTCGGCATACGCCCTGTTTCCTTCACTCACTTTCCGCCTCCCCGGCTGAGCCGATCCCAGAGCCGGCAGGAGGATCAGGAAAAAACAGAGTGCAACTTTCATTCTCATCGTCAGGTTCGATTCCCGTGTTTCGGATTTCGTCTTTCTTCAATCATCTGGATTTGATTCCGGAGTCTGCCGGTCGATCACACGGATCAGGACTCAAAGCGTCCTTTCCATTCCTTTTTAAGTCGGCGTCGTTCAGTCAATAAATTCTCTATGATCAGCAGCACCAGTGCGATCCCGAGGAGATATTGAAACCGGTCTTCAAACTGGGCGAGCTGCTGGGACGCGAGGGTTTTCTTATCCATCTGCGAAATGTCCTCATAGATCCTTCCCAGTTCGGCCTGGCCGGGGGACGCATGATAATATTTCCCCCCTGACTCCAGCGCGATCTTCTGGAGCACCGACTCATCCAGCCGGGTCATGACCACATTGCCTCTCCGGTCTTTCTTGAATCCCGTCTGCACGCCCCGCGCATCATAGAGGGGGATGGGCACCCCCTGTACCGAACCCACGCCGACCGTGTAGATAACCACACCCTGCCGGGCCGCCTCCCGGGCCACCGCCACCGGATCGCGTTCGTGATCCTCTCCGTCGGAAATCAAAATCAGGATCTTGTGTTTCCGGTCCTTCTCGACAAAAGCGGCGACGGCTTTCTCGATCGCTTCACTGATCGCCGTTCCGGGCACGGGAATCAGATCGGTGTCCATGAAATCCAGAAACATCTTGCAGGCGCCGTAATCCAGGGTGAGGGGGCACTGGAGAAACGCTTTGCCCGCGAAAGCGATCAGCCCCACCCGATCGCCCTGAAACCGGTCGATCAGGGAGACGATCTCGTGCTTGGCCTTTTCCAGCCGGTTGGGCCGGATATCCTCAGCCTGCATCGAAAGCGAGACGTCCAGCGCGATGAGGATGTCCTGCCCCTCACGCGTCAGGGTGCGCAGTTTGGTCCCGAACTGCGGCCGCGCCAGCGCCAGGATCAAAAAGAAAAAGGCGAGCAGAATCAGCACGGCTTTCCAGATCTGACGTCTCCGGCTCACGGAGAGAGAGAGCCGCTCGAGCAGCCCCAGATTTCCGAACCGCGCCATGGCCCGCTTCTTCATTTGGAATGCCCAGACAAAGAAGCCGGCCAGGAGCGGAATGAGGACAAGAATCCACAGATACGCTTCAAATGCAAACCGGAACAAGAAAAATCCTTTCATCAATCGTCTTGGTAAATCGTCTTTCGGAATTCATGATCTGAAGCGTCGCCCCCCGCGGAAGGCCTCCTGCTACCTTTCCTCCTATCAGACGCCCTCTTACGGAATCTTACGGAATCGCGTGTGCGTCAGCACGATTTCGACCAACAGGATGGCCAGGGCTGCGGCCACGAAATAAAAGAACAATTCCGTATACCGTGTATACTCCGTGACCTTGATTTCGGTTTTCTCGAGCCGGTCGATTTCACGGTAAATCTCTTCGAGCCGCGCCCGGTCGGTCGCACGGAAATACATCCCGCCCGTCAACTCGGCGATTTTCCTGAGGGGACGCTCGTCGATATCCACCTGAATGGGCACATAGCGTTTCCCGAAGAAAGGATCCTGCACCGGATACATGGCCGTGCCGTGCGTGCTCGCGCCGACCGTATAGATCTTGATCCCGAATGCCTCGGCCATCTGGGCCGCGGTGATCGGATCGATCTCCCCGGCATTGTTCTCCCCGTCGGTAAGAAGGATGATCACCTTCGACTTGGCGGAACTGCTGCGAAGCCGGTTCACCGCCGCGGCCAGCCCCATGCCGATGGCCGTCCCGTCTTCGATCATCCCGGTTTTCAGTTCCTGGAGAAACCGGATGAGGATGCCGTAATCGATCGTCAGCGGACATTGTGTGTACGCTTCACGGGCGAACACGACCAGGCCGATCCGGTCGTTTCCGCGTTGCCTGACAAAGTCGGCCGCGACTTCCTTGACGGCCTCGATCCGGTTCGGCTTGATGTCCTCCGCGAGCATCGATGTCGACAGGTCCAGGACCAGCATGATGTCGACACCTTCCGTGAGGATCTCCTCTCCCCGGATTCCGGATTGCGGCCGGGCGAAGGCAAGGATCAGGAGTGCGATCGCCAGGATGCGAAGCACGAGAAGCAGGTGGCGTGCGTGAATCCATCCCCTGTGCCGGATGTCCTTGACAAACCCCAGGTGGGAAAAACGCAGCGTGGCCCCGCCTTTCCGCTGGCGTCGGATGTAGATCCACACGATCGGCGGGATCACCGCGAAAAGGCACAAGAACCAGGGGTCGGCAAACCGGATCATCATGGATCTTTCCCCTCATGCACCGCCCCGGTTACGGCGTCGACTTCCAGCCCCGCCGGGCCGTCTTCTTCATTCTCTCCAACCGGGCCGGATTCCGGCAAGGACGGACCCAGTATGATCTTCGTCCGGTGAACGATCTCACAGGCCTGATCGAGCACCTCGCGATGCCGCGGCGCCGGGGGAATCAGTTTGGCGAACTTGACCAGATCGCACGCCTCGAGCAGGATCCGGACGGCTTCCCGGATGTCGGGTTCGATCTGTTCCCGCATCAATGCGTCGAGCACCTCGCGGGTCGTCATCTCGGGGGCGGGGACGAAAAACCGGCCTTCGATATAACGCCGGATGATCTCCGAGACATCCGTATAAAATGCCTTGATCAGGACGGGATCCGTGAGACCGGACGGGCTGAGCCTTTCCAGCGCGTCGAATGCGACCTCGTGCGGCGGCCTCGGCGGCGTCTCCCGGAACGGCAACAGTCTTTTCCCCGCCCTGGCGCGCCTGTAAACGATCCAGCCGAGGACAATCAGCACCCCTCCCAGGACGCCCGCTCCGATCCATCGCAGGGTCAGCCACCAATTCCGGGGAATCTCTTCGGGCGGTTTGATTTCGCGGATATCGCCCTCCTCGCCCGGGTGGACACTCTCGACCGTGATATGAATCGGATCGGTCATCAAAACGCGGTAGGCCGTATCTTCCGGCAGTGCGTAGAAGACCGCGGTCGGGGGGATTTCGAACTCGCCGGTGAAGAACGTAGAGATCAGGTAAGCGGATTCCGTGACGATCCGGCCTCTCTCCCTGCGCGGCCCCGGCGCCTCATAGGCACGGATGTCGAATCCGCCCAGATTAACCCCCTCGCCCGGAAGCTGGATCCGGACATCCGGGTCGTGCGTCACGGTCACGGTATAGCGGATCAGGTCCCCGATCCGGATCGTGGATTTGTCCACATCCGACGAAATCGAGATCGGCGCATCCGCCTGAACCGGGACGAAGAACAGCCATAGAAACACAGCCGACACTCTCCTGATTCCGGGCAGGACGGATTGGATTTCCTGAATCGTTCGTATCCCCCTTCTTTCGTACATCCTTTTTCTTCCCGTCAAAAGCCTATTTAACCAGATCCGTATAGATCTGGACACCTTCCGCCTTCATGAGCTGCACGACCAGCTCATCCAGCGCCCGCTGCTGCTTTTCCCGGGCCAGGTCCTCGGCGACCTGCTGCCTGACATCCTGAAAGGCTCTCTGGCGGACGACCCGCCCGTCCCTGTCTTTCTCCGCATATTTTTCTGCGTTCGCCCTGTAATAATCTTCGACGTGATCGGGGGTCAGGGTGACGCGGCCGGCGATTTCCTGTTCGAGGTGTTTCTGGACCATGAGGCTTTTCCGCGCCTGGAATGCGCCCTCGATCACCTCCGGATCGGAATCGAGTCCCTTGCGCCTGGCCGCATCGTAGAACAGGTCGGTCGCAATCATCTGGCGGAGAAATTGGATCTTGGCTTCCCGAGTGCGGAACTGGTCCCGCAGATTATCGGGAAGCCCCGACAGTTGATGGTTCAGGTCTCCGGTCGTGATGTCGCGGTCTCCGATCCGGGCGATGACCGTGCCCGGGCGGGACGGCTCCGCGCGATCCGGATCGAGATGGGTCGCCTCATCCAGCGCCTGTTTCGCATCGGCGGAACGGTTCATCCGCTCGAGACAAGCCACGATTTTCTTATCCACCTCCCGGATCAGGTTCGATTCAGGATGGAAGGTCTTGATCTTCAGATACAGCGCCATGGCGTTCGGATAGTCGTTCAGACGGTCGAAATAGGTGTTTCCCATGATGTAGAGGACGTTTGCCCGTTGCGTCGCATCCACATCATGAAGATCGATATAACGCTGATATTCCCGGATGGACTGCGTGTACAGAGCCCGGTTGTAAAGGATATTCGCATACTCGCGGATCCGGTCGCCGTCCGTCTCCGGTTTCTGCTTCTTCCCGGAACAGCCCCCGAGGAGAAGGGCCGCCATCAACACCATATACGTGTAACGCATACCAATCACCTGTCCTTAAAAATCCATATTTTTCTGGACGGGACAGAAGACTTCCCGTCGCAGCTGGTTCATGTCCCGCTTTCACAGGAACCGCTTCGCGCGCGCCCTGAAAAACGCCATCAACGGTTCGAAATAGGACTGGTCCGTCCGGATGGAAATCGCGTCCATATTCATGGATTTGAACAGCCGGTTCCGCGCACCCAGCGCCTCGGTATTATTCCTCGCGAACAACTGCCGGAGCGTGGCATCGGATGTATCGAGCAGAAGCTGCTCCCCCGTCTCCGCATCTTCGAGTTCGATGAAACCGACATCCGGGAGTTCGAGTTCCCGCGGGTCCACGATATTGATCGCCACGAGATCATGTTTCCGGCTGACGATCCGCATGGGTTTCTCGAAATCCCGGCCGATGAAATCGGAAACCAGAAAAACCACACTCCGCCTCCGGATCACATGATTCATGTATTCCAGCGCCCCGCCGATGTCCGTACGGACATCTTCGGGCCTGAAATAGAGGAGTTCCCGGAGGACGCGAAGCACATGCCCCTTGCCTTTGCGGGGGGGGACGAACTTTTCGATCTGGTCCGTGAAGATGATCAGGCCGACCTTGTCGTTGTTCTTGATGGCGGAAAAGGCCAGCAGCGCGCAGATTTCGACCGCGATCTCGCCCTTCATCCGCTCGGACGTGCCGAATTCACCCGATCGGCTGGCGTCGACCAAGAGCATCACCGTCAGCTCGCGCTCTTCCTCGAACACCTTGACAAACGGCCTGCCGGCCCGGGCCGTCACGTTCCAGTCGATGGTACGGATGTCGTCCCCGATCTGATATTCGCGGACTTCACTGAACTCCATGCCCCGTCCCTTGAATACGGAATGATATTCGCCGGAGAACACGTCGTTCACCATGCCCCGCGTCGTGATCTCGAGACGTTTGACTTTTTTCAGGATTTCCTTCGGGATCATTTCGGTCTGTATCTATGGTACTTCGATCTTGTTCAACACCTTGCGTACCACATCCTCGGACGTCACCTCTTCCGCCTCGGCCTCGTACGTCACGATCACCCGGTGTCGCAGCACGTCCATGCCGATGGCGCGCACGTCTTCGGGCGTGACGTAACCGCGCTTCTGAAGGAATGCATGGGCCTTGGATGCCTTGGCCAGGTTGATGGAGGCGCGCGGCGACGCGCCGTAGGCGATCACTTCGGACAGATCCTCCAGGCCGTACTCCTTCGGATTCCGCGTGGCGAAGACGATGTCCACGATGTATTTCCGGATCTTGGGATCGATGTAGATTTCCTCGACCACGGCCCGTGCCTTGACAATATCCCGGGGACTGACCACGGGATTGGCCCGGGGTTCGGGACCGTGCGTCATGCGCTCCATGATGGCCAGCTCCTCCTCGGGTGTGGGATAACCGATCGACAGCTTGAGCATGAACCGGTCTACCTGAGCCTCCGGAAGCGGGTACGTGCCCTCCTGTTCGATGGGATTCTGGGTCGCGAGCACGAGGAATGGATCGTCCAGGGGATAGGTGGTTTCCCCGATCGTCACGGTGCGTTCCTGCATGGCTTCAAGCAGGGCGGATTGCACCTTGGCGGGCGACCGGTTGATCTCGTCCGCCAGGATGAGGTTGGCGAAAATAGGGCCCTTCTTGGTCTGGAACTCCCCCTTCTTCTGATCGAAGATCAGCGTCCCGATGAGATCCGCGGGAAGCAGGTCGGGCGTGAACTGGATCCGGTGAAAGGCCGTCTGAATCGCGGCCGACAGCGTGCGGACGGTCAGAGTCTTCGCCAGCCCGGGGACGCCTTCGAGCAGCACGTGTCCGTTGGACAGTAGCCCGATTAAAAGCCGTTCGACCATGTAGGTCTGCCCGACGATGACCCCCGCCATCTCTTTGGTGAGCTTGTCGACAAATTCGCTCTCTGTCTGGATCTTCTTGTGAATCGCTTCGACGTCCTTGTGCATACCTCCTCCGGTAATCGCAATACGAACCTATTATTTACTTCGTAAATCGTATATTACTATTGGTTATTCATTATTCACTCTTTTTCAGCTTTCCCATTCGACCGGCCGGATGCGTCCCTCGCCGCCCTGAGATGGGTCTCGAGCACCGTCTCGACCGTGGTATACGCCTCATCGAGTTCGGATTGCGTCGCCTCGCGGCCCGAAAACTTGAGGATATCCGCCCTGGCAAACAGGGATTCACTCTTTTCAGCCAGCCCGGGATCGATCCCGCTTTCCCCAAGTTTCTGGACGAGTTCGGATGTGGTGGTTTCGAGGGCGGGGATATCATATTTCTCAGCCAGATATCTCCGATACAATTTCATCAGGTCGGTCAATGTTTCGGTGCGACCGGGAGCGGCCGGATCGATCGCGGATTTCAGTTCGGCGAGAAAAACTTCCTCGGGAACCGGCTTCACGGCTGCGGACTCGGCCGTCTTCCGGTCACGGAACTTCTTCCGGCTGATACGGAAGGAGAAGAATCCGCCGGCCAAAACCAGGACCAGAAGGAGGACAAGCCAGGGCATTCGAAACGTACCCGGTTCGGGAACGGCTTCCGTCACCTCGACCCCGATCCGTTGGGTCATGAGATGATGGGTCTCGCCCGTGGCCCTGTCCCGGTAGGAGACGGCGGCGGATTCGATATACGCCATGCCCAGGGTCCGGGGCGCCAGCGTGTAGGAAATCTCCTTAACAGCGGTCTGACCGGAAGCGTCCGCGACCCGGCGGTTCGACGCGGAACTGCCGATGATATCGAAATTCGTGAGGACCGGATCCTCGCATTTGGCGATCTCGATCAGTCCGAGCGCATCCTCCCAGGTGATGCGCACCGTCCAGGTCGCCGTCCGGTTCAGGGGAACCTTCACGGGTTCGGCGAAAGAAGAAAGCGTCACCCGCGTCTCCGCAGCGGATTGCCCCCGTCCCGCCGCAGTCTGGAGGAAGAAACCGGCGAGTAAAAAAACCATGGCCGCCCGTAACGTATTTTTCATGAATCCGTTTATCTCCGATTTTTCGTGATCGGCGAGTTTTACTCGAATCTTACTTTCAACTGTCCGGAAAAGTTCCGGATCGAAGC
>DSAP01000201.1 GCA_011046415.1 bacterium | reverse complement strand
GAAGAAGCATCGAAAGGAACCGTATGGATTCCCGCGGACCGAGTTCCCTCAACCAGGGTCATGCGTTTTTCCCCCAGGGAATTCCAGACACTCAACCGGATTTCGGCTTCTTTCGGTAGCGAAAAAGAGATGTTTGTCATCGGATTGAACGGATTCGGGAAATTGTTGTACAACATGAATTCCGAGGGGGCGTGGGACGCCGTTTGTTTGACCGCAGACGCCGAATCTTCATGATTCATCGCCCATTTCACGGATGCGTCGAAAAGCATCCATCCGTCTTCCGTCATGTCGTCGGCGACATCATTCAGCAAAAAGGTGCCCACCCTGCGTGCGGGTGCGTTTCCGACGGCCATGGCCGCCCCGGTATCGTAACCGAAGAGAACAACCTGCTCCGGATTTTCCATGTTGACGGCGATGATGATCGCATCCCCCTCAGGCGTCCCGTAACTGACCGCTTTCTCCACATGGGATATCGTCGTCAGGCCTTCCGGCAGACCGGCCGCCAGGGGATGATCGTCGCGTATGATATCGATCTCGCGGGTGTTGAATTCCCCGCCGTTGTCGGCCTGAAATCCCTGCTCATCATAAAGAAAAGGCTCCCAGTTGATCACGGGAATTTCCAGATCGGCCAGACCCGGCATGTTGCCGGCGACCGTTCCGGAGCCGACCGTCGCGGAGATCAGCACGAGATCCACGCCGTCCACGGAGGCGTCCGTCACGAAATTCTGTCCCACGACTTCGACTTCAAACATCATTTCTTCGAGTCTCGAGATGAGTTCAAGTTCGGCGGCATTGGGATTCTCTGCATCCGCCACGATGAATGAGGCCACCTTGCCGTCGAACTGGCCGTATGAAGAGACGCTGAACAACACGAGAAAAGACATACCCATCAGGCATGCCACCACCGAGAAAGACGGTTTCTTTTTCATCGTTTTTACCCCTTTCGCTGTATATAATAGATACTCCCCGATCCGGATTGCATAATCCCCCAACCTGCCCCAGAGAACGGCGGCGCCCTGCACTTTCTGCGATGGGGGATGTTGTCTGTCCGCTTTAGAGAAACTCCGAACATCGGATCGTGTTCTCCGTTTCATGGACGACAGATTATGCTGATCCGGATGACCGGGAACCGGTATCAGGGCGATTTCACGATGTGTTGTTAATATCCTGCAACGTGAAAGCAAGCCTCCATCCGGAAACGATGTTTCGCATATATTTTATGTTCAGACGGTGAGTATCGATAATCGGAAGAAATATAAATGTATTCCGGTTTAGATACAAGATAAAAAACCCGGCAGGGAAAAAACTCGATCCCCGGAGGTCCGGCTGAATTCGAAAATACAAGCCGGTAATCCGGTCCGGTTTTCCGGGGGCTCATAAATTGAAAAGAAAATTATTGCGACGGTGGTTGTCCGGTCATACGCTGTCGGGATCTCATTTTAAGACGAACGCCTGCATCTTTTAGCCTCTCTTTCGGGGCGGTGTCGTGTCGTCGGAGGGAAAAGCGGGCACGCATTCTGAAATTCCGGGCTCCGTTTTTTCATCCGTGATATCGATCGTGCGTTACCGGAAGAGCAGGGGCACGAAGGCGTAAAGATAATTTCTCCAGTTGATCCACGTATGCCCCCCCTCCGTTTCCTCATACACCACCTCGAAATCATGATTCCGGAGCACTTCCACGGTTTTGCGGGTGGTTTCGAGGAGAAAATCGTCCTTTCCCGTGGCGAACCAGACAAGCCGGAGACCCATTTTCAGGTCCGGATCGTCCAGCACCTCCCGGTGCCGTTCTTCCCAGGTCGCGCCGTCGAGTCCGAATGCGCCGGTTCCGCCCGCGATGCCGAAGACGCCCGAGCTGAAGACGCCGATGTATGCGTAATCGGCCAGGCCGGGAATCGCGATCGCAAGCGTGTGCCCTCCTCCCATGGATAATCCAGCGATCGCGCGGTGTTTCCTTTCGGGGCGGACACGATAGCGCGATTCGATGAGGGGACGGATATTCTCGTTCAAGTCGTCGAGGAACGGATCCCGTCCGTCCGTCCGCGGCGCGCCGAAACGGAAGGGTCCGGTATGGCCCGCCGGCATGACCACGACCATGGGCACCGCTTTTCCTTCGGCGATGAGATTGTCGAGGATGAATCCGGCCCGGCCGACCGTGGTCCAGGAATCGTCGCTGTCCATGGCGCCGTGAAGCAGATAGAAGACCGGGAATTTTCCCCCGCCGGATTCATATCCCGGCGGGGTGTAGACATGCATCCGCCGGAACCGTTGCAGGGATCCGGAATAATACGTCAGCTCCGAAACGGCGCCGCGGGGCACGTCCCGGGTGTCCATGAAATCAGCCCCCCCGACATGAAAGAGGCTCCATGTGTTGCTGTTGGATTCACTGGTCGAGGGGTTGCGCGGGTCGATCACGAAGACGCCGTCCACATTGAAATGGTAACGGTACGATCCGGGGTCGACCGGGCCCACCGTGGTTTCCCAGACACCGTCGGGCCGTTTCGTCATCCCGGCGCTCCAGCCCACGGCCGGCATGTCCGTGCCGCCGAGCGACACCACACCGGCTTCGGGAGCAAATATGCGGAAACACACGTTCCCTACCTCAAGGATCCTGACGGATTGCAGCGTGTCGTTGGGCGTGAGCTCCCGGCGGGAGTCCTGGGCAAGGGCTTTCGATTTCGGGGAAAAAAGGATCGAAATCAGGCACCCCATCCAAAAAATGGAATTTCCCCGCGGTTTTTTCATGGCCGGGTATTCCTTTCTCTTTCGCAACACGGCGGTTCGTTTCTCCCGGTTTCCGCGTGAGCACCGGCTTTCCGGCCGGCCGGCCGGAAAGCTATCGAAAAATTTCCTTATTTCATCAACACCAGGCGCCGGGTCTCCGAACGGTTTCCGGCCCGGAGCCGGCAAAGATATACCCCGCTGGACATGGCATGCCCCCGTCCGTCCAGTCCGTCCCAGGCGAAGGAATAAGTCCCGGCATCCAGGGTCGTCCGCAGCAGCGTCCGGATCGGCCGGCCGTGGATGTCATACACGGACAACTCCGTCTCCGATGTCCCGTCGAGAGAAAACCGGAGGGTCGTTTCCGGATTGAAGGGATTGGGATAATTGGGATGGAGGCCGAAACCGGCGACAGCCGTTATGCGTTCCCCGACGGCGGATGCACCGCCCGTCCGGATCATGCTGAGTTCGTCGATGCCGATTTCATAGAAAATTTCCCCCAGACTGCCGTCCTGCCAGATGCCGGTTTTGATCATGAAATAGACGGTGATCTCGCCAGAACCCGGAACTCCCGGGGCGATCCAGGTCGTTCTGTTGGGCGGGACGCAGGCATCTTCCTGGAATGTGCCGTCGATTCCCGCGGCGCAGTTGTCCCAGGTCTTGAAACCGGTGAGTAAACCCGTCGTATAATCGACGGTTTCGAGAGGTTCTGTCTCTCCGATGTACAGTTCACACCACCAGTTCTGAAGTTCTCCGCCCGTCAGATCCTTGAATGCGCCGTTAACCTCGAAAGTATCCCCCGGCTGTACGGTCACCGGCTGCCAGACGCACTGATTGAAATAGCCGTCGCCCGTACAGGCCATCCAGAGATAAGGTCCGTTTCCATGAGCCGGTCCGAATCCGTCATCCACCGCTTCGGCAATGCCTTCGAAACCGCCGTCCAGTCTGGAGAAGTGGGTCCATCCCTCCAGGCCGTCGTCAAAACTGCCGTTGACGAGCACGTTCTGAGAAAAGATCAGGGATGCGACGCAGATGCTCATGCTTATGACAGGTATCCATCTTTTCATGGCTGCCTCCTTTTTTATCTGACTTCTTATGATCTGAAAAGCGTCATCGGCCGGTCGCATACAGATTTTGTCGCAGCGGTCCGATCATCCGACATCAGGTGATCCTGTTATTCACGATGCACGGAAAATCAGGCCGCCCGCAGGTTTGCTGGGATGTGTATGTTTCTTGTCATGTCGCGAAGAGTATCAGTACGTAAAGAGAATCTAAATATGTGGAAATGTATTCGAAATTGTCGCAAAAGTCAATAAAAAATCCGCCGGCGATGCCGAAAGGATATTATTTTCTTGAAAGTTTCATATTCTTTTGATATATTTTGATTCGAGAGAATAATATTCGAGACAAAGTGCTTTCAGGAAGTGCGATTTGGTCCGATTCGACGAGTTTGAAGGATGCCGGATTGTCGCAGGGCCCCGGAGGCGGGAACAAATGATAAAAAATAGACGGTATCCTTTCAAGGAAACCGGTTGAAGGAGGTTAGGAAGATGGCTGAAACACAGGAGAAAGTGGTTGTCCGCGGACTGGAGGGCGTCGTCGCGGCCGAGACCTCCACATCCTATGTGGACGGTGTCCACGGCCGGTTGTATTATCAGGGATACGATATCAACGATATCGCCGAGAAGACGACTTTCCTGGAAATCGTCTATCTGTTATGGTACCGAAAATTACCCACACGGGAAGCATTGAATCGGTTTCGCTCGGAGATTGTTTCCGAGATGCGTCTGCCGAGCCCGGTCGTCGAGATGCTGAAACTGACGCCGCCGAACAGCCACCCCATGGCGGTCCTGCGGAGCGCTGTCAGCATGCTCTCGGTCATCGATCCGGACGCCAACGATGTCTCCGAAGAGGCGAATTGGCGGAAAGCCAAGAGGCTGGTCGCGCAGATTCCGACCATCATCGCCGACCTGCACCGGATCCGGAAGAAGAAACCCCTGATCTCGCCGGATCCCAATTTCGGAATCTCGTCCAATTTTATCTATATGATGCGGGGTGCCCCACCCGAGGAAGTCGAGATGAATGCCATGGATCTGACCATGGTGCTGCACGCCGATCACGGCCTGAACGCTTCGACCTTCACGGCACGGGTCATCACCAGCACGCTGAGCGATATGCACTCCGCCATCGCCGGCGCGGTCGGTGCGCTCAAAGGCCCCCTGCACGGCGGCGCCAATCAGAAGGTCATGGAGATGCTGCTCGAAATCGGCAATGCGGACAAGGTACAGGAATATATCGAAAGCATGCTCGAGAACAAAAAACGGATCATGGGTTTCGGACATCGCGTCTATCGTGTTGAAGATCCCCGGGCCAGACACCTCCGTAAATATTCCGAACTGCTCTGCGGAATGACCGACCAGAAACATCTTTACGAGATGTCGCACAAGATCGAAAACATCGTCCTCAAGCAGAAAGGCATCTATCCGAATGTGGATTTCTATTCCGCCACGGTCCAGCACGCGATGGGCATCCCGCCGGAATATTTTACGACTGTATTCGCGGCCTCCCGCACCGCAGGGTGGATCGCACACATCATGGAACAATATGCGGACAACCGGCTGATCCGACCGACCTCGAAATATACGGGGGAGCTCGGACTTCCCTTCGTTCCCATCACGGATCGGAAGTGATGTTTCCTCCCGCCTTTGAAGCCCGCGCCCCGCGCGGGCTTTTTTATGATTCCGTTTGAATTGATGGTTGAAATTGTTATCTTATCGAGTTATTTCCAGTAAACAAATTTGGAATCAGGATTCAGCCTTGGAGGTATTCCATTGACCCTTTCTGATCGGTTTTTTCAAAAAGGCCGTTATTTTCTCGGCGTCAAATATCCCGTCATCTGCGGAGCCATGACCTGGGTGAGCGAACCCGGTTTGGTCGCCGCGGTCGGCAATGCGGGCGGATTCGGCTGCCTGGCAGGAGGCAATACACCCGTGGATATTTTTGAGGCACAGATCGAGGAAACCCGAAAGCGAACGGCCAGCCCCATCGGGATCAACCTCATCACCATCGCCCCGGTCTATCCGCAGCATCTGGATCTGGTCAAACGGCTGAAACTGCCGTATGTGATTTTCGCGGGCAGCTTTCCCAGGGAAAAGGAGGTGGAACAGGTCAAGGCCACGGGTGCCAAGGTGCTCTGCTTTGCATCCGAGCTGTCCATTGCCGAGCGGATGCTGAAATACGGCGCGGATGCGCTCATCCTGGAGGGATCGGAAGCGGGCGGACACGTCGGATACGTCAGTCTGATCGTACTCCTCCAGCAGGTTCTGTTCCGCGTACCCGATGTCCCGATCTTCGTCGGGGGCGGCATCGCCACCGGGCGCATGGCCGCCCACATGTTTCTCATGGGCGCGGCCGGTGTGCAGATGGGCACGCGGTTCGCGGTCGCCGAGGAATCGGTCGCGCATCCGAAATTCAAGGAACGGTTTATCCGGGCCAAGGCGCGCGAGGCCATATCCACGCCCCAATATGACAGCCGCCTGCCTGTCGTCGCCGTGCGGGCCATCAAGAACCAGGCGCACCGCGATTTCGGGAGATTGCAGCTGGATCTCCTGAAACAACTGGAAGAAGGCAAACTCCACCGTCACGAGGCGCAGTACAAGGTCGAGGAATTCTGGGTCGGTGCGCTGAGGAAAGCCGTCCTCGAGGGGGATGTGGATTACGGTTCGCTGATGGCGGGCCAGTCCGTCGGTCTGGTCGAACGGATTCAGCCGGTCGCGGAAATCATGCAGGACATCGTGACTGAAGCCGGGAAGGAATTCGAACGGGTCAAAGGAACGTTGATGTGAGAATATTTTGAGGGAAATCGGATGATTGCATCTTTTGCAGTCAGGAAGAACGTAAAAAGTGAATAAAGCGAGGCGTTCATGAAGACATTGACCATCCGGGGTATAGAGGCCGGGCTTAAAAAGGCCAACAAGGATCGTTCGAAAAAAGCATAAAAGTTCGGATGAGACCGTAATCAGACTGCCGAAACGAAGCGTCGGTTTGTCAAGAGAATCTCCGTTCCTTGTTTCTGATTGTCCGTATCCCGTTGATAAAATGAATTTCCATGATCCCCATCACCCCCGAAATACGCCTGGATGAATCCGAACTGTCTTTCGAATTCATCCGGTCGTCCGGCCCGGGCGGCCAGAATGTCAACAAAGTCGCCACGGCCGCGCAGCTCCGTTTCGACGTCCCGCATTCGAAAAGCCTGCCGGCAGAGGTGAAAGCCCGTCTGATCACACTGGCCGGAAACCGGCTGACGAAAGAGGGCTGTCTGCTCATCCGTGCACAACGCTACCGGACCCAGGAACAGAACCGGCAGGATGCACTGGCGCGCCTCGCCACACTCATCCGGAAGGCGGCGGTCAGACCGAAGCACCGCATCCCGACGCGCCCCACGCGCCGTTCCGAGGAACGGCGTCTCGACGCGAAACGCAGACGCGGCCGGATCAAAGCGGGCCGGGGCCGCGCATCGGATCCGGAGGCCTGAACAAACGGGCGCGTTCCGGCTCCACCCGGTTTTCTCCGCATGAAGACAGCCGTCTCCCTTCCGGGCGAGTCCGGCAAGGAACGCGGATTGTAAAATGATGTAACCGTCCCGGCCTCCTCATTTTTCATCTTGATTCTCCGATTTAAAATAAGTATGTTTGAAATTATTCACCACCCCGTCATGATAAAGGAAAAAAGCCATGACACATCCCGACAATGAAGAGAAGAAGACAATCCTGTCCCGGAGGGATTTTCTGGGCAGCGCGGCCCTGGCGGCCGCCACCGTGACCATCGTGCCGCGTCATGTCCTCGGCGGCCCCGGATTCAAGGCGCCCAGCGACAAACTCAACATCGCCTGTATCGGCGTCGGGGGCAAGGGATTTTCGGATACACTGGGCGTCAGCGAGGAGAATATCGTGGCCCTGTGCGATGTGGACGACGCCAAGATGACGGAATTCAGGCAGCGGATCGTTGAGTACCGTCCGAAGGCGATCTCCTGGTTCGACAAGGCCCGGAAATTCAAGGATTTCCGGAAGATGCTCGACAAGATGGACAAAGAGATCGACGCCGTGACCATCAGCACCCCCGATCACACGCATGCCGTCGCGGCGATGATGGCCCTGAAAATGAAAAAACACACCTTCGTCCAGAAACCGCTGACCCATACGATCGCCGAGGCGCGCGCCCTGGCCGCCGAAGCCCAAAAACAGGGCGTGGCGACACAGATGGGCAATCAGGGTCATGCAAGCAAGGAAGCCCGGATGATCAATACCTGGATCCAGGCCGGGGCCATCGGCGATGTCACCGAGGTGCATTGCTGGACCAACCGTCCGATCTGGCCGCAGGGCATCCAGGCGCCCGAGGAATCCATGCCCGTACCCGATACCCTGGACTGGGACCTGTGGCTCGGTCCGGCGCGTAGCCGGCCCTATCATCCGGCACTCTGCCATTTTGTCTGGCGCGGGTGGTTCGATTTCGGCACCGGCGCACTGGGCGATATGGGCGCGCACATCATGGATCATCCCTACTGGGCCCTGAAGCTCGGCCATCCGGCGACCGTCCAGGCCTCCTCGACCCCGGTCACGGAAGATTCCTATCCGGTCGCATCTGTCGTGAAATACACCTTCCCGGAGCGGGAGGGGATGCCGCCCGTGGCCCTGTACTGGTACGACGGCGGCCTGATGCCCGAACGGCCGGAAGACATGGAGCCGGGCCGGCGCATGGGGAGCGGGGAGGGGGGTGTATTGTACATCGGCACCCGGGGCAAGCTCATGCATGCGACGTACGGTTTGAACCCCCGGCTCGTTCCCGAAACCCGGATGCAGGAATTCGTCCGTCCCGAGCCGGTCATTCCCGAATCGCCCGGCATCCAGGCCGAATGGATCGAGGCGGCCAAGAACGGCGGAAAATCGACGACGGATTTCAGCTATTCGGGTCCTCTCACTGAGACCATGCTGCTCGGCAATATCGCGATCCGCATGAAAGATATGAACAGGGTCCTGGAGTGGGACGGCGGAAAGGGTGAGATCGTCAACCTGCCCGAGGCCGACGAACTGCTCCGGATGCCGTATCGGGCCGGATGGACGCTGTGAAGGGAAACCGGGCATGACCGAGGAAAAAAAGAAACCGGAGCAATCCGGATCCGAAAAGAAAGGACTCGGCCGACGGGATTTTCTGCAGGGGCTCGCGACCGTGCCCGTGCTCGGCGCCTTCGCGCTGGCCCTGTCCCGGGATCTTTCCTACGAGAGGAAAAGGAAGGCGCAGGCGTTTTCGCATGCCCGGAAGCGCACGGGCGATGTGAAGGAAGTGAAAATCGCCCTGCTGGGCGCCGGTGCCCAGGGGCAGGTTTTGATGGATGCCTGCCTCAAGCTCCCCGGGGTGCGGTTCACGGCGGTCTGCGACATCTGGACCGAATACAATCAGAGGCGCGCCGCCCGGATGCTCGATAAATTCGGCCACCGGGTCAACGCCTACGAGGATTACAGGGAACTGCTCGCGGAGGAAAAAGGGCTGGACGGTGTGCTTATCGCCACCCCGGATTTCTGGCACGCCGAGCAGACGGTCGCCTGTCTCGAAGCCGGACTGAACGTGTATTGCGAGAAGGAAATGTCGAACACCCTCGAAGGCGCCCGCAAGATGGTCGAAGCGGCGCGCCGGACCGGCAAGCTGCTTCAGATCGGCCATCAGCGGCGTTCGAATCCCCGTTACCTTCACTGTTACGAGAAGCTGATCCGGGAAACCGGCCTCCTCGGACGCATCACCTCTGCCAGGGGCCAGTGGAACCGCGCCGTGCAGGAGGATCTCGGATGGCCTCAGCGATACGAAATCCCGGAATCCGTCCTGCACAAGTACGGATTCAATTCCATGCACCAGTTCCGCAACTGGCGCTGGTACCGTGGGCTCGGGGGCGGACCGATCGTGGATCTGGGGTCGCATCAGATCGACATCTTCAGCTGGTTTCTGGGGGCGAATCCCGCCGCGGTCATCGCCAACGGCGGGACGGACTATTACGCCAAGACCACGCATGAATGGCATGACACGGTCATGGCCGTCTATGAATACGAGACCCGCGACGGCATCGTCCGCGCCGCCTATCAGACCCTGACCACGAACAGCAGCGAGGGGTATTTCGAGAATTTTCTCGGTGATCAGGGCACGCTTCACATTTCCGAATCGGCCGGCCGGGGCGGCGTATACCGGGAGCCCCAGGCGCCGCAGTGGGATGAGTGGGTGAGACAGGGTTATCTGCTGGCGCCGGAGAAGGCCGGACAGGCGACACGCGCGGATGCCGTCCTCGATGTGCGAGAGACCATCGCGCCGGACCGGCACGACATTCCGGTCATTTTCAACGATCCCTATCACATGCCGCATCTGGAAAATTTCTTCGACGCGATCCGGGGGGAAGCCGACCTGACCTGTCCGGCTGAGACAGGCTATGAGACCGCCGTGGCGGTCCTCAAGGTCAACGCATCCATCGAGGCCGGGCGCCGTCTCGTTTTCGATCCCCGGGAATTCCACATCTGAAAGGAAGCCCTCTCCGATGTCCGAAACCAGATTCTCTTCGCTTCAGATGACCGCCCTGGTGATCCTGCGCGCGCTGATCGGCTGGCACTTTTTATACGAGGGCGTCGCCAAACTGACCCGGGGAAACTGGTCCGCCGCGGGGTTCCTCCTCGAATCGAAATGGATTTTCGCCCCGGTCTTCAAATGGATGGCCCAGAATGAATCGATCCTTCGGGTCGTGGACGCGATGAACATCTGGGGCCTCATCCTGATCGGCCTCGCCCTCATCCTCGGCTGCCTCACCCGGACCGCCGCAAGTGCAGGCATGCTGCTGTTGACGCTGTATTATCTCTCCACGCCGCCGCTGGTGGGGCTGTACTACGCCATTCCGTCCGAAGGCCATTATCTGATCGTCAACAAGAATCTGGTCGAGATCGGGGCGCTGTTCGTCATCGCCGTGACCCGGAGCGGACAGTTCGCGGGTATAGACCGGATCCTGGGCAGGCTGACCGGACGGTCACGGCGATAGTCTCACGCGATTCGCCGCGGTACGGTATCCGGATTCTCGAATCCGTCCCTTTCCCCGCGGAAAGGAGGTTTCGGGCGAAACGGAAAAACCGTTCCCTGTGAAGGAAATTGTGAACACCATAAAGAGGAGAATCCCGATGTCACGACCCATCCGATCCGTTTTGGCGCTTTTCTGGAGTCTATCGATCCTTCCCGGCTTCCTGCACGCGCAGAAACTGGAGCCCATCGAGATCGAACTCCCGAAGCCCATGTTCGTGGGTACGCCGCAGAATATCCGGGTGCCGAATCTCGAGAAACCGCTCGGGAGCCCCCGTCCGCCGTTTCTGGCTCCGGCCGGGACGAAGAACGTCGCCCTGGGCAAACCCGTCACCTCGTCCGATCCCGAGCCGGTCATCGGCGAACTGGAGATGATCACGGACGGCGACAAGGAAGCCGTCGAAGGCAGTTATGTGGAACTCGGCCCCTTCCTGCAGCACGTGACCATCGACCTGGGCACCGCCCACACGCTGTATGCGGTGGTGGTCTGGCATTATCACAAACAGCCGGTCGTCTATTTCGATGTCATCGTCCAGGTCTCGGACGATCCGGAATTCAAGGAAAATGTCGTCACCCTGTTCAACAACGACATGGACAACTCCGCCGGTTTCGGCTCGGGCAAAGACCTGCACTATGTGGAGACGGCGGAGGGCAAGCTCATCGACGCCCGGGGAGAACAGGCCCGTTATGTCCGCCTCTACAGCCGGGGCAACAGCAACAACGATCTGAACCATTACATCGAGGTCGGGGTCTACGGCAAACCCGTTTCGTGAAACGACCGGTCACATACGTCCTGGTATGGGCGGGCGTCTTCTGTCTCGCGGCGGCGTTCCGGCTGCCGCGCCTGTCCATGCGGCCGATGCATACAGACGAGGCCGTACACGCCGTGAAATTCGGCGCCTTGCTGGAAACACACGCCTACCGCTACGATCCCCATGAATATCACGGCCCGACACTGAATTTCGCGACGCTCCTCCCCGCACGGCTGCGGGGTCAGCAACGATTCGCCGACCTGGACGCGTGGACCCTGCGTCTCGTCCCCGTATTTTTCGGCCTCCTCGTGATCCCATTTCTGTTCTGGCTGAAAGAGGGTCCGGGAAGGAATACCGTCCTGGCCGCGGCGTTCTGGACGGCGATCTCGTCCGCCCATGTTTTTTACAGCCGGTATTACATCCAGGAAATCCTGCTCGTCTGTTTCACCGTGGGGATGATCGGGGCCGGCCACCGGTTTCTCCGGACGCGAAAGTTCGCCTGGGCCGCGGCGGCGGGTGTTTTCGCCGGATTGATGCACGCCACGAAGGAGACCGCCGTCCTGACCTGGGGGGCGATGGGCGCGGCCGCTTTCGGCGTCCTGCTCCTCAGCGCTAAAACGAAAGACCGCCCCCTGCGGTGGATCCGTCCGGCGCATCTTGCGACTGCGGCACTGGCCGCACTCTGCGTCTCGGGGCTGCTGTTTTCTTCCTTCGGAACCAACCCGGCCGGGCCGCGGGACGCCCTGGCCGCGTACAAAACCTATTGGGTCCGGGCCGGGGAAGCCGGAATCCACACGCATCCCCCGGACGCCTATCTGCGCTGGTTCCTCGCGTTCCGCCTCCCGGAATCCGGGAGTCCGCTCTTCACCGAAGGGATCATCCTCCTCTTCGGCCTCGTAGGAATCGTCGCCGCGTTCCACGGACGGCGACCGGCGGAAGCCGGCCATCACATCCTTCCTTTCCTCGCGATCTATACCGTTACGCTGACCGCCGTTTATTCGATCCTTCCCTACAAGACCCCGTGGTCTTTCCTCGGCGCCTGGCAGGGGTGGATTGTCCTGGCCGGAGCCGGGACGGCATACGGACTCTCGTCCCTCCGCCGTCATGCCGGGCGGCGGATTTTTTCCCTTTTGTTCCTTTTCGGAAGCATTCATCTGGCCGCCCAGTCCCGGGTGCTCAATTTCACACGGGCGGACAGTCCCGAGAATCCGTATGTCTATGCCCATCCGCAAGGCGATGTGGAGCGGATCGCGGAGCGGATCCGGTCGGTCGCCCTCGCGCAGCCCGAAGGGATGGACCTGCATATCGAGGTGATCGCCCGGGACGCCGATTACTGGCCCCTGCCCTGGTATCTCCGGTCTTTCCCGCGCGTCGGCTGGCGTAGCGGGGTGGACCCGGAAAATCCCGCCGCTCCCGTCTTTCTCGTGGCGACGGAACTGGAAGACGATCTCATCGAAGCGTTGTATGAAATCCCTCCGCCCGGGTCCCGCCTCCTCTATCTGCCCCTGTTCGAAGACGAAATGGAATTGCGTCCCGGCCGCGTGATCCGGGGCTATGTGCGGAAAGATCTTTGGGACCGGTATGTCCGAAACGAAGACCGGATATAAAGACGATCCGGCGGAAGATGCGATCCGGATCCGTCCGTGCGGTGCGGACTTTCACCGGTTCGCCCATGACGCGATGCACACGCGGTTTGAAATTTTTATCGCGGGAGGAGACCGGATCCGCGCAGCCCGGGCCGCGGCCGAGGCCTTCCGGCGGCTCGGTGAACTGGAGAACGTGCTGAGCCGGTTTTTGCCCAACAGCGACATCGCGCGCATCCACGCCGCGCGAGCCGGGGTCCCGGTCCGGGTGGGCGCGGACGCGTTCGCCTGCCTCGCCGCCTGCCGGGAGCTCTGGCGGAAGACCGGGGGCCTCTTCGACGTCACGACCGGATCCCTCACCCGGCTCCTTGGGAAGCCGGGACCCTCCCGCTCCGAAATCCGGAAGGCGCGGGCGCGGACGGGCATGGGCCTGCTGGACCTGGACGAGACGGAATTCGTCGTCATCCCCCGGGCGGACGGGATGGGGATCGACCTCGGCGGATTCGGCAAGGGGTATGCGGTCGACCGGATGGCGGAAAGCCTGGCGGAGTGGGAGGCCATGCCCGCGCTCATCCACGGCGGGGCCAGCTCGGTGCGGGCCGTCGGGCAGGCGGTCTGGCCGGTTTCCCTCTCGGATCCGTGGACGGGGGAAATCCTCGGTCTCCTCGACCTTCGGGATGCGTCGCTCGGCGCATCCGGCTTGCGAAAGGGACGGCATCTCATCCATCCCGCAACGGCCGCGCCCGTGACGGAAGAGAAAGCGGTCTGGATCCTGGCCGCCGCGGCCGGCGAAGCGGACGGACTCTCCACGGCCCTGATGCTGGTTCCGCCCGGTCAGGCGGAAGACGTCCTTGAGCATTTCACGGATGCGAAGGCGTTCGTCCTGTGGAAGGAGAAAGGCCGGAGGGAGACCGTGGGGGCGTGGCCCTTTCAGGCGTGAAGGGTTTTCCTGATCCGGATCAGTTCCGGGATCACCGTGAAACACGCGGCGAGCGGGGAGAGGCGGCTGTCCGGGTCCGATGTCCACCGGACGGGAAATTCCCGGATGCGGAGGCCCCGGCGGATCGCGTGCAGGATGACTTCGATGTCGAACATGAATCCCCGGGTTTCGCACCGGGCAAACAGGGCGCGGGCCGTATCGCCGTCATAGATCTTCAGGCCGCACTGGGTGTCGGTGAGGGTTTGCGGGATGCGCACCCATCGGTGGATGACAATGCGGAACAGACGGGAGGACAGGCGACGGAGAGGCCGCTGCTTCCGGAGGATCACGCTTTCGGGGAGGAAGCGGGAGCCATGTGCGATGTCGCAGCGCCCCTCCCGGATCAGGCCGATCCCCTCTGCGATGTCCGAATAGGGGATGCAGTTCCCGCTATCGGCGAAGAGGACGATGCGGCCGCGTGAGGCCGCCACGCCCCGCCTGACCGCATATCCCTTGCCGCGGTTTGGACGGTACGAGAGGATTTCGAGACGCACGGCGGGGGGCACCGGGATGCGCGCGGCGTCCGGAGTGCCGTCCCGGCTGCCGTCGTCGACCACGATGATCTCGCCCGGCAGGTTCCGGGACGCGAGAAAGACGGAGGCGGCGCGCACGTCGCGGGCGATCTTGTCCCGCTCGTTGAGGGCGGGGATGATGACGGAAAGGGCCGTCCGGTCTTCGTGTTCCACTGCCATGGGTGCAATATAGGGTCGGCGGGGCGGGATTCAAAAGGATTTTCGTTGAAATTCTCATTGCATCCGAACCGAATTGTCTCTAATTTTGAGGGATCCTGAAAAGGACCGATTTCCCCGCGCGCGATGCGGTTCGCAACCGGGAATCCATGAAACCTGTGAAACGATTTACAATCCCGATGACCCATCACCGGATAGGAGGGAACGCCATGAAAAAACTCACCCCCGTGGTCGCCCTGACCTGTGTCTTCATGCTGGCCTGCTGTTTCGTGATTTTCGGGGCCACGGCCAACGACCTCGTCAAAAAACTGGGGCTGACCGACACGCAGTGGAGTCTGGTTCCGGCGCTCTTTTTGTACACCGCCTGCGTGGTGCAGATCTTCATCGGCGCGATCACGGACAAGATCGGCCACAAACCCGTGGCGATCGCCGGTTTCATCGTGACCGCGGCCAGCATGTTCCTGATCGTCTCCGCGGGCAGCGTCGGGACGCTCTATGCCGCCGCGCTCTGCCTCGGCGTCGGGGCCATGAGCCTCAACACCGTGGGCAACACGATCATCCCCCAGGTGCTCTTCGGCGGGAAAGACCCGGCGCGGGCCAGCAATTTCGGCAACGGGTTCTTCGGACTCGGCCTGATGGTCACGCCGCTGATTATCCAATACGCACCCTCGATCCAGACCGGACTCATGGTCCTGGGCGCGCTGAACGGGGTGTTCCTGATCCTCGCGCTGATGGCCGACTATCCCGCGGCCCGGCTCGGATACCGGTTCAAGACCGCCCTCGGCCTCCTGGGCCAGAAACCCGTGCTTATCGCCGCGCTGGCCCTGCTCTGTTATGTCGGCCTCGAGAACTCCATGAGCAACTGGACATCCCGGCTGATGAACGAACTCTATACCGCGACCGGCGCGGCCGATCCGGCCCGCAGCGCTGCGGTCGTGCTCTCCCTCTTCGGCCTCTCGATCATGATCGGCCGGTTCATTGCCTCGGCGGTCAAAAACCTCACCGCCATCGGTATCCGGGTGCTCGCTGCCGTGTCCGCGGTCTCGGTCGTGACCCTGCTCTTCCTGTACACGGCCAAATCCCCCGCCCTGGCGATCGCGGCCGTCATCCTGACCGGACTCGCCTTCGCCCCGGTCTTCCCCACGATCCTGGGTGTCACCTTCGGGCAGTATCAGCCGCAGTATTACGGCTCCATTTTCGGGATCATCTTCGCGGTCGGCCTGTTCGGCGGAGGCCTCCTCCAGAATCTGATCGGCTCGATGGCCGGCCGGTCCGTGCAGTCCGGATTCATCGTGCTCGCCGTCACCGCGGTCCTGATGCTCGCCGTGGCCCTGTCCATGGGCCGGGTGAAAAAGCCCGCGGCGGGCTGAGTGACTGCGGACAATACCGGTCCTGACTGAACAAACAGAGAGGTTGACATGAAAAAAATCATCTCGTGGCTGATCCTGACGACGGTTGTCTTCGCCTCCCCCGTCTTTCCGGCGGAGGGGTGCGAAGGGAAAACGCATGCCTGCCGGTACGAGACGGTGCGGATCCGGGAACTCCCCGTCTCCGTCCAGTGCTGGACCTTCCGGAAGTACACGTTTGTCGAATCGCTCGACAAGATCCGGGCCCTGGGCGTCCGTTATGTCGAGGCCTATCCGGGCCAGATGCTGGGCGGCAAATACAAGGACGTCCCCTTCACGCCCGAAAGGGTGACGGACGAACACATCCGGTGGGTGAAGGAAGAACTCGCCCGGCGCGGCCTCACCCTCGTCACCTACGGGGTGTGCAACTGGGAGAACACGGAAGAGGCGACGCGGGCCTATTTCGAATTCGCGAAAAAACTGGGCATCCGCACGCTGAACACCGAGCCCCGGTTCGACGATTTCACCCTGATCGAACAGATGGTCCGGGAGTATGATATCCGCGTGGCGATACACAACCATCCGAAGCCGACCCCATACTGGGATCCCCAAACGGTGATCGACCGGATCAAGGGTCTCGATCCCCGCATCGGATCCGGCGCGGACACCGGCCACTGGATGCGCGCCGGCGTCAACCCGCTGGCGGCCCTCCGCCGGCTCCGGGGCCGGATCACGAACGTCCACCTCAAGGACCTCAACGCATTCGACGATCCCGGAGCCTATGACGTGCCCTTCGGCACGGGCGCCGGCAAAATCCGTTCTATCCTGGCCGAACTCACGCTCCAGGATTACGACGGCTTCATCGCGGTCGAGCACGAACGGCACGAAGACCTGCCCGATCCGTCCGACCAGATCCGGCAGGGGTTGGAGTACATCCGGTCCGTCACCCATTATCAGGATTTCGAACAACTCCTGGGCCGGCGGAACGGCCGTTATCATAAGCACGGATGGAATCATTACGGCCCCGGCCATTTCGAACTCGACGAGAAGTCCGGCGTACTCAAGGGCCAGGGCGGCATGGGCCTGTTCTGGTTCTCCGCGAAGAAGTTCCGGGACTTCGTCCTCGAACTGGAGTTCAGGTGCGAGGACCATTACACCAACTCGGGGGTTTTCCTGCGCGTGCCGGACATGCCCGTGAGCGACGATTACATCCACCGCAGCCATGAGATTCAGATCGACAACGCGTCGCGCGGCATCCATCAGACCGGCGCGGTGTACGACGCCGTGGCGCCCTCGAGCCTGGCGTTCCATGAGGCGG
Source organism: bacterium (assembly GCA_011046415.1). Taxonomy (GTDB): domain Bacteria; phylum Zhuqueibacterota; class QNDG01; order QNDG01; family JABMRT01; genus DSAP01. The sequence goes on along the minus strand of DSAP01000201.1, from coordinate 5,526 downwards.
GCGAGTGGAATCATTACCGGATCACCTTCCGGGGCATGCGCCTCACGGTCGAGCTGAACGGTGTGCAAATCATCGACTGGGAGGCCGGGCCGCGCGGCAAGGTGAAGTCCATCGCGAGGGAGGGCTATATCGGCCTGCAGAACCACGACAGCCGTTCTCCGGTGTATTTCAGGAATGTCTTTGTGAAGGAACTGTGATTCCGTCATCCATCCCGCCGCTGTCCCGGAAACCGGCAGTTTTTTTGATCGAACAGAGGGTTCAAAAAAAGGATCCCGGATCCGTGAGGGATGTTGAAGTCCACTTGTTGCAAGAGATGAACAGGAAAGGAAGGAGCGACATTATGTACGCACGACGAAACAAAGGGTTTTTATTCCTCCTCATTGTATCGTGTTTGGGGGTGCTGCTGAACACGATGCAATGCGCCAGGAGACCGGCCCTCATCCCGCGGGAAGTGCTGTTCGGCAATCCGGACAAGGCCGGCCTGAGAATCAGCCCGAATCATCAGATGATCAGTTACCGCGCCCCGCTGGACGGTGTGATGAATGTCTGGGTGGCGCCCGCGGATGAACCGGAAAAGGCCGTGGCGGTGACTCGGGATACACTGCGGGGCATTCGCATCTATTTCTGGGCTTACAACAACGAGCAGATCATTTACCTGCAGGATCTGGGCGGAGATGAAAACTGGCAGGTCCACGCGGTCCACGTGAAAACCCTCGAGGATAAAAATCTCACGCCGTTCGAAGAAATACCCGGCCCCGACGGACGGCCCGTCACCGGCCCGGACGGCAGGAAACTGCGCCCCACCGCGCAGATTCAGGAAGTCAGTTACAAATACCCCAACGAAATTCTGGTCGGCCTGAACAACCGGCATCCGCAGTTTCATGATATTTACCGCCTGAATATTCAGACCGGCGATCTGGTGCTGGTGCAACAGAACGACCGGTTTCTCGGATTCCAGACGGACGAGGATTACAGGATTCGTTACGCCCTGCAGATGACACCGGATGGCGGAAATGAAATCTACGTGCCCGACGGCAGCGACTGGAAATTGTTCGACAGGATTCCCATGGCGGACATGCTGACCACCGCGCCGATTGCCTTCGATAAAAGCGGGAATGTGCTTTACATGATTGACAGCCGGGGGCGCAACACGGCCGCCCTGGTCGCGGTGGATTTGAGAACCAGGGAAAAAACCGTGATCTTCGAAGACCCGCGCGCCGACCTGAGCGAGATCATGATTCATCCTACGGAAAAAACCATTGAAGCCGCGGCCAGCAATTATACGCGCACGGTATGGAAGGTGCTGGATGACGCGATCAAGCCGGATTTCGAATACCTCGAAACAGTGACGACCGGAGACCTCAATGTGATCAGCCGTTCCCTGGATGACCGGGTCTGGGCGGTTGCCTATGTGAAGGATGACGGTCCCGTGCATTTTTATCTTTATGACCGCACGGAGAAACAGGCCCGGTTTATGTTCACCAACCGGAGGGAGCTGGAAGATCTGAGACTGTCCGGAATGCATCCGGTTGTGATCAGGTCGCGGGACGACCTGAATCTCGTGAGTTATCTCACGCTGCCGTACTGGGCCGATCCCGATGGAAACGGCCGGCCGGATGCGCCTCTGCCCATGGTGCTCCTGGTCCACGGCGGTCCCTGGGCGCGGGATTCCTGGGGATATGATCCCTTCCATCAGTGGCTGGCGAACCGCGGTTATGCGGTACTGGCCGTAAATTTCCGGGGATCCACCGGATTCGGCAAGGATTTCATCAATGCGGGCAACCTGGAATGGGCCGGCAGGATGCACGACGATCTCATCGATGCGGTAGGCTGGGCCGTTGAGGAAGGGGTCGCGGACAAGGAAAAAATCGCGATCATGGGCGGCAGTTACGGCGGGTATGCGACACTCGTCGGTCTCACCTTCACGCCGGATGTATTCGCCTGCGGCGTCGATATTGTCGGTCCGTCGAATCTGATCACCCTTCTGGAAACCGTCCCCCCGTACTGGGCCCCGATGATTACCCTGTTTACCACACGCGTCGGCGATCACCGTACCGAAGAAGGAAGGGCGCTTTTGGCATCCCGCTCACCGCTCACCCATGTCGATCAGATCAAGAAGCCGCTACTCATCGGGCAGGGCGCCAATGATCCGCGCGTCAAACAGGCCGAGTCGGATCAGGTCGTGAACGCGATGCAGGAAAAAAACATTCCGGTGACCTATGTTCTTTATCCCGACGAAGGTCACGGATTCGCACGGCCTCAAAACCGCTTGTCCTTCTATGCGATCACGGAGATTTTTTTGGCCGAAAACCTCGGGGGGCGCTTCGAGCCGATTGGCGACGATTTCAAGGGATCGAGCATCACGGTGCCGACGGGCGCACATACGATTCCAACCCTGAAGGAAAAACTGGATAAATAGAGTCTCATCCGGTCAGACTTTCATGGGGTAGCGGCACGATCGCCCGGGGCTTTTATGCCCCGGGCGATTCCATTTGGACGATCCGCCGCCGCACGGGGTGATGTTGCAGAGCATGCCCGGCTGTGTAAATGACAGAGACCATGGAAAACGGAAGATCTTCCGTCCCGTGTCCGGTTTTCCATGTGCCGTTGATCCCTGATTATTTCAGCAGGGTCATCTTCCGGGTCTTCACCTGCCGGTCCGCCGTGAGCCGGGTGATATAGACGCCGCTCGAGACGGTCAGCCCCCCCGCGTCGCGGCCGTCCCACACCGTCTCCCATATGCCGGCCTCATACTTCAGTCCCGGAATCAGGGTGCGCAGGTGTTTTCCGGTCACGTTGTAGATTTCGAGCCGGACCGGAGAGGGTTCGGGAAGGTGGAACACGATCGTGGTCTGCGGATTGAATGGGTTCGGATAGTTCTGCTCGAGCCGGAACTCGAGGGGCAGAGGCGGCTGCATTTCCACGCCGGTCACGAGGGCGGATTCCACATGCCAGAAACCGAAAAACGTTCGCGAGGCGCCGGTTTCCGATTTTCCGGCGATGGCCTGCCCCGCCGTGCCCCCAATCCGGGTTTCCGATGAAGACGTCCATCCGCCTCCGCTGCCGAACACGCCGGCTTTTACCCGGTACTGGCCCGAAGCGGAAACGGCCGCGAGGATCCCGATCGCCGCGATCATGGATATCCGACAGCAAATTTTTTCTTTCATGACGCGAATCTCCTTATGCGGTTATTGCGGACAAACTGCTCCGGAAAAATTGTTCTTCTGATCCGGTCCCGTTTGCCCCGTCCTGTTTCCCCGGAGTTACTCCGAATCCAGCGTCTCCCTGATTTCTTCGATTTTCATGTATCCGATTCCCAGGCTCTCCGGCCTGCCGTATTCCAGCGGAGAGACGTATTTACCCCGGTCTTCGGCCGCCTTGTCCATCTCCACCTCGATCCGGTGGGCCTCGGCGTATACATCCTGCCGGATGCCCGTCACCTGCCAGGACACTTCCATGCCCGCGCTGCCGCCCGCGATCCGGAACCGGTTGCCGGAGATTTTTTCGGCGATGTACAGATTCGGACCGGGCGCGCCGATGGCCGTGAGCTGATACCGGAAATCCCGGTTCAGCGCCTCGAACCAGGCCGGCAGTTCGACAACGGCCTCACCGCCCGCGTCGAGAAAGACATTGCCGTTGTACACGTTCATCATGTCCGGGCTTTCCACGAAAGAATGCTGCAGATATTTGTTCTCCGGGTCCAGGGGATGGTCGATCCGGAACGAGCCGGCGGTTTTAGAAAGCGTGCCCTGGACGCGGACATTGCCGGAAAAATCCCCTGCATAATTGCCGCCGCCCGGCCTGCGGCCATAAACGCCACACGTGCTGGATGCGAGGGCGCCAGCATTTCCGGAGGAGGAATGCATTCCTGCCACGCCATATAAGGCGGAACCGAGGAAACCATAGTTCCCGGTGCCGCCATGAAGTCCGTATGCTCCATTATCGACGTTACCCAGGAAACCGTAATTCCCAGTGGTTTGGTGGCGTCCATAAACGCCATAAGCGTTGGACCCGAGGAACCCGTTGTTGCCGGTGCTGTTATGGCGTCCATATGCGCCGTAGTATAGGGAACCAAGGTAACCATAGTTTTCACTGGTGTTCTCCACTCCCTGCACTCCAGCGCCTGTTCCGCTATTGACAGCCTGGAATGCGGCGGTTGGATGCGAACCCATGCCGTTGTAAGGCAGTTTCAATCTGTCATCCCCCCATACAAGATCCGAGCCGTCGTATTTTAAAACCTGTCCGTTCGATCCCCCCGAAGCAGACAATTTCGCTGCATTGACACCTCCGTCCGCGATCGACAGTATGACATCCCCGGACGTGCCGCCGCCGGACAGGCCGGTTCCCGCGTGTACCGCCGTGATGTCGCCTCCAGCGCCGGCCGCGGCTGCGATTGTGATCGTCTTGGCGGTGTTGTCGGGTGTGATCGTGATGTTCGCGCCGGCCACCAGATCCACATTGCCGCCGTCATGCGACACCCCGTCGATGCTGCTTAAAATATCCGGTTGGATTTTGGCCAATGACACCGCGCCGTCCTGAATCATGCCTCCCGTCACGGCGATGACGTCCCCGCCGCCTTCCTGATGGCTTGCCGCGTGTACACCCGGCGGAAGCCCCTCCGGCAAAACCGAGGAGGGAAATATTCCGCCTTCGCCCAGGGGATACAGACTCCCGGTCTGCGGAGACGCGCTCGCCGGGATCCCGCCCACGCTCTCGGCGTCCCCTGATTTCAGGGATCGGAAACTGTACGCCGAACCCGTCAAAGGAATCCGGGGGGTCATCTCCGCCTCTTCTCCCACGGTAATCCCGAGCCAGTAGGGCGCATCGAACGGGAGATCGAGCGGGGTGACGCTCCCCAAAATCTCGCTGAAGATCCCGCCTTCCACCGCGGCCGTGTGAATCTCCGTCCACAGGGCCGTACCTTCGGTTTCTGCGTCATACAGGGAAAACGTGAGGACATATTCCCCGTCCGCGACCGGGACGCCGGTTTCCTTGGTCAAGAGTCCCTGATAACTCAGGGTGCGGGGCGCCTCCGCCCGGAGAATCCCGGCCAGACAACCCATCGCTACGAGGATACCCGCAACAGTCCGGATGGACAGGCGGGACTTTCGATTCGTTCCTGTTTTCATGGTGTTTTCTCCTTAAAAAACAAAGAAATAAGTGCCGCAAATTAGTTTCTGTATGACGGCTCTGAACGAACAAATCCGGATCCGGTGGCGGCCTGGTCCTTACGTCGCCGCAAAGAGCGGGGCGAAGGATTGTCCTGAGACAGTGCGGGACAGAAAAAGACATCACAAAATCCCTCCCTGAAGATTCCAAAGGGTTGGGCCTTTTGCTTTTTCCTCAGGCCCGGTAGATTGAACAGTCGGTTGTGTCTAGGATGGAATTCTTTTGCATACTATACATGAGTCCGGTCCAAAAAGCTCAATTCGTTTTGATGTAAGAAAATGACCATTTTAAGTGTGTCGAACCCAATAATTTCAGAGATAATAATAAGTATTCACTGAAATAGTCAAATTTCTCTTT
>DSAP01000120.1 GCA_011046415.1 bacterium | reverse complement strand
GTCAACCGGCTGAAATGCCGGGCGTTCATCGCGAATGTTGTCGGAAAACCATAAACCGTCGCCTTCGCTGGTCACGAACAGCTGATCCCGGTTTTCGGGATTGAACGTGCAGGAATAAACCCGATTGATATCGCTGAGTCTGTTCCAACTCAGCCCCCGGTCTGTGGTTCTGTATAATCCGCCCAGATCATTCGCAGCGCCTCCCCATCCGCTGAAAACACACACGTACCAGGTATTCTGGGAGGGATCGAACGGATCGACGACCAGATCCTGTGTCCAGTACATCATGGCGGGATCGCTTCTGTCCTCCCACGACGCCCCGAGGTCTGTGCTGACAAAAACACCGGAACCGGCCGTGAATCCGGATGCGTATCTGCCCGAGAAGGTACAGACCACGGTGCCGTCGTTCAGCACCCTGATGATTTTGGGATGACCCTCGCTTCGGGACGGATCGGCCAATTTGATCCAGCTCGAAGCAGATCCTTTTTGAAGGTCATTCGTCACATAGATGCCTCCTTCCGTGCTGTGCACCACGCCGGCAAAGAGCCGGTCCGGATCGGTGGGGTCCGGCTCGACCCAGATCACATTGTGTTGAAAATCGTGCAACACATTCCAGTGAACGCCTCCGTCGGTCGAAGAGAGGAGCAATCCTTCCCCGCCGTCGATCGGGTCATCGCCCAGTCTGTGACTCATATACAGGTCATGGATGGATCCGGTGGCGGCGTACAGGGTGCCGTGGACGGGATGGGCGGCGATGTGGTACATCGTATTCAGTTCATGACCGCTGTAATCGAACGACCAGGTTCCGCCGCCGTCGGTGCTTCTGATCCCGCGAATGTCGGAAAAACAGGCAAACAATTCGGATGAACTGTTCCAGTGAATGTGCCACGCGCTGGTCTGATTGACAACGCCCTTGTAGGCTTTTTTCTTCGGCGTGGCGTCTCCCATCGGATTTTGAAATGCGGGGTCGACATATTTCTGGTGCCAGGTTTTCCCGCCGTCCGTACTCATGTGGATAAAGCCGAGATCGGTGATGGCCAGTTTGTCGACATCATTGTTCGCCGCGGTAAAACCCAATGCGTATCCTCCCCACCAGTAATCGACATCGCCCCGATGGCCCTGCCATCCGGTATGGATGTTTTGATTTCTATCCGTCAAGAAAACAGGATTCCAGGAGTTTCCACTGTCGGTCGTTTTCAGGACGCTGGGCATTCCGGACGAATTCCCCCCCGCCAGGTAGGCCGTCGATGTATCGTTGTCGGCACAAGATATAAAAAAGGGGAAATCCCTGTCCAGCCTGATGTTTCCGGTCCGGTTTCTCCAGCTTTCAGCCCCCAGGTCGAATGAATAGATACCCGCGCACAATTCCCAGCCTGCGCCGCCGGTGATGCCGCCCCACAAAGCACGCCGATCGCCGGCCGTGCACCAGAACCTGACGCAGTCCCCGCTTTTTGCCGCGTCGAATGAAATCATACCCTGACCGTCGGGGATACCCTCCGGCTCGCAGAGGACAAACGACCGGCCGTCGTCATTCGAAACAAGCATACCCAGGTTGGTCGCGGCATGGATGTCCTTTCCGTCAAAATAAACACCCGCAAGCAGAATGCCCGCGTCATCGGATGTGGAGAACCGGCTGAAAAAGGAGCGGCCGCCGTCATCCGAAAGATACAATCTGCTCCACGAGCTGACCAGAAGCCGGTTCGGATTGTTGTAATCTGCGAAAAGGTAAAACGCTTCCCTGTCGTCCGGAAAATCGTCCAGTGTGACCCATGTCCGGCCCCCATCCGTCGATTTGGCAGGCATATATCCCCAGCCGAGATACTGCAGAACGTACAGGACATGCGGATCCGCGGTAAAGAAAAGCTGAGACAGCCCGCCGGCGGAGATTTCTTGGAAATGAACCGGCTCCCATGTGAGGCCCAGATTCGTCGTGTGATACAGCGCGCCCATGTCGCAGCTCACGTAACATTCATCCGCATCGTGAGGACTGAAAACGGGGCAGAACAGGGCACCGCCGCCGCCGATTCCTGTCGACGACCAGTGGGCGGGGGGTGCCTGGGCAAAAACATTCGTGAAAAAACATAATACGAAAATCCGGCAATTCAATGTGTGAGGATTCATGACACTCTCCGCTCTGATCCAGGACGGGAATATGTCTTTCAACGCCTTGAAACAGAAACCGCGTATCAAGACTTTGAGAGGCACTTCTTTCAATGGTGTAATGATCTTAATCGGGACAGCAATGAAAAAACAGGAAGCTCAAAGAAATGGTGCCTGTACAATGTGGAACGAAAAGCGGCGTCAGGCATCCGCGGATTCGGGCGGGTTTTCGTCCTGGTTCTCGGAAGGGAAATCGGAGGGATTCATTTTTTCCGTCAGCTCATGGATCTTGTCCCGGATCTGAGCCGCATCCTCGTACCGCTCATCCTTCACCGCCTTCTGCAGCTCCACGCGCAGTCCCTTGAGTTCCTCTTCGTCCATCTCCGGCTCGACCGTGTCGATGTCCTCCGAGATCCCGGCCTTCTTCATGACCTGCTCATCCACAAAAATGGGGGCCTTCATGCGTAGGGCCAGGGCGATGGCGTCGCTGGGGCGCGCGTCGATCCGGGCTTCGGACCCGTTGGTCCTGAAATCGATCGTCGCAAAATAGGTGTTCTCCCTCAATTCACACACCACCACCTTGGCCAAATCCACCTTGAGGGATTCGAGCAGATTCCGCATCAGGTCATGGGTCATGGGCCGGGGCGGCGTCACATTCTCGAGCTGCAGGGCGATCGCCTGGGCCTCGGCCGGACCCACCACGATGGGCAGCCAGCGGTTATAGATGTCATCCCTCAGGATCACCACGAAACGGTTACTCGAGGTGTCGAGCGTGACGCGTTCAACATATACGGCGATGATCATACAATGGCCCTATCTTTCCGTCTCAGGAATCATAGAAATAAATATCGATAAAATCAAGCATATTTTTCCCCGACCCGAAAGCCGTTCATTGCGGCGTACCCAAGGATAGCCCGCCCGCCGCATCCCGGCTGCATTCTGCCGGCTGCTTTCTGCGGACTGCAAATTGCCTGCCTTCGACCGCCGGCGCGCTTACCGGTCATGACCTTCACGGATCCGGAGGGACTCCGGCGAGAAATCGATGTTCACACGATACTGGGATTTGAAGATGTTTTCCCGGATGTTCGCGTTCTTTTCCTTCTTCTGGAGTTCCGCGATCAGCTCCTTGACCCGCTGCCTGCGCGTGCGGCCGTCCATCGGACAGAGTCGTGGCAGGTCCGGGAGGCCGGATTCCCGCGCAAAGTCCTTGAGCATCGATTCATCCACATACATAAACGGACGAATGATGTGCATGGATCCCCTGAAGACCGGCTGAACCGGATTCATCGAACCGATCTCCCGGCCGTACAGGATGTTGATCAACAGCGTCTCGATGATGTCGTCCTTGTGATGGGCGTAAGCGATTCGGGTGCACGCCTCCCGGTGTGCGATCCGATACATCTCCCGCCGGCGGTGATGCGCGCAGATGAAGCAGGGATTCTTTTTCGCATCCGGATCGAGCGCCAGCCTGCCGATTTCCGTCGGAACGATCCGGGATTCGATCCCGGATCGCCCGAAATGGGCGGACAGCCGGTCCCGGTTCGGAACCCCGGATTCCTGAAATCCCGGATCGACGTGCGCCGCGAGGAAGGTGAACGGTGCCTGGACCTGAACGAAGCCGTCGGTGAAGATCTTGAGGAGCGAAAGGCTGTCCGGGCCGCCGGAGACGCCGATCAGGATCCGGTCGCCCGGACGGATCATCCCGTATTCGAGGATAGCCTTCTCGGTCAGCATCCGGATCTTTCGGTGAAGCCGCGTCATGCGGCCCCCGTATCGGCTTTCAGGAGGTCGATCAAAAGCGGCGCGACATCGGTCAGCGACCGGACGTGTTCCCCGATGACGGAGGCATGCCGTCCCCACGCCAGGGTCATGGCCGGATGGACGGTGTGCGTCCTGACCGAGAGGTCTTCGATGTTCCCGTGATCGCTGGCGAGCAGCACCAGCGTGTCCGCCGCATCGATCCGTGCGAGGATGGCGGAGAGGAACCGGTCGAGCCTTCGGATCTCGGCCCGGGCGATCTCCATGTTTTGCGTGTGTCCCGCCCGGTCGGTCCGGAAGTATTCGAAGAGACAGAGCGCGTATTCCCGGGAGAGTCCGGCCAGGATTTCTCCGGCGGATTCCGGAGAAAATTCGGGCAGGTCGAATCCCTTTTGGATCAGCGCGCCGTTGGTGAAATCGTGATACAGGGCCCGCCGGGCCGGGATGTCCTGGATGCGCCGGAAAGGCAGACCCGCGGCCAGATTGGCGACGGTCGTCGCCGAAAGCTTCCATTGCAGGGTTTCGGAGAGTTTGAAAAACAGGTCGCGATAGGCGTTGACGAAAAGGGCGGACAATCCCGTCTCCTTCACCTGTTTGAGAAGTGACTTCTCGCGGAGCACCTCGCGGAGGGGCTGATTGGGAAATCCGGAGAGATGCCTGCCGAGGAGTCCGGGCGCGTTGACACCGGAAAACAGGGCGGTCTGGCCGGTCGCGCTCTGCGGCAGTCCGGGAACGCCGAGCGCCGCATCCGCCTCCACGGCGACGGCCTGCGGATCACGGGATATCAGCCCCCCGGCATCGCGGTAAACGGCCAGGCGGGAGAGGGCCGGATCGGCGCAGGGATTGACGGACGGATCCGCCGGGCCGACGCCCAGCCCGTCCACGAAAATAAAGAGGATGTGCAACCCGCCGCCCATCGACCCGGCTCAGGTATACCCGAATTGCCTGAGCAGGTGACGATCCTGCCGCCACTTCTTCCGCACGCGCACGACCAGCTTCAGGAAGACCGGCCTTTCGAGGAATGCCTCGATGGCCGCGCGGCCGGCCGTGCCGATCTCTTTCAGCGCCTTCCCGCCTTTTCCGATGAGGATCGCTTTCTGCGAGTCGCGTTCGACCGTGATGACGGCTTCGATGAGGTCCTTGCGGCCCGGATTTTCCTCGAATGTCTGGATGTGGACGGCGGTCGCATAGGGAATCTCGTCCTGAAACCGGTGAAAAATCTGTTCGCGGATCAGCTCGCCGACGAAGAACCGTTCCGGCGCGTCGCTGAGCATGTCGGGCGGATAGAACGGCTCTCCCGCAGGGAGCCGGATGCGGATCTGTTCGAGGAGCACATCGAGACCGTCTTTTTTGAGGGCGGAGATCGGGATGACGGCTTCGAAGAGCGCGGCCTGATGCAACGCGTCGATCTGGGGCAACAGCAGCGTCTTTTCGATCCGGTCGATCTTGTTGATGGCGAGCAGCCGGGGCTGTCTGACCGTCCGCATCAGATCGAGGACGGGATCGTCCGCCTCTTCCGGGACGCCCGCCTCCGTGATCATCAGGACGAGGTCGGCGTCGGCCAGCGCCGCCTCCACGGCCTGCGTCATGGCCTTCTGGAGCAGGTATTTGGGCGTGAGCCATCCGGGCGTGTCGAGCAGGATCACCTGATAATCCGTGCCGTTCAGGATGCCGAGCACACGCCGGCGTGTCGTCTGCGGCTTCGGCGAGACGATGGCCAGCTTCTCTGCGATAAGGGCGTTCATCAGGGTCGATTTGCCCACGTTGGGCCGGCCCGCCAGTGCCACATAACCGGACCGGAAGGGTGTATCGGATGTCCTGGACATGATTTTACCCTGTCTTTTTGTTCTTTCGGATCGGTTGATCTCCGCCGTCCTGAGACAGCAGGAGGAAACCGGTTGGAAAGCTTAGTCGAAAGTTACACGTTATGAGTTACCGGATTATCGGGCGGAACAGGAATCATTCCGCCCCCGGTTTCTCATCCCCGGCCTCTGTTTGTGTCAGTACAGCCTCCTGAACTGGACATCGCGGTAATAATGGCGGAGAATCGCGTCGAACTTCTTCCCGCCTTCCGCCATCATCGCCGCACCCGTCTGGCACATGCCGACCCCGTGCCCCCAACCCGCGCCCTTGAGGGCGAATCCATCCTCCGCCTCCCGGACATAAAAGCAGCTGCTCCACAGGGTTGTGGGTGAAAGCGCCTGGCGGATGTTCAGTTCCCCCCGGATGATCGTCTCCCCCCGGGTGCCGGCGATCCGGAGCCGGACGATCCGGCCGGAGACGCCCCGTTCGAGGGGAATCAAGGCGACCGGATCCCCGATGTCGATATGCCGTTTCGCCAGGGCCTGTCGGATTTCATCCCGTGTGAGCCGGACCTCCCATCTGAAATACTTTTTGGTGTAGTTCAGGGAGGCCGGCACCGGATTCCGGTTCGTGTTGCAATGGGACGGCGGATGCGCGTCGATCCAGCGGCGGGCGTTCTCTTCGATGTGGAGCGGGCCGTACCGCCGGAGCGCGTGCGGTCCGTCCAGGGTGCCCTTCAGATAAGCGTACGGCTGTCCGCCCCAGGCCAGATCCACGTCTTCGGTGTGGCCGCCGCATACGCCCCCGAAAATGGCGTCGACCAGCCTGTCGCCGGAGAAGAGGACAATGCCCGCCGTCTCCCGGGCGGCCTGATCGGTCCGCGGATCGCGTTTGGACAATCCGCTGTAGACCTGACAGTGCACCCGGGCACAGACATCGTAGGGATCGGCCTGATGGACGATGCCCCATGCGCCGAGCACCTTGCCCCTCGCCGCGACCGCCTGGGCCTTCAGCGCCTCGAGGGGGAATCCCGGCGGCATCTCTGAGGGGATCACCCCCTCGACGTAGACTTCCAGCGGAACGCGGTTGATGACGGCGAGCAGGCCCGTCGCGTCGAGATCGAACTGGATGATCTCGGGATAGGTCTGGTCTTCGGTACGCTCCCAGTGAAATCCGGAGCCGACCGGGAAATCGTGCAGGGTCACCGAAGCGCCCCGGATCAGGATCGGTCCGGTCGACTTGTATTCCTGTCCCGTCGCGGGATTGACCACGCGCAGCAATCCCTCCGGCCGCCTGCTGACCTCGCGGGTGACGGATGTGCGGACCAGCCCCCCCAGACTGTCGCCCGCGGCGGCCGCCTCTTCGTGTGTGTCGAACACGCCGGAGATAAAGATCCGGTACTGCCGGTTCGTCGTGACGACCCGTCCGCCGAGCACGAGAGGCCGTCCGGAGACACGGATCTCGGTCGCGATGCCCTTCGTTTCGAGTTCCGCGGCCCGGCGCCTGGCTTCGCCCCGGTCGTGCATGGATCCCGCCGTGAGGTGATAAGTCACCCGCCCGGGAACGGACTGGATCACCTCGGCATACCACCGCGAGCCCGGCTGTCCCCCGCCGAAAGGAATTCCCGCTTCGTTCTCGATGCGGAACCGGTCCCGCGCGGTGAATTCGACCCGGCGCAGGCCTTCGAGGAGACCGACCCGTATTTCGGGACTCTCGCGCACCGGCACCCGCGGAGGCCGCACGGCGCAACCCGTGAAGCCGGTCAGCAGGATGACGGCGAAAATACGCTTGTGTATGGAGCGCAAACAGCAAGTCCTTTCTAACGTTCTGATGTCTTTCCGGTCTATGCGAGCCCCTCCGATCGGGCCCCTTACCCGCCCTCCGGACGTTGCGAATGAATTCCCCCCGCCCCGCGTGCCGGGAACAGCCGGCGTGGACGCAGGCGCCTTCGCCCGGGAGAATCCTCCCGGTCCGGCCCGCCCGATCGCCCTGAAAATATACGGACGGATCGGTTAAAATCAAACGTAAAACGTCCGGTCTGATCGCGAAAAAACCGCAAGCCGGACAACCGCAAGCCGTTTCCCGCCGTGTCCTGAACAATCCGTCGCCGGAATAAATAAACCTTGAATTTCTCCGGACCGCTTGCTATGCTTCGGAATCAATCGTCCTCCATCGTGACCCGGCAACTTCCGGCGGAAGGACGGGACCGGACAATCCCCGTAACCGGGCGGGCTTTCCCTGAAGGGGGCTGAAGCGTCGGGAACATCCCCAATGAAAGGCGACAGTCGATGAAAAAACACCTCTTTTGGATCCGCAACCTGGAAGCGGGCGAGGATCTGGAAAACTTCCTGGTCTCCGCCGTCGCCTCGATCCTGATCATCCGGTTGTACCTGAAACTGACCGATTATCCGCAGATCGGCGGAGCGACGCTCCATATCGCGCACATGCTTTGGGGCGGCCTGCTGATGCTGGCGGCCCTCATCATCCTGATCGCCTTCCTGAATCGGTCGGCGCAACGATGGGCCGCCGTCATCGGCGGGATCGGATTCGGCACATTCATCGATGAAGTCGGAAAATTCGTGACCCGTGAAAACGACTATTTTTATCAGCCCGCGGTGGCGCTCATGTATATCACATTCATACTCATCGTCCTCGGTGTCCGGGCCATCCATCACAAACGGATTTATTCGAAGGAAGAATATCTGATGAACACGCTGCGCGTGATCGAAGAGGTGGCCCTGCATGACCTGGACGAGAATGAAAAGAACCGCGCCCTGTCTTACCTCGAGAACACGGACCCGGAAGATCCCCTGGCGGACGCGCTCCGACGCATACTGACCGGGGCCCTCCTGGTGCCGACACCCCGGCCCGGCATCCCGGCACGGATCAAACATGTTTTCCGGGATCTCTACCTGAAGACGACACGATTTCCCGGCTTCACCGTCGCCCTCGTCGTCTTCTTCCTGGTCCAGCTCGTGTTGAAAATGGGGCACGTGATCGCCCTCGTCTTTTTCAAGGGTCTCGGCGTGGACCAAATCTTCGATATCGGGATATTCAGCCGCCTGGCCGAACGGTTCGATAATCTGACCTTCGTCGAATGGGCGGAGTTTGCGTCTTCCCTGTTGTCCGCCGTCTTTGTCTTCCTGGGCGTTATACGGATCACCCGTTCCCGGCTGGCGGCTTTCAAACTGTTTGAACGTTCGGTATGGATCTCTATATTCCTGACCCAGGTCTTCATGTTTTACCAGGAACAGTTCATCGCGCTCGTCGGCCTGACCCTGAATCTCCTGATCCTCGCGGCCCTGCGATACATGATCCACACCGAAGCATCCCGGACCGCCTGATCCGCCGTTCATCGGGAGCAAAACGCATTCCCGGACGACCCGGCGCAGGGTCACGTCCGAGGGATTCCGGTTCCGTCGCGCGGCGTTTTCCATTCTGAAAAAAAACCCTTCAAAATGCAAGCCCTATCCTCCCGTTTCGCCCCGTAATGTTGCCTGGCCCGGAATTTGTAGAAGGGATGATGGGATTCCCTCTGTAATGAAATGGTGACCATCATGCCGGTTCGAAAAATCCGGATCGCCCTGATCGAAGATTCGCCGACGACACGGTTTTTTTACAAATCCGTGTTTGCCGAAACGGGCTTCGAGGTCTTCGAGGCGGAAAACGCCCGGGACGGATGGGCAATCATCTGCGAACAGAAACCCGACATCATCATCCTCGACATGATGATGCCCGATATCCACGGCATCGAATTGCTCAAACGGATCCGGGGCTTCGCATTCTCGAAAGACATCCCCGTTCTGGTGCTTTCTTCGGTCAGCGACGGCGATCAGGTTCAGGCCATTTTCAGGGAGGGCGCGAACCATTTCAGCCTGAAGGGGATGGATTCCCCCGAACTGATCAAGGAACGGGTCTATCAGCTGCTCAAGGACAGAAAAGATAAAGAATCGGAATCTCCCCCGGATAAGGCCGAAGAAGTCGAACGGCAGATCTGGTGGGTCTGATCGGATCCATTTCTTCTTCGTTATTCCAGGATCTTTAATTCTGACCGGTTTGTTGATACTATTTTACCCCGATTGATCCGAATTGATGTGATCTCATCCTCTCCGCCGCAATTTAGGGAATTTTGCCAACTGTCCGATGCCTCCTGTCCCGCCCCTCGCCTCTCACCGCTTACCACTGTGATACAACCCGTCCTTATCATATGTATTGCCCCCCATCCCGCAATCCGGAACCGACAAAGGCCTCAATCCAGGTCACCGAATGCTCCGCATTCCGGAACGCCCTCTCCGGCCGCGCAGCCGAGTTGCCTTTCCGATCATGACACTTGATTCTAACGCCTGTTATGACTATCTTTAAAATCATATGCTGATCCGGAAAATCAAGAAAACCTTCTTCATGCTCGGCAAATTGCTGGCCGACCTGAGGCGGAGACGGAACCTGTACGAACTGGCGAACGACCTTGATTCCCCGGTTGTGGACCGGTATTATTTCGTCTTCCGCGAAGACCGGGTCGCGTCGGGCAAGGATCAGGCGTTGATCCGCAAATTCGACGCGGACGGTATTCCGCTCAACAAGACTTACATCGATGTGGACGGGCGGGAGGATGTCTATTTTCCCATCTCCATCGGGCAGATGGGGCTGGCGGTGTTTCACACCTTTCTCGAAACACAGTCCGAAACGGACAGGACCCGTTTCCTGAAATTCGCGGACTGGTTCGTCCGGCATGCGGAACACGATCCGGAATGCGGCGCACGTTGGATGACCCATGTGCCGCTGCCCCAGTACGGGAATCCCGGCCCCTGGCAGTCCGCATTCTCGCAGAGCCGGGGCATCTCGATCCTGGTCCGGGCGTTTCGGCTCACGCGGGAGAAGCGGGTCGCGGAACTGGCCGAATCGGCGCTGATCCCCTTCACCCGGCCGGTGGATGAGGGAGGCGTCACCGTCTTCACCCCGTGGGGTCCGTTCTACGAGGAGTACCCGGCTTCCGCTCCCACCCTGGTCCTGAACGGGATGATCTTCGCGCTCTGCGGCGTTCAGGATTTCGTCCGCGTGTTTCCGGATCATCCAGAGGCGCGCCGCATCCTGGAGGACGGCATCCGGACGCTCGAGGGCATCCTCCCGGAATACGACCTGGGATACTGGTCGCGCTACAACCTCTGCCGGATGGACGGGTATCCGGATCCGGACCCCGCGACGCTCGGATATCAGCGGCTTCATGTCGTGCAGCTGGAGATGCTCCACCGGCTCACCGGGAAGGATGTCTTCCGCGAATTTGCGGAACGGTTTCGGAAACAGGACCGTTGGTGGAACGCCCTCCGGATGTACCGGATCAAGCACCGGGCGCTGCGCCGGTTGAAACGGTTATGATCCGCGGACAGGATTGCACATGGACGGGAATACGTCATTTTCTACGGTTTGTGAATCGATCGCGATATGGAAGACGGGATGACCGCGCATGATCCGGTAATCGGCCTCTCTATCCGTTCCGGCTCCCCGCTGCACGCCGAATGGATGTACACCTGGAAGCAGCTCTTCCGGATGCTGGGGATCCCTTTCTCCCTGATCACGGACGGGCGCATCCCGCCGGTCGTGATCCGGTACGGCGAGCCTGAAATCTCCATCCCGGAAGACCGTTTCGTGATCCGGATCCCTGAAACGGTGTCCGGCGTCCCCTTCATCCGGAACGTCCCCAAAGCGGCCCTGAGGGTCATCCGCACGGAAGAGGCGGAATCGTCGCCGCCGTTCTGTGATGCGTTGTACTATGCGCCGCCCCCCCCCTCCGGCGCGGTCTGGATGCAGGATTCCGGGGGGCTCGGATGCGCCGTCACCGTATCCGAACGGGACGCCCGCTGCGCAATCGACATCCCCGCCACGGCCTTCTATTTCTTCTCCCTCGCCAATGAGCGCAGAATCACCGAACGGGACGCCTACGGACGTTTCCGCCGGACCGACAGTCCGCTGGGTTCGGCGATTTATGACACGCCCGTCGTGGACAGGCTGGTGGCCCTGCTCCGCGCCCTGATCCGGCATGGATGCCGGCGTCAGGGCGTGCCCCCGCCGCCATTCGGGTCATGGCCCGGCGGCCGCGCTTTCGCCCTGGCACTCAGCCACGATGTGGACCGGTTTCACAGCTGGACATGGTCGAAGATCCGGCGCGCCATGAAATCGTCTCCGGGATTCAGAACGGCCAAAACGGTCCTGAAGTCTCTGGTCAGACCGGACAACCGGTCCGGAAATTTTCGGTTCATCCGCCGGATCGAAAAACGATACGGCGGCACATCCACGTATTTCATCGCCGGGATAGCCAGATCGCCGCGTGACCCGGATTACGATCCGGACGACCCGCGGATCCGGAAAAATCTGGGCCTGTTTTCAGGAATCGGGCTGCACGGCTCCGTCTCGGGCGCAAGCCGGCCCGGATTGACCGCCGGGGAGAAGAAACGTGTCGAATCGGTCACGGGCCGGAAAATCCTGGGGATACGATCCCATTACCTCGCGTACGATCATGAAAAAACATTTCGTCACAATCTGGAGGCGGGGTTCCTGTACGACAGCACGCTGGGTTTCTACAGGGCGCCCGGATGGCGATGCGGGACAGGCCTTCCGTTCCGCGTCTGGGACTGCACGACCCGGGCAGAACTCGCCTTCTGGGAGCTTCCGCAAATCCTGATGGGAACCAGCCTGTATTATGAGAAATATTGCAACCTGACCGCAAAAGCCGCCTGGCCGCTGGTCTTTGCGATGCTGCAGGAAACCGCGAGAAATCGGGCGTGTATGACGATCAACTGGCACAACAACAACCTGCATCCCGGGGATGCGACGGGATACACCGCCCTGTACGAGAAAATACTCGACTGGACGAAACGGCAAAACGGCTGGATCGCCTCGACGGATGAGATCGTCCAATATTTCATCGGGAAAGACCAGGAACCGGGGCATTGACATGAAGGATTCCGAAATACTCCGGCCATTGGAGGATGCGTATTATGAGGCGCTGGGCCATCCCAAACCCTCGAAACCGTTCGGACTGAAGGAGCGGTACCGCTTTCATCGGGCGGCCTCACGGATGCGGCCGGGAAGCGTGCTCGATGTGGGGACATTTTACGGCGATTTCCTGAAATCGGTCCTGGACGCCGATCCGGACCGGGTCGTGTTCGGGACAGAAATCAACCGGACCCGCAGGGACCTGTCGAACGGGCGGATCGGCCGCCGGGCGGTCCGGATTGACTTTCGTAACGGCGCGCTCGAGACGTTCGAGGACCGGAGTGTGGACAATGTCGTCTGTCTCGAAGTGATTGAACACCTGCCGGACGACGGCTTCGCCGTGCGCGAGCTGTGCCGCGTGGCGCGGAAACGGGTGCTGATCTCGGTGCCTTTCAATGAAACACTCAGAGAACATCTGTGCATACACTGCCATCGCTACACGCCGGAAAACGGGCACAGACGATCGTATCATCACGGTTCTTTTCAGCCGCTGCTTCCGGAGGGATGGGTCGTGCGCGAGGAAGTCGCATTCGGACATGCCGTCAGCCGCATGCTGGCGTCGCGGATGCCGGATCGTGCCTGGGCGGAACGGATCATCCGTGTTTTGGACGCCTGTCTGCGCAGGCTTTCGCCGGCATACAATCAGTGGCTGTTCGTGGTGCTCGACCGCGGATAAAACACATCCCTGTCGGGTGCTGATCATGGAATGGTTCCGGGTTGCCGATCATTCCATGAAGCATTTTATTAAGAAACAGGATGAATCCCAGGATGATGACCGACGAGGCTCTGGAACAAATCAGGATCTATCTTTCCCGGACCGGAAAACATGCCCGGTATCAGCAACTTCCCGAATTTCTGCCCGAACCGGTCCGCCGGAATTTTCGTGTCCGGGCCACCCGGCTGGACGCGCAGCGCTATGCCTGGTTTTCATCCCGGGTGGATCTGAGGGACAAGACCGTGATCGAGATCGGCGCCAACGGAGGATATTTCACGCTCAGGATGGCCCGCGACCACCGGGCCCGGGTGATTGCCTATGAACCCTTCGAGGCGCATGCGGGACTGATCCGGCTTTTTTCGGAAATAACGGGTCTCGAAGACCGCATCACCCTGCGTCAGACTCCGGTGACGCTCGCCTCCATCGACGCATTGCCCCGGGCGGATGTGCTGGTCTTCCTGAACGTGCTGCAGCATGCCGGCCATGATTTCGACGATCCGCTGACTCCGGACCGGTGGCGGGCCTTTGCGGTCTCGTATCTGAACAAACTGACCCGGATCGCGCCCGTCATGGTGTTTCAAACCGGTTACACGCTGGGCGGTTCCGCAGGAAGAATATGCGAGGATCGAAAGATCATCCCCTTTACCCGTTCCCTGTTGATCGAGTCGGGCTGGAATCCGAAACGGCACGGCCTGTTGATGCGGTATCCGCTGAATGACAGGGAAGCCGTCTACCGGGACATGCCGGCGGACACGCCATGGCCGCCCCCCCTGTCCAACACCTTCGCGAACCGTCTCACGAACAGAATCCGTCATCTTGTGCGTTTCTCGCGTCCCGTGACCACGTTGCGGTTTGCCCAGCGGCCCCTGATCATCTGCGAGGCGAAATGAGAACGGCGTTGTGTTTTCTCTCGACCAACGACAGGGCCGTGGTCGCCTGCGTCCGGTCCCTCGTGCGTCGGGGCGTCCCGGTCCGTTTGATCCCGAAACGGGGCGCGCCGCCCGATCCGTTCCGGTTCACCGCCTACGCCTCCCGGACTGACAGAAAACGGCCTTATGCGGATCCGTCGGATCCGGTCCGGTTCCATGACAGTCTCCTTCAAATATTCAAAACCTATCCGGAGTCCGTGATTTTACCCACCGGCGAGGCGCTGATCCGGGGTCTGTTCGAGGAAGAAGCCCTGCTCCGCCGGTTCGGGGTCACACTGCCCGTACCCGATCCGGACCTGTATCACCGGGTCTCGGACAAGGGGTCTTTCGTCCGGTGGATGGCCGAAAACGACTTCCCGGTCCCGCCCCGGATCACGCGGTCTCCCGCAATCCGGGATGTGCCTTTCGTCATCAAGCCGGAAAAAGGCGTCCTCAATGGACAAAAACAATTTCCCCCCGTCCTCGTGCTGGACCGCTCCGATTACCGGCGGCGTAAGGCCCTGATCGGCCGCCCGGATGTGTTCTTCCAGAAATGGCTGCCGGGCGACAGTTATTATTACTGCGCGCTGTATCGCCGCGGCGAACGCATTTTATATTTCACCCAGCGGAACCTGGTCCAGCAGCCTCACGGGAAGTCGATCATCCGGGCCGCACCGTGCCGTTTGCCCCGGTCGTTATGCGGCCGTGTGGATGACATCATCTCCGAAACGCGCTGGTCCGGCCCGCTGATGATGGAATTCCGGTTGCACGAAAACCGGTATTATGCGATCGAAATCAACCCCCGGCTCTGGGGTCCCCTGCAGCTGGCCCTGGACAACGGAGTCGATTTCCCCTGTGCCCTGTACCGTCTTTCCGTGGACGGGATGTTCGATGTGCCGGATCCCGGAACGTACGTCCCATCGTCCGGCCGGGGTTATCTCTGGATTTCCGGTTATGTGCAAGGGATGCTGCTGAAAACCGGCCCAAAAGGCCGGTTTCAACGATTCCGCCCGGCAGGCAAGAACACGATGCCGTTCCGGGACGTCTGGTTTCGACCGGACACCTGGGTATTCGGATGTCTCGAAGGACTGTTTGTGCTTGTCAAATGGATTCTGTCAAGGACCCGGCGCACGGCGCCTGAAAAACCGGGATTCCACGATGTATGATCGTCTGAAAAAAACGGCCGGCCAGTCTTTGATTTACAGCCTCGGCAACGTCGCGACCAAACTGATCGGCATTGTGCTGCTGCCGCTGTACACGAATTATCTGTCCGTATCGGATTTCGGCAAACTGGCGATGATCGAGGTCTCGTTGCTGTTGCTGCTCCAAGTCCTGATTCTGGGGCAGAACCAGTCCGTCATCCGGTTTCAGGTGCAGGCGGACTCCCCGGAGAAATCGGCGGCCATCGTCTTTACACTGATGCTGTTTGTCGTGTCCGTCGGGGGGCTTTCCTCCGCCGTGATCTTCTCGATGGCCGTTCCCATCTCCACCTGGCTCGGTCAACCCGCCCGGTTTGTCATCGTCGTGAAACTGGCCTCGCTGGTCCTGTTTTTCAGGATGCTGACGACCATGGCGCTCAGCGTGCTCAGGGCGAACGAGAAATCGGCCTTCTTTGCCGTGGTCAACATTTTGAAATTCATGACGCTTCTCGTCCTGAATCTTATTCTGGTCGGGCGTTATCGGATGGGGCTGCAGGGCATATTCTACGGATATCTCGCCAGTGAAATACTCCTGTTGCTGACGGTGACCCCCTATATGCTCGGGCAATGCCGTCTGTCCTTGAATTTCCGTAAACTGAAGAATGCGGTTCTTTTCGGCATCCCGATGGTGTTTGCCTCTCTGGCCATGACGGCGTTGCTGTTCTGTGACCGGTATCTTCTCAAGATTCTGGTGGATTTCAAGGAGGTCGGCCTGTACGATTTCGGCAACCGGATCGCCGGCGTACTCAACGTCCTGTTCATCCGTTCCTTTCAGATGAGCCTCCTCCCCATCGCCTATAAAATATACGGCCAGAAGGGCGACCGGCGCTATTACAGCAAGATCCAGACCTATTTCGTGTATCTGCTGGCCTGGGTCGGCCTGGCCCTCTCGGTTTACGGTCCGGAATGGATCGCCCTGCTGGCCCAGAAGCCGGATTACGCGGCCGCGGTACCGGTTGTCACTCTGATTGCCCTGGCCCATGTCGCCAACGGCGCCAGGCAGTCGGTTTCCCTGGGTCTTCTGTTAAAAAACCATACGCGGATCCTGGCGATCTCCACCCTGGGATCCGCCGTGGTCAATGTGTTGCTGAATCTGCTGTTGATTCCCCGCTTTCAGATGATAGGCGCGGCGTGGGCCACGGTGTTGTCCTTTTTCCTGCTTTACCTGTGGACCTGGTTCGCGGCCCACCGTGTCTTTCCCATACCCTATGAACATTCGAAATTATTGAAGATCCTCGGGGTATCGGCCTGCATTTATTTCATTTCGGGCGCCGTTCATTTCCAATCGGCGCTTCTGGTCATCGCCGTGAAGGCGGTCCTGTTGATGCTCTTTCCCCTGCTGCTCTATCTCTGGGGATTCTATGAACCGGTCGAGCTCGAACGCATCCGCCGGTTGCCGGGCGCCGTCCGCCTCAGGCTTGCGTCGTGGCGGAGGAGCAAACGATGAAATATCTCTTTGTCCGCCTGTTTGGGGGGGTCACGGGGCTGCTCTTCCTCTTGGCCCTCGTCGTGGGGGTGGGTCTGCATCTCTACACGCAGCGCGTCGTCGGCCAGCTGCGCGATGAGGCGCGCGAGATCGTGCAGTTCTACGCGCAGACCGTGGGCGAGGTGGCCGCGGCCGAATCGGAAGACCTCACCTTTCTCTTCGACCAGATCATCCGGCGCATCCGTTTCCCACTGATCCAGACCGATGCGGACCACAATCCCGTCAGCTGGAAGGAAATCGGCGTCGATCCGGAAGACCGATCACCCGAGGCGCTCGACCGGGTCCGCGGCATGCTGAGGAGAATGGACCGGGAGATCGACCCGGTCGCGATCAAATACGAGGAGACACCCCTCGGCTACCTGTATTACGGGGACAGCCGCCTCATCTGGCAACTCCGGTGGCTGCCCTATGTGCAGATGGCGATCATCGGTCTTTTCATCCTCATCGGCCTGGCCGGATCGGCACAGAGCCGCCAGAGCGAGATGCGGTCCATCTGGGTGGGCATGGCCAAGGAAACCGCGCATCAGCTCGGGACCCCGATCTCATCGTTGATGGGATGGGTGGAACTGCTCCGTTCCGGCAACATCCCGGAAGGGGCCCGGGTCTACGCAGACATGGAAAAGGATCTGGCCCGGCTCGTCCGGGTGACGGGGCGTTTCTCCCAGATCGGATCCAGACCGGATTTGCAGGCGACGGACCTGGCTCCCGTAATCCGGGAAGTCTGCGAGTACATCCGCAGGCGCACGCCCCGGTCCGGACGGCGGGTCGAGATCGAGGAGCGGTACGAATCCGTCCCGAGAATCCGGCTCAACGGCGACCTGTTTCAGTGGGCTGTCGAGAATGTCATGAAAAACGCGCTCGACGGGATGGACAAGGAAGACGGCCGGATCATTGTCCGGGCGGGCGCTGAAAAAAACGGAAAAAAAGTATTCCTCGAAATCGAGGACAACGGACGCGGCATCGAGGAAACCCTGAAGAAGAAGATTTTCAAACCCGGATACTCGACCAAGAAACGGGGATGGGGCCTGGGCCTCTCGCTCGCGCGCCGCATCGTCCAGGAATATCACGGGGGACGGCTCTATGTGAAGGAGACGCGGCCGGGCCAGGGCATGACCCTCCGTTTCGAACTGAAATCGTGACGGATGAGGAACTTTCTCATGTCACCGGATATTTTCCCGTATCATTACCGCAGGTTTTTCCCTTTGGATGTGTTCCAACTATTGGATGTCACCTCGCATGAACAGAACGGCGGCGGACGATCAGGCCCTGATGGCACGCGTCAAGGCGGGAGACGAAAACGCATTCCGCGACATCGTCCTCTTTAATCAGGACCGCGTGATCCGTCTCTGCCATCGCTACGTCGGCAACCAGGCGGACGCCGAGGAACTGGCCCAGGAAGTATTCATCCGCCTGTACCGGACCGCAGACAGGTACGAGCCCGCCGGAAAACTATCCACCCTGCTTTACCGGATCGCCGTGAACCTGTCTCTCAATTTCATCCGGGACAGGAAGCGGAGGCGTCTCTTCTCCCTCGAATGGTTCAGGAATGGTGGGGAATCCGTGTATACCCGAAACGGGGAAGAGCGGCCGGATGTCCTCCTGGAACAGGAGGAACGGCGGCGCCTGGTGCGCCGGGCCATCGACTCGCTGCCCGAAAGCCAGCGCACGGCCGTCATCCTCAAACGATTCGAGGACCTTTCCTATGAAGAGATCGCGGATGTGATGGGCTGTTCCGTCGCCTCGGTCGAGTCACGTCTTCACCGGGCCAGGCAGACTCTGAAAAAAAAGTTGCGGCCCCTGATCGGTTGACCGCAGGTTTTCATCGCGGGAGGTGTTTCAATGGATGAAGGAAGGACAAAGAAGATGCGGTGCAAGAACGCGAGAAAAAACATATCCGTCCTGATCGACGGTGAACCCGCCCCCGATATCCGGGATAAAATCCGGGAGAAACTCCGCGACCATCTCGCGTCCTGCGAGGCATGCCGGACGCATCTGTCGGAAGCGTCCGCCGTGTGGGATATGCTCGTCCTGCCGGATCCGGAACCGGCGCCCTATCTCTACACCCGGATCCGGGCGCGGATCGAATCCGGGACACGCATCTCCCGCGCGGGCGGATGGGAACGTCTGCTCCTGCCCGCCGCCGGCGCCGCCGTTCTCGCCCTCGGCATTTTTCTCGGCAGCCGGATCGACCCGAACGAACAGGGCGGCACGGTGCTGACGGCCGAGGAATTCTTCGGCCCGCTCGACCGGGACGTATTTCAGGATTTTCCGGCCGCCTCACTGGGCGCCGTATACTTGACCTATGCCCTCGGGGGAGGTGAGGAATGAAAACCAGGCTTCTTATGGCAGGATTGATTCTGTCCCTCGCTTTCAACCTGGGTTTCCTGGCCGCGGCCGGATACCGTTATTTTGAAAACCGGAAAGCCGGGGACCGGATGATTCGCGTCGGAAGCACGCCGGACAGCAGCCGTCACATGACGGGATTCGAACTGGCTCCGGAGCAGGCCCGCAGGATCCGGCAAAAACGGATGTCCTTTCAGCCCCGGGTACAGGAAATCCGGATGAGACTGCACGAAGAACGGACCGCCATCGCGGATCTGTTGACGCATGAACCCGTCGACACGGCCCGGATCGTCCGCAAAATCGAAGGCATGAGCCGGTTGCGGTGTGAAATCGAAAAGGAAGTGGTCTTTCAACTGCTGCGCGAACAATCCGAATTGACCCCGGAACAGCGCCGGCGCTTCATCCGGATGATGACGGACCGGATGATCGCGGATCAGAGAAACCGCTTCCCGCCGGATTCACCGCCCGGATCGAAACGCCTGATCAGGCGGCGTTTGATGAATGACCGGGGTGTCTTGGAGGAATTTGTTGAAACTCATCAACCCAAGGAGGAATAAGATGAAACACGTACGGAACATGCCGGTGCTCCCCCTGATCCTCGTATTCGCCGTAACGGCCCTGGCGACGGGACAGGAGATGCAGAAACGCATGAAACTCATGCAAAAAGGTGTCGAGATCGAAGGAGGCGCCGGATGCGGGGTAATGTGCAAGGGCGTCGACCTGACCGAAGACCAGGAGAAACAGGCTGCGGAACTCCGGAAGGCACGGGACCGGGAAATCCTCGGGCTGACGGCCGATCTCAAGGTGAAAATCGCGGAACTCCAAAAGCTGGTCATCGAAGAAAACCCGTCCCGTTCAGCCGTCGGGAAAAAAGTCGATGAGATCGGAGCCCTGAAGACGCGCATCCACAAGGCGCGGGTGAATCACCGGCTCGCGGTGCGGGAAATCCTGACCCCGGAACAGCGCGTCCGGTTCGACAAACAGTCCGGACGGTCCTGCGGCCCGATGATGCAAAAACGGATGATGTGGATGGACGACGAGGAAGCGCCCGCCTTCCGCAGGACGGGAAGGCCCCGTCGGGCGAAATGCTGGGGTGCTTCCCCGGAAGAAGATGCGAAGTCTGAGACAGAAAAGGGCAGATAGTCATTCCCCATCCAAGGAGAATTTCTCCAGCCTGGGACGTTCCGTCCCGGGCTTTTTCATTTTAAAAATTTTCCCCCTTTCCTTCGCGCGGCGGATTGGTTATATTGGTTCATTCTGAACCGGATCAAAGGAGAACCCATGCCGCGAATCCTCTTTCTCTGGATTTTCTTGCTTTTCGGCTTACCGCTTTCGGCCCAAAACGGCACGCTCCGGATCGGCACCAACCTCGCCGGGCCATCCGACTGGGGCGCGGAATGGCCGTTTGCGGACATCATGAAATACAGCCGCCGGTGGATCACCTTCAATGCGGAATGGGTGGAGGGGGGAGAGAATCCCTGGGACACGGGGGTGCTCGACCGGATTCCGGTGGACGAACACGGGTATCCGCTGGAACTGCCGGTTCCTGTGGAGGGAACCGAAACGGCTCAGGTCGTACGCACGGTGTGGCACAATACCACTCTGAAGGAAGGAATCTACACGGTTCTCTACGACGGCGAGGGCCGGATCGCCATCGGTTTCGACGGAACCGTCCTCACGGAATCGCCGGGCCGTATCACGTTCGACTATCTGCGTCGCGATGGGATTCTGGCGCTCATGATCCTGGAATCCAAGAAGTCCGATCCCGTGCGCAACATCCGGGTGCTGTTGCCGGGAACGGACGAGGCGGAGGGGCGTGATCCGTGGAGTGCGGAATGGCTGGAGAAACTCGAACCGTTCGGGACCCTTCGCTTCATGGACTGGGGGCTGACGAACAATTCGCGGCTGAAAACCTGGGAAGACCGCCCGCATGTGGACGATTATACCTATACGATCCGGGGCGTCCCCTATGAATGGATGATCGCGCTCTGCAACCGGAAACAGGCCGGCTGCTGGGTGTGCGTGCCGCATGATGCGGAGGATGAATACATCCGTCAAATGGCCCGCCTGTTCCGGGACGGGCTGGATCCCTCGCTCAAAATCTATGTGGAATATTCCAACGAAATCTGGAACTGGATGTTCGACCAGACCCATGCGCTTTATGAGAACGGCGAGCAGGACATGCCCTGGCCGGAACGGATCGTCCCCTTCATCCAGAATGCGATGGACATCTGGACCGAAGAATTCGCCGGACGGTTGGACCGGCTGGTACGGGTGGCCGGTGTCCAGGCCGCCTGGCAGGACGTCAGCAACCGGATCGTTTTCAACCTGCGGCCCGGCAGCATCGACGCCTTCTCCCCGGCCGCGTATTTCGGTTTATCGGATGAAGGATATGCGGCGCTGGAACGGCTCGGCGGCGCGGCCTCCGCGGAGGACGTGCTGTTCTGGGCCCGGGAAGGGATGCGGAACGATTCTTTCCCCTGGATGAAAGCACAGGATCGGGAAATCTCCCGCAGGCTCGGCCTGCCCATGATCTATTACGAGGGCGGCCAGCACCTGACTCCCGATCCTTTCGGTTCGGATCAGCCCTACGGCCGGGCCCTGATGGACGCGCAGACCCACCCGGGCATGTATGACCTGTACACGGAATGGTTCGACTCGCTTCGGACATTGATACCCGAAAGCGAATCCGCCCTGCTGATGAATTTCTCGTTTATCGGACAGAAAAACGGACAGTACGGCAGCTGGGGCGTGCTCGAAAGCCAGTTCGGCCAGTTCCCGCCTTACAGGGAATCGGCGCCCAAGTATCAGGCGATACTCGACGCCCTGACCGAACCTTCGGCGGCGGGAACCCGGGAATCCGGTCCCGCGGGCCTGATTCTGGACCCGGTCTTTCCGAATCCGTTCAACGGCCCGGCGACCGTCGTACTGGCGTTGCGCCGTCCGGAACGGGTGGATCTTTCCGTGTTCGATGCGCGGGGACGCAGGGTACAGACCCTGCGGGAAGGATGGATAAAAGCCGGAAGGCATACGTTCGTATGGGATCCGGCCGGCGCGCCGTCGGGGGTCTACTTCATCCGGCTGGTAACTGCCGGGGGAACCGTCACGCGCCCCTGCGTCCTGATGAAGTAAGCCCGTTTTCACATCATCTCAACGGCCTGCGTGGAAAGGAACACCGCCTCATCTCATCTCATCGCTTTCCGCTTTCCGCTTTCTGCCTACTGCCAACTGCTTTTTCTCCTCGTCACGCGTCACGGTCTTCTCCGAGTTCCTCCAGAGACTTGCCCAGGTTTTGACGATGGGTAATGTGTTTCTTCAGATTGTTGGACAGGTTTAGTTCCTTCAGCAACCCTTTGTCGGGTTTGAACCGGATGTGTATCGTGCCGTCCAGGCGGACGGTGGGCGCAAACAGCCCGATCCCCTCCAGCCGCAGGGGACGCGCATACCGGCAGCAATTCAGCAGATTCGCGCCCAGTTCATAGATTACCCCGACCACATCGGCAGGAACCAGCCCGGACCGCGCGCTGATCTCATTCATCAGCTCCCGGGGTTCCATGGGATCGTTCAGCTTCAACCGCGGCAAACGCGCGTTATGGTCTGTCAGGTTCATGGCGGATTCTCCTTCCTGCGCAATCCGGGGATCCCCGGGGGTCCCGGACGGAAAGAGGCCTTTATCCCGCCCGAAACAAACGGAAGCGTTTACAGAAACTCCTGTGAAATGTCGCGATATCTATCGGAGAAATCAATAAAATTCGATGGATTTAGTACATGATTCGGCGAGTTTCCCGGAATATCCGCCGAGTTTTCCGGAATATTCGGCGAGTTTCCCGGAATATCCGCCGAGTTTTCTGAATAATTCGGCGAGTTTTCTGAATAATTCGGCGAGTTTT
>DSAP01000016.1 GCA_011046415.1 bacterium | reverse complement strand
CGCATCATCGCGAGGAAGTTCAAAAGAGGTTTGAATGCGGGGTATGCCCGAGATGTGAAAAGCCGATGCGATTCAAACTACACCGGTAAAATAATCAGATTTGATTGAAAGTCAAGGGTTTTTAATGTGCTTCCTATGTTCTTTGAAAGGACGTGGGCTAGGACCCGTCTTATATTCTTTCCCAGGCGTCCCCATGAAATCCTGACGGATGGACCCCCGGGTAGGCGGCGGAGACGGTTGTGAGGGAGGTGTGAGGGTCGTACTCCGATCGTCCCGGGCCTCGTCCAGTACAACGGCCCGGGACGGGACTTAGATCGTCCTGGGGTTCCGCCCCGGTGCGGTCAAACAGCAGGGGCTCAGCCCCGGCGTTCCTCGCGGGAATCCAGTGGGTGTTACAAGTTGAAAGTTCATAAATTCCATAAAGTTGAAAGTTCATCAAGTTATAAAGTAAAGGAGTGCAATGCCTTTATGCATTGCCAGTCCGGCTGCCGCGCGTCTTTCCCGCGATCTTCAAGCGGGAATCCAGGGAAGAGGTATCAGGGTGGATCCCCGACAGAAAATATCGGGGAAGACAGGGTTTTGGAGGATATTTTCTGCAATCGTCATCCCCTGTCTTTTCCGCAACATTCAGGCGGGGCGAAGAATCTCCGTCTACCGGGCATTCCGGGGCAACAGATCCTTCGGTCGACCGCCTTCGGCGGACTCTCTCAGGATGACACAGACATGATCGCACCGGGGTTCCGCCCCGGTGCGGTCAAACAGCAGATACTCAGCCTCCGCGTCACAGTGCAGAAGTAGGTTGGGTTGAGTGAAGCGAAACCCAACCCCATGATTCCTAACCCGTCCAGCGTGTTTTGTGAACCGGGTTTATTGTGAAGAAAGGAATCCTCCGCGGGCGATGAGGAAATGGGGGGGATCGAACCCGATTCCGATGGCGATAGCGATCCCGATCCCGGAGGGTGCATAGAATCAATGTCCCGATCCGGAATGGATAAATCCCGCTTGCAAATCCACCGGCGGTGTGCTAATTTATGGACGAGCCGGCGGGCCGGTTCGTCCACATTCCCGTCCGTGAAAAAACCGGAGAGAAGGGGAGATCCCCATGAAAATATTGAACGCCCAATCGATTCCCAACCTTCCCTGGCAGGAACGTCCGTCCGGGTCCGAGGCCGTGATGTGGCGGTACGACGGCAATCCCGTGATCCCGAGGGACATCCTGTCGGACGCGAACAGCGTGTTCAACAGCGCGGTCATCCCTTTCCGCGGCGAATTCGCCGGCGTGTTCCGGGTCGACGACACAACCCGGAAGATGCGGCTTCACCGCGGGTTCAGCAAGGACGGGCTGAAATGGTCCATCGAGCCGGATGCCATCCGGTTCCAGTGCGAGGACGAGGAGATCGGGAATTTCGTGTACGGCTACGACCCCCGCGTGGTGGAGATCGACGGACGGTATTATGTGATGTGGTGCAATTATTATCACGGCCCGACCATCGGCTTGGCCTGGTCCGACGATTTCGAGACCTTCCACCAGGTCGAGAACGCCCTGCTGCCGTTCAACCGGAACGGCGTGCTCTTTCCCCGGAAGATCCACGGGGATTTCGTCCTGCTCAGCCGGCCGTCCGACAGCGGCCACACCCCGTTCGGGGATATTTATCTGAGCCGCAGCCCGGATCTAATCCACTGGGGCAGGCATCGCTGGGTGATGGGCCCGGTCGGGAATTCCTGGCAGTACACGAAGGTGGGCGGCGGACCCGCGCCGATCGAGACCTCCGAAGGGTGGCTTTTGATCTATCACGGCGTGCTTCAGTCCTGCAACGGCTTCGTGTACAGCGCGGGGGCGGCCCTGCTCGATTCCGATCAGCCCTGGAAGGTGATCGGCCGCGCCAGACCCTACATCCTCAATCCGCGGGAACTGTATGAATGTACGGGCGACGTGCCGAACGTGGTGTTTCCCTGCGCGGCGCTCTGCGACGCCGGCACGGGCCGTCTGGCCGTGTATTACGGCGCGGCCGACACGGTGGTGGGGCTGGCGTTCGCGAAAGTCGATGAACTCGTGGAGTTTGTGAAGAAGAATTCGTGAATTCGTGAAGACCCATTCCTGAGCCGTCCCGTTTCGGCGGATCAACGCTTCCGTCCCGGACCCGCGATCCGGAGCATCCGCCCCCTTCCGGCGGACCAAAACTTCCGTTCCGCGCCGGGAAGCCGACCCCTCCGGTCCTGAAAGCCGGAACCGGAGGGGAAAGACGGGAAGGGGCGGCTAATTCTCCGGGTTCCGGAGATACTCCCTGAACATCCGGGCGAAGCGCGGCCGGTTCTTTTCGATCGATTCCGATTCGAAATTCCGCCGCAATGTCCAGGACAATACCTTTTCCCCGGCATCCCACACGATCAGCCGGTTGTTTTCCGTTTTCAGGATTCTCCCGTTCGTTTCGGCCAGTTCGAACTCCTCTTCGCATTCGACCAGCAGGATCCGTTCCCCGTTCTGCTCCCAGAACGGATAGAGTCCGTCGATCTTTTCGACCAGACCCGTCATCGATCCGTTGATCCGGCCGTTTTCCTCCCAGACTCTCCGGTCCCGCACGACGATGCCCTCTTTGGCCCGTGCGATCAGGTATTCGTCTCCCTGCCATTCCGAGATCAGGTGATCGAAATCCTTTCGGACATCCCCGGGTTTGGCTTCACCCGAGGAAAATCCGAGATGCGTGATCGTGAGCAGGGCGGGTTTCCCCTCCTCCCGGATTTGAATGCGTGTTTGGATGGTGTCCACGGTCAGGCATCCCGCGAGAAAGAGGGGGAGCGTGGCCGCGAGGATGCATTTCAGGGGTTTCATGGCGTTCTCCTTTCAGGTCCTGTGAATCTGCGCATAGTAAAGGGCGAGTTCGCGCAGCGTGATTTCAGGTTGACGGCTGCGGAGCTGTTTCAGCGATTCGATCGACCGATGCAGCGGGATCGTCTCCCGTGAATGCCGGGAATCCGCCGCCTTTGTTCCGGGCCGGGGGCGAAGGGATGTCCCGGACAGGATCTGTTCCAGCGTCTCTTCCATCGCGGGGGCAATCACGCCGTGACGGCGGTCGAGCCGCCGGATTTCCTCGAGCAGGCCGATCAGTCCGGAAACCGGAACCGGACGGTCGAACCACTTGGCGCGGATGCGCGGGTCGCGCAGCCGGCTGTTCAGCAAACGGATCTCCGGCAGCGTCATGTTTCCGTGGATGTGGAGCGGGGGGGCGGGCCTCCGGAGGAGGCGTCCCGTCCCGATTCCGAGGATCAAAAGCCCGATCGCAGCCGCGAGGGCGGGTCTCTTCCAAAATCGCGGCTGCGGCCTGTGGACCGTCTCACCCGATTCGGCGATTCTCCTCCGGATCCCGGAGGACAGCCGTTCCATCCCGTCCCCGGTCAATCGCGGAGAGGCGATTCCGGAGGTGAGTTCCGCCAGTCTCCGGTATTCCGCCAGGGCGTTCCGGCAACCCGGACACGTCTCGAGATGGCTTTCGAGCCGTTCCGCTTCCGACGTACCGCATTCGTTGTGGGCGTACGACGAGAGGAACCGTTCCATTCTCCTGCAGGACTTCATCGTGATTCCGGGCCTCCGATCAGGGGTTTGAGCCATTTCCGCATGTTTTTCCGCGCGAGATGCAGATTCACGCGGATTCCGTTTTCAGTGTCTCCCAGCATGTCTGCGATCTCCTTCACGGGATACCCTTCGACATCCCGGAGCAGGAAGACGGCTTTCTGCTTCGGCCGCAGCCGGTCCGCGGTTTTCAGGATCGCCGATTCCAGATCCCGTCGGTCCAAAAGGGTTTCCGGATTTTCCGGCGCGACGCGTTCGCCGAGCCACCCCGGGGGGATGAGCATGCGCCTCTTCCTGCGCCGGAGTTGATCGAGGCACCGGTTGACGACCATCCGGGCGAGCAGGCTGAAACGGCCGTCCGGATTCTCCGCAGCCGGATCCAGCTGCCAGAACCGGATGAAGGCTTCCTGGACGGCGTCCTCGGCTTCCTCCCGATCGCCGAGCATCCGCCAGGCCATGGACAGGAGGGGTTTCCGACACCTTCGCAGGGTCTCCTCGAATTCGATCATGACGCGCTTTGCCGTTTCATCCTACTCATAAAACGAAGCAGACAGGAAAACATTAAGTGCGGTATCGGTTTTTTTTAAATCGGGGGCGGGATCCGACGGCTTTCCGTCCCGCAACTGGGAGGGGGATGTCGGGATACGGATCTCATTCCGGAGCGAGAACCGCGGGGACCCGTCCGCGCACCGAGTTGATGCACCAGAGGCGGCGGGCGCCTTCCAGGTTCTCCCGGGTGATGATTTTCTCCCGGATTTCACCGCGCTCCAGCAGAAATTCCCTGAATGTCCCGGCCAGGAGTCCCGAATCGACGGGCGGGGTGACACGTCCGCCCTCCTCCACGACGAGATTGAAGCGGGTGGTCTCGGTGATCTCTCCCCGGCCGTTCCATAAAATCACGTCGTCGCAGTCCGGCCGTTGCCTCGCTGCCTCCTCGTACACGGCGCGGTGCGTGGTCTTGTGATAGAGGAACGGGTCGTCCGGGTTCACCGGCGTTTGGGCGAGCCCGAGACGGAGCGGGGCCGGAGTTTCCTGAACATCGAGCGGATATACTTCCGTTCGCAGGCGGCCGGCGGAATCCATCAGCAGCCGGATCAGGGACGCGGCCCGCGGTTCCGCGGC
The DNA here is from genome assembly GCA_011046415.1 of bacterium. Lineage (GTDB taxonomy): Bacteria > Zhuqueibacterota > QNDG01 > QNDG01 > JABMRT01 > DSAP01. The sequence continues at coordinate 19,315 of DSAP01000016.1, read as the reverse complement.
CATCAAATCCGCCGCCAGGCCGTCCAAGACTCCGCGGACGGAGCATTCGCTGACCGGGAAATCGAAATACGCCGCCGAACGGCAGATCCGGCGGATGTGCTGTTCCTTCAGGAAAACCCCTTCCTCCGGCGTCCACCGCAGGGTCTCGAGGAGCTCGAACGGCCGGGGGGCCGGGCGGAGGACGGCCGCCTTCGCCAGGCATTCCCGGTATTCCGATTCCGGATCCGAATCCCACACGATGCCGCCCCCGACGCCGTATTCCGCCATGCCTGTTTCCCGGTCGATCAGGGCTGTCCGGATTGCGACATTGAACTGCGCCCGGTTTCCGGGGGTGACGAATCCGGCGGCCCCGGTATAAATTTTCCTCGGCGATATTTCCAGTTCCCGGATAATCTCCATGGTCCTCGGCTTGGGCGCGCCGGTGACCGAGGCGCAGGGAAACAGGGCGCGGAAGATTTCGGTGAGCGGCGCGCCGGTTTTGCAGGAAACGGTCGAGGTCATCTGCCAGACGGTCGGGTATTTTTCGGCCGTGAAGAGTCCGTCCACGCGCACGCTTCCCGGATTTGCGATCCGGCCCATGTCGTTCCGGATCATGTCGACGATCATGATGTTTTCGGCTCTGTCCTTTTCGGATCGCGTCAACGCGTCCCGGAACGCCAGGTCTTCCGCGAGGGTCCGGCCGCGGCGGCGCGTGCCCTTCATCGGACGGGATACGAGGGTGTTGCCCTCCCTGCTGAAAAACAATTCCGGAGACGCGGAGGCGATCGAAAACCGGCCCGTGCGGATAAAGGCGCCGTACCCCGCGCCGCTGTTCCGGATCAGGGAGAGAAAGAAATTCCACGGATCGTCCCGGAACGCGGATCTCAGCCTCATCGTGTAGTTCGTCTGATAGGTGTCGCCGGACCGCAGATACTCCCGGAGGCGCGACAGGATCAGGGCGTACCGGTCGAAATCCAGCTCGCCGCGCCAGTCCGGGGAGTCCCCGTGTTCCGTCCCTTCCGGAAGATCCGTTTCCACCGCCTCCCCGAACAGGCCGAACCAGATCAGCGGGAAATCCGTTGTTTCCCTGACGCACAGCGCGGCGTCGAAGGCGGGCGCGGCCCCGTAACTCACGAATCCCGCGGCATAACAACCCCGCCGGATTCCCTGTTCGATTTCACGGAATCCGGCCATCACATCGCCTGCATGATATGCGGAGACGATCTGAAGGGGGGTGTGAAAGCAAAGCCATCGTTTGCGGCGCGCGTCGTAGACGACCGCGGCCGGTCTCTCCGAACCGGGGTCGAAAACTGTCGCGGACGGGTCCGGTATGAAACGCCTCCTTCCGGTTATTTCTGGAGAATCATTTTCCCGGCGCCGACGAAGCCGTCCGCCCTGAGCCGGTACAGGTAAATCCCCGCGGGAAGATGCGCCGCGTTCCATGTGCATTGATATACGCCCGCCTGCAGATTCGAACGGACCAGGGTCTCGACCTGCTCACCGCGGATGTTGAAAACGGTCAGTTCAACGAAAGCCGCCCTGGGGAGCTCGTACCGGAATGTCGTGGCCGGATTGAAAGGATTCGGATAGTTCCTGTTCAGCGCGAACTGTTTCGGGAGCGGGTGTGAATCGATGCGTGAGGGAGAGGGCGCGACGGCGATCGTGATGTCCCGCCGGTCGTACGCACCCCTGGGATCGAAGACCTCGAAACGGATCTGTCCCTCCACATCATAATCCCGGGGGGTGATGGAGACGACGCGATTTTGGGTCGTGACGGTCAGGGTTTCGTCCAGCGCGCGGACGCGCCAGGTCATCAGTTCCGCGGGATGGTCGTCATCGACCACGCAGGAATCCAGATCGATGACGCGGGTTTCGGGCGTCTCGAGCCGGAAATCGGCGAGCCGGACGATCCGGGGAGGGGCGTTGAGAACGCCGCCGCCCGTGACTGTCTTGACGATCGTCCCCAGGGTCCCGGCGGCATAGCCGGTCCCCTCGTTCGTGAAATGAACGCCGTAAAGCCATTCGGACGTGCCGCTCTCCTGGACAAACCAGGATTCCCCCCCGTCGGTCGTCTTGATGATTCTTCCGTGCCAGCCTACCGCCCATCCGATTTCATGCGTCAGAAAATACACATCGTAGAGATGATCCGTGATGTTGGTGAACTGGGGAGACCAGGTCTCGCCCCCGTCCCGGGTGTGGAGCACGGTGCCGAACCAGCCCACAACCCAGCCGTGCTTGAAGTCGGTGAAATGAACGGCGGTCAGCATTTCATTTGTGCCGCTGGTCTGGGCTTTCCACCGCCAGCCCTCTGTCGTGGATTTCAGGATGGCCCCGGCGTTGCCGACCGCCCAGCCCGTATCCGGGTCGACGAAAAACACGTCCTGCAGATCATTGGGGTGACCGCTGTGCTGCCATGAAATCCAGTTTACGCCCCCGTTTCGGGTCCGATAGGCTGCGCCGCTGTCTCCCACCGCCCATCCGAAATTTTTATCCAGAAAGAAAACGGCGCGCAGATTCGGTTTCCTGAAATGATTCACCGCGGTCCAGGTTTTGCCGCCGTCCCGGGTCGAGACCATGACCCTTTCCCGTCCGACGGCCCATCCGTTGTCGGCGTTGCCGAATGAGATGGATTCGAGGTGTTTCCAGGTCCTGCTTTGCTGGTATTCCCAGTTGAGTCCGCCGTCGGTGGTTTTCATGATGACACCGTCCCGTCCGGCGGCCCATCCGGTGTCCGGATTTACGAAGAATACGCTCCTGAACCATACGTGTTCACCCCGGCTGACCGGATACCAGGTGTTTCCGCCGTCCACGGTTTGCAGAATCAGTCCCAGGCCGCCGATTGCCCAGCCCCTGTTCGCGTCCGAAAACCGGATGCGGTTGATTCTCTCGCGGGTTCCGGTCGAGACCGGCGTCCAGGTGAGGCCGCCGTCCCGAGTGCGGAGCAGGGCGCCCTGTTCTCCGCCCGCAAAACCTTCCGTCGCGTTGATGAAAAAAACGTCGTACAGGGATTGCAGGGTGCCGGTCTGTCGGGCCGTCCAGGATCGGCCCCCGTCTGCCGTCGCGAGCACCGTGCCGTTCTGCCCGGCGATCCATCCCGAATCCGGAGACACGAAGAAAATCCGGTAAAGCCAGTTTGTCGTGACATTCCGGACGGACTGCCAGTTTCCCCCCCCGTCCTGCGATTTCAGTATCGTCCCGTATCCGCCGATCGCCCAGATCGTGTTGTGCCGAAAATAAACATCGTAGAGCCATTCCCGCGTCCCTGACTGGACGGAATGCCAGGTCTCTCCTCCGTCCGCTGTGCGGAGAATCGTGCCATAGCCGCCCACTGCGATGCCCCGCGCGTCATCGGAAAAGGCCATATCATAGAGCGATTCGGATGTGCCGCTTTCGATGGGGAGCCACTGTTCATTGTCCTGGGTTTTGAGGATCAATCCGTTTTCACCGGTGATGAAACCCTTCCCGGGGGTCAGATAGGTGATGCTGTTGAACGAATGGGTGATTCCGGAAAGACTGTGAATCACCCGCCATGTTTCCCCGTCGTCTCCGGAGTGTATCCAGGTTCCGGATCCGCCGACCGCGGTGATTGCCGATTCGTCGGAGAGATGAATCCCGTTCAGGGTGTTGCCCTGGGGCCGGGGGTTTTGCCAGGTCCAGTCCTGCCGGGCATGCAGGGCGGATATTCCGAATGTAAGAAACCCGATTCCCATGAAACGGATCAAGATTTTCATACGCTTTTCCCCTCAGGCGTTTTTCAGGTCACGGCCGGTGGTTCCGAAGCCGTTTTTTGTGAAGAAATCCGATAAATCTCTTTCTGTGGCGTGGAAAGGAAGCGGGTTCCCTCCCGGGTCACCAGGACGATTTCCTCGACGGTCGCGATGCCGCAACCTTCCACCGTGAGGCGCGGTTCGAGGGTGAAGACCTGACCCTCTTCCACTTTCCGGAAGGGAGTCCGGCCGTACCGATCCCATTTCGGACAGAGCAGGGTGGATCCGTCATGGGCCTTGCGTCCGACCTGATGACCCAGACCGTGCGGATATTCTCCGTATCCTGCGTTCACGATCCATTCCCGTGCCACCGCGTCCACCTCCCAGCCCATGCGGCCGGGTTTCAGGAAATCCGCCGCCTTCCGGATGGCGTCCACGATGGTCTGGAATCCGTGCCGGACCGGCTCCGGCACCTCTTCCTCTCCGGGTTTCATGAAATACCAGGTACGCTGGAGATCCGAGACGTAATCGTCCTTCCTCACCCCGAAGTCTATGTTCAGGATATGCCCGGGTTCGATGACGCGGTCTGTCGGTCCGGCATGCGCGCCGGCGCTATCCGGTCCGGTGAACACACCGGGACAATGAACCGGATCCCAGGCCGGTTCCAGCCCCCTGGCCTCTGTCTCGCCGCGGATGAATGCGGCCACGTCCTTTTCGGTCATGCCGGTCCGTACGAAATCCGTGACCCGGTCGAAAATGTCGAGCGTCTCCCCGATCGCGGCCTGAATCCGGCGGATTTCCCCGGGCGATTTGCGGCCGCGCAGGGCGGCGACGACCGGTTCGCTCGATACCAGCCGTTCTGCAAAACAGGTTCCCTCCAGATAGTTTTGAAGGAGGAGAAACAGGCCGTGGGAGAGGCCGTCGGCCAGGGCGTCGTTCTCGGAATAATTGACGGCGATCCGGTCGGGATTTTCCGAACGGAGGAGGGTGAGGAGGTCGGGTTTGATCGCATTCACATATGTCCGGACTTCATACGGGGCATGATCCCGGATGTTTTGGGCATCGAGGCTGCCGACGAGGGCGATTTTCTTGTTGTCCCGGGTGACGATCAGGGCGGACTGCCAGGTGCAGTGTGTGCCCAGGATCAGATCGAGCATGGGGTCCGGGGAAGCCGAGGACTCCCGGACAAAGGTCAGCCACATATCGATTTCGAATTCGTCCAGGATGCGGACGGCCTGATCCAGTTTCTCGGAAATCATGGTCCGGCTCATTTCAGGAATCCTTTTCTCATATTCCGGTTCATCCGGGGAAAACATGTGTCCCGGTATCCCCTGACTGAAAAAAAGGGGGAAATCATCGAACCGCATGGATGGGATCGGGTACTTCAGAAACCGGGGCGATCGGGAAGCAAAAAACACGTCCGCCACCGATCCGGACTGTGGTCCTGTTCCGAAAAAAAGAGATTCCGAAACCCGGATCGATGAGCCGCCCCCTAAGCGCCTTGGATCCAGTTAATATATATCCCACTGGTTTTTTTGATTATACGGATTTATTCAAAAAATGTCAAGTCAATAATCTTTTCCCGGGAATTCTCTGTTTTCCGAAAAGGAGGAACCGGGCACGGCGCCCCATGAGAAAACCCGCACGGAAACGGGGTTCCGGCGGGTTGAATCGGCGGCGATCCGGTGCTATTTGACGAACAGCATCCGCCTGACGCTGTGGAAATCCTCTGCCTCGATCCGGTAAAAATAGAGGCCGGATGCGCATCCTGTCGGGCGCCACTTGATTTCGTAGGTCCCGGGCCGTTGTTTTGCCTCGACCAGGGTCTCGACTTTCTGTCCCAGGAGATTATAGATCGTGAGTGCCACATGCGAGGGTCTGGGCAATCCGTACCGGATGGTCGTCGCGGGATTGAACGGATTGGGATAATTTTCGTACAGGATGAATTCCTTCGGTGCGTCTCCGATCCGTTCGGCGGCCACGCCGGAGCGGATGGCGATCGTGAGTGTATCGCCGGCCGTGAGGCCTTCCAGGTCCCAGACCCTGAACACGATTTGGATCATTCCCTCCACATGATACAGGGAGATGGTCGCCACATGAGAGACCGGATCGATGGACACCCCGATATCCTGGTCGGGGGTCAGGACTTGATACGCCCAGGTCAGCTGATCATGCGAATTGTCCGGATCTTCGACATATTCATCCAGGGGCAGAACCCAGCGAACGGTATCGGCATCGGTCCATTCCGGCTGCGGCAGGGGATAAATGAAATAGGGCGGATCATTGACCGGCTCGACATGGATGGTCACCTTGAGTGTGTCGCTCAGCGGATCGGTCGGATGATTGTCCGTCGCGATGACCTTGAATGCGGCCGTTTTGACGCCTTTCGGCGGGATACCGGACAATTCGCTTCCGGCGGGCGTGAGCCAGTGTGGATAATCGATGAAAAAGATCGTGACTCTCGGGCCGTCGATGTCGAATGCCGTGGCGGTGTACCTGAAAAGCGATTTCTCCACGGCGTTCACCGAATCCGGCGACGTGATTTGAGGCGGATCGTTCACCGGGATGACTGTCAGGTTCACGCGCAGCGAATCCTTCAACAGGCCGTCCGAGACGATCACCCAGAATGTCGTGTCCGTATGCCCGTCCGAGGGTGTGCCGAAGATCCGGTTCCCGCTGACCGTGAGCCAGGAAGGATACCGGGCGAATGTCAGGGTGACGGGCATGCTTTCGGGGTCCATTCCGGTCGCGACATAGGAAAAGGGAATTTTCTCGACGGCGACGGCCGTATCCGGAGAGGTGACCCTGGGCGGATCATTCACGGCTTCGACCGTGACCCGAACGGTTTTCCGGGTTTCCAGCTCTCCGTCCGAGACCACGACGACGAAGGAGGTGTCCCGCGCGAATTTCGGTGTCTTTCCCGAAATCCGGGTTCCGGCCGGCGTCATCCAGGACGGATAATCGATGAATAATAAAGTCAGCGGGTCGTTTTCCGGGTCCGTGGCCGCGGCTTCATATGAGAACAATTCATGTTCGACGGCATGGGCCGTGTCGCCCGATGTGATGACCGGCGGGTCGTTGACCGGGATCACGGTGACCGCGACGGTCCGTGTGTCCGAAAGTTGCCCGTCCGAGACCGTGACCCGGAAGGAAGTACTCGGAGCGCTTTCAGGCGGCGTGCCCGAAATTGTGCTGCCTGCCGGAGTCAGCCAGGCCGGAAAATCCGAAAACGAGAAGGTCAGGTTGTCGTCGTCCGGATCGGCGGCGGCGGCCGTGTAACTGAAGGGTTCGTGTTCCGTGGCGGTGACCGCGAGCGGCGAGGTGATTTCCGGCGGATCGTTCACGGCGGTTACTGTAACCAGAACGGTTTTGGTGTCCGTCAGCGATCCGTCCGAGACCGTCACCCGGAACGAGGTGTTCTGCGCGTGTTTGGGCGGCGTGCCTGAGATCGTATTCTGCGCCGGGACCAACCAGGACGGATAGTTTGAGAACAGGAAAGTCAGCGGATCGTTGTCCGGGTCTGTCGCGCTGGCGGTATAACTGAAGGGTTCGTGTTCCGTGGCGGTAACCGCAAGCGGCGAGGTGATTTCCGGCGGATCGTTCACGGCGGTGACCGTCAGGGCGACTGTTTTTTCGACCGATAATTCACCGTCCGACACCGTAATCCTGAAGGAAGTGCTTGTCGCATGTTTGGGCGTCGTGCCGCTGATGACGGCACCGTCGGGTTTCAGCCAGTCCGGATAATCCGAGAAGGTGAAGGTCAGCGGATTCTCTTCAGGGTCCCATGCGGTGGCGCTGTAGGTGAAGAGCTGATGTTCGACCGCATTGGCCGTAAGCGGCGAGGTGATGACCGGCGGGTCGTTGACCGGGATGACCGTGAGCTCGACGATCTTGGTATCCGTGAGCGATCCGTCCGAGGCGGTCACCCTGAAGGTGGTGTTTGTCGCGCCTTCGGGCGGCGTGCCGCTGATGACGGCGCCATCCGGCGTCAGCCAGATCGGATAATCCGAATAGAAAAACGTGACGGGATTGTTGTCCGGATCCGTGGCCGTGGCCGTATAGGAGAAGAACGCATGTTCCGTGGCGACGGCCGTCGCCGGGGATGTGATGACCGGCGGGTCGTTGACCGTCTGAACCGAGACGGTGACTCCCTGAAAGACCGAGAATTCCCCGTCCGACACCGTCAACGTGAAGGAGGTGTCCTGCGCGCCTTTCGGGGTTGTCCCGGAAATCTGATTGCCGGAAGGGGTCATCCATTTCGGATAATTCGAAAACTGAAAGAACAGCGCATCGTTTTCCGGATCCGTGGCCGTGGCGGTATAGGTGAACGACTGATGTTCCGTGGCCACGGCCGTCGCCGGCGAGGTAATGACCGGCGGGTCGTTGACCGGTTCGACGGTTATCGGCACGGTCATCGCGGTGGTGAACAGTCCGTCCGTGACCTTCACCGTGAACACCCCGCTCGTGACGCCCTCTCCCGGCGTGCCCCCGATCGTGTTTCCGGACGGCGTCAACCAGGCTGAATAATCTTCAAACCAGAAAGTCAGGGCATCCCCGTCCGGGTCGGTGGCCGTGGCGGTATAGGTGAACGACTGATGTTCCGTGGCATCGGCCGTCGCCGGAGAGGTGAATACGGGCGGCCCGATGGAGACGGTAAAATTCCCCAGGACAGAGGTCCGGACGTTGCCGGCATGGTCCCATGCCTTGATCTGCCAGGCATGCGTTCCGTTTTCCAGCGTACCGGATACGGTGTGGGAGGTCTGCTGGGCGGTCAGATTGTCCGCGACAAGCTGTCCGTTCAGAAACACCTGGAACCGGGAGAATCCGGATGTGGCATCCGAGGTCGTCTGCCAGGTGAGGGTCGGTCTGTTCGTGTGCACGGTTTCTCCCTGTTCGGGAGACAGCAGTGCGAAGGGCAGGGGCGGTTCGGTGTCCACCGTCAGATTCCGGGATGAGGTGGTCCGCACGTTTCCGGCCCGGTCGAAGGCCTTCACCGTCCATGTATGTGCGCCCTCGGCGAGGGCTGAAACCGGGGTTCCAGAAGTCGTGGTCAGGCCGGTCTGATTGCGCACGCCGTCGATCCACAGTTCGTAATGACCGATACCCGCGCCTTCGTCCACGGCGGTCTGCCAGGTGAATTCCGGAGAGGAAGTCGTGACGTATACGCCGTTTTGCGGCGAGGCCAGGCCGAAGGGGTTGGGCGGCGTGATGTCGACACGCACCGTAAAGGCCGATGAGGCGGAACGTTCGTTGTCCAGCCCGTCGAAGGCCCTGACCGTCCAGGTATGGGTGCCTTCACTCAAGGCCGATTCGGCAGGCAGTCTGACGCCGGTCTCCGTACCGGGTACCGTGGCTGCCGCGGTGCCGTTCACATAAAGGACATACCGGTCCAGTCCGATGCCCGCATCCGAAGTCGCCTGCCAGGAAAAGACCGGCGTCTGGTCGTTCGTCCATCCGTCGTGGTCCGGTGCGGACAGGGAAAAGGTGAGGGGCGGTGTGTTGTCGATGTTGACGGTCCATGTCGCTTCGGATTGTCGGATGTTGCCCGCCGAATCGACCGCGACGACGTACCAGGTATGCGGTCCGTTGGAGAGCGGCGAAGTGACGACATCCGTGACCGTGGGCGGGATGTTGTCCTGATGGAGGGACCCGTCCACGAACAGGCGATATTTTTTCAACCCCGTCCCGGCATCGGTCGTGGCCTGCCAGGAGAGTCCGGGGGTGGTGCCGGTTGTCCATGAGCCGTTCGCCGGTGAAAGCAGATGGAACGGTTCAGGCGGATCCTGGTCCAGCCGGGCGGTCAGGTTCCGGCTCTCCGTCTCCCGGACGAGTCCGGCCCTGTCCACCGCTTTCACGGTCCAGGTGTGCGGTCCGTCGGTGAGTTTCTCGGATTCGGTCAGTGTATATGTGGTGGTCGTGAGGCCGGTTTTCTTCAGGATGCCGTCGATCCACAGTTCATAGTGGTCCAGACCCGATAAATTGTCCGTCGTGGCCTGCCACTCAAACGCGGGGGTGAGGTCCACGGTCGCGCCCTCGGGCGGCGAGACGAGACCGAAGGGGTTGGGCGGCGCGGAATCCACGGTGAAGAGCGGTCCCTCAAACAGGCCGATGCGTACGTCCTCGTCGTTATAGGCCTCGATGCGGATCCGGGTGGTCGTGCTGTTGACCGTGAGCGGAGTCCAGGAAACAGTCATCGCGGAAGGCGGGGCGTTTCCGGAAATCAGGACGGGATAATCGTCTCCGGGCGATGTCGAGGCCCTGATTGTGAAATAACTGTAAAAGGTGTCGGTCGTCCGCATCTTCCAGCGGATGGTCTGTTCCCGGTCTCCGGCGAGGAGACTCCCGACCGCCGGCCGGGTGAGGGTCACGTTCTCATTGATATGCTGGGCATAGAGATCGTTTCTTCCCGTCCGGCCGTCGGCCCAGATCGCGAGCGACCCGCCCGATCCGTCCTTGAGTACGTGATGATGCCACTGATGGCCTGTCGCCGTCACGATGGCCTTCCCATCGGATTCCCAGCGGCGTGTCTGGTCCGACCGGATGTGCTGGCCGTAGATATCGTAATCGGTTCCGTTGCGGAAATCATTCCAGAAGATGAAGGCGCCTCCGGAATCATCCGTCACGATTTCCGGGTTGATCTGGTACGCGGGATGGGTGATCACGGCCATGCCGTCGTTCGACCACCGGCGAACGCCGGTGGCGTCGAGACGCTGGGCCCAGATGTCCAGCAGCGTGAAATCCGCCCAGGCGATGATGACTCCGCCGTTTCCGTCTCCCGCCAGCCGGCAGTTCACCTGATTGCCGGCCCTGTTCGTGGCGGCCACGCCGCCGGCCGTCCACAGGGCCGTTCCGTTTCCGTTCAGCGCCTGCGCATAGATGTCGGCGTTCCCCGTGCCGTGGCGGTAGTCTTCCCAGGCAACGATCAGGTTGCCGCCGGAGATCCCGGCGGTAATGGCCTGCTGATCACCGGTTTGCGTGCATACGGGGATGCCCTCATAGCCGCCGCCGGACTGCCACTGGCGGCCGCCGGTCTGGCGTGAAATGCGTTGTGCGTAAATGTCCGTCCCTGTGGAAGCCCGATTCCGGTAATCCATCCAGACCACATAGGCGCCGCCCGCGCCGTCCGGTATGACGGTCTGGTCGGATTGGTCCCCTGTGGCTTCGCTGACCGGAATGCCCGTGTCGATCCACAGGCGGTTTCCGTTTGCGTCCATGCGCTGTGCATAAAGATCCGTTCCAAGTGTCAGTTTGTTGCGTTCGTCTTTCCAGACCAGGATGACGCCGCCGGCGTCATCCGCAACCATTTTCACGAAAGACTGCAAGCCGCTCGCGGTCGAGACGTTTTTTGCGGCGGGCCAGAGGAGGGTTTTCTGGGGGCTGATGCGCTGGACCCGGACCTTGCCGACCGCTTCGTCGTGCCAGGCGATGAAGGCGCCCCCGGCGCCGTCGGGCGCGATTGCCGGATGTTTCTGATGGCCGGCGTCCGTATTGATGGCGACACCGCCGGATCCCCAGCGGAGCGTTCCGGATCCGTCGACCCACTGGGCATAAATATCCGCATCACCGGCAGGATTGTGCTCATAAACGGCAAAAAAACCACCGTTTCCATCAGAAATCACGGATTGATTGGCGGGGTTGGAGGTGGTGGGGCCGAAACGCACGCCGTCGGCCATCCATTGACTTTCTGCAAGTGCATAAGAAACAATTAGAAAAAAAAGGCTATAGAAGAAACGTTTCTTCACGGTGGTCCTGCGTTCAGGTGTCCATTTTCGGCCGGACATGGGTCCCCCTTTTGGCCCGGAATCATGGCGATATCAAGCAATAACTATACCATATCGGTCTTCTGGACCGGATTTAGACCCCTCCCTCGGGTGGTGATTTTTTACGTCTGTTTAACCGGAATATATTGTAAAACAGGGACAATATCCACTTAATTCTGGTCGGGAAGCGATTGCGGCATGGAAGGGTGCACAGGAGAAAGCAGGCGGGAAACATTGAACAAAGCGGTTGATTCATTACGGAAAATTGGTTATGTTGTTTTCCATTCAGGTTATTCGGGATGTGATGGCACAAAACAAGGGACATATTCTCTGGGTGGATGACGAGATCGAGCATCTCGCGTCCCATATCCTCTTTCTCGAGCAGAAGGGCTATGCGGTGACCCCGGTCACCAATGCGGAAGACGCACTCGACCGGATCCGGAAGACGCGATTTGATCTGATGCTGCTCGACGAAATGATGCCGGGCATGGACGGACTCGTCGCCCTTTCGAAAATCAAGGAAATGGCTCCCGCGCTTCCCGTGGTGATGGTGACCAAAAGCGAGGAAGAGAATCTCATGGAGGAGGCCATCGGCGGACGGATCGATGATTATCTGACCAAACCGGTGAATCCCAGCCAGATTCTCAGCTGCTGCATGCGCATTCTCGAGAAGCAGCGGATCAAACGCGACAAGCTGACCCGCGATTACACCGCGGAATTTATGGAGATCTCGTCTCTCATCGGCGGAGACATGTCCGCCGCGGACTGGATCGACATCCATCACAGACTTTCCGAACGCGATCTCGATCTCGACGCCCATCCCGATCTCGGCCTCAGGCAGACCCTTCACGATCAGCGGCGCGAGTGCAATCAGGCTTTTTCCCGGTATGTGGAGTCGCAATATCCCGCCTGGCTCCGCCGGGACGACCGGCCGGTGCTTTCCCCCGATCTGATGAAACGGCATGTGCTGCCCCTCCTGCGTGAAGGCCGCCGTGTCCTGTTTGTCGTGGTCGACAACCTCAGGCTCGATCAGTGGCTCGTCCTGGAACCCCTGTTATACGATTATTTTTCGATCCGGCGTGATTACTATTTCTCGATCCTGCCCACGGCGACGCCGTACGCCCGCAACGCCCTCTTCTCAGGACTCTTTCCGAATGAGATCGAACGGCTTTATCCCGATTGCTGGGTCAATGCCGAGGATGACGAAACGAGCCTGAACCGTCACGAACACGCGCTCATGGATCAGTTGCTCGCGCGGGAAGGAATCACCCTCAAGCCGGGATCCCGGTACGTCAAGATCATGGACACAGACGAGGCCAGATCGGTCGCAGGCCAGGCCGATTCTTATCTCGGCGCACCCCTCTCCGCCATGGTTTTCAATTTCGTGGATATCATGGCCCATCGCCGGAGCGATTCGCGGCTGCTCAAGGAAATCGTCCCCGACGAATCCGCGTATCGCTCGCTTACCCGTACCTGGTTCGAACATGCCGCGTTGTTCCATATCCTGAAAACGGCGGCCAGGACAGACGTCACGGTCGTCCTCTCTTCGGATCACGGATCGGTCCGCGCCATGCGCGGCGTCACCGTTTATGCCGACAGGGAAACATCCACCAACGTGCGCTACAAATACGGGCGCAGCATCCGCACCGATTCCAAGATGGCCATCGAGATCAAACAGCCGAACGGGTGGGGCCTGCCCGCGCGCGGGATCAACACCAATTATCTCATCGCGCGGGAGGATTATTACTTCGTTTACCCGACGAATTATCACAAATACCTGGCCCTGTACCGTGACAGTTTTCAGCATGGGGGCGTCTCGATGGAGGAGATGATTCTTCCCGTGGCCATTCTGGAGGGGCGGTGAAAATCCGTTTTCTTTCCCAAAGCAGCGCAGAGACATTATACCTGGGCGAGCGGATTTCCGGCGCGCTCCGGGCCGACGATGTGGCCGGACTGACGGGCGATCTCGGCAGCGGCAAGACCTGTCTGATCCAGGGAATCTGCCGGGGTCTGGGGGTGACCGAGCCCGTGACGAGTCCGACATTCACCCTGGTCCAGGAATACACGGGTTCCCTGCCGGTGTACCATCTCGATCTGTACCGGCTCGACCGGATCGAAGAGATCGAACAACTCGGACTGGACCAGTATTTCGAGTCGGGGGGTATCGCGCTGATCGAGTGGGCCGAACGCGCCCGGCCGATTCTTCCCGCCGGCGCGATCGATATCCGGATAGACCGGGATGCGGCCTCTGAGGACGCGCGCCGTATCACGGTCACGCTGCCCGAAGGACGCGACCCGATCGTTGCCGGGGACTTCGTGAAAACAATTCCACTACGGGATGCATGCCGATGATTGTGCTCGGCATCGAAACCGCCACGGCGCTCTGCGGCACCGGCCTCGCCGGTGATTCCGGTCTGATCGCCGATTACCGCCTGATCCGCGGCCATGCGCATGCCGAAAGGCTGGCCGGTGCGGTGGAAAAAGTCCTCGCCGACGCGGATCTCCGGCCGCAGGACCTCGCCGGCATCGCGGTCTCCATCGGGCCGGGCTCTTTCACCGGACTGCGTATCGGACTGGCCTTCGCCAAGGGGCTGGCTTTCGCGCATGATCTCCCCCTGCTCGCCGTACCCACGTTCACCGGTCTGGTGTCCTCCCTTCCGCCGATCGCACCCGCGGCCTGTGTGCTGATCGTTTCACGAAAAGGGGAGGTCTACCGCGGGCTCTATCTCTGGCGGGATCCGGGCTGGGGGATGGAGGGAGACGTGAAGGTGCTGCCCGAGGAATCCCTCTGCGAGGGACTGCCGGACGGCCGGATTGTTTTCCTCGGCCCCGGCGTGCCGGTTCACCGGGAGCGGATCGCGTCCTGCGGACGCGCCGTGTTCCTCGAGTCCGGATATTTATGGCCGAGCGGTTATGGGGTGGCGGAAGCCGGCCGCCGGATGCTCGCGCGGGGCGAGACTGCGGATACCGACGGCCTCGTTCCCCTCTATCTGAAGCGGTTTCAGGGTGTCGACTGAGCCGGAATCGGCGGGTCTCCGCATCCGCAGGATGGTTTTCCCGGATCTCGAAGCGGTCCTGGGGATCGAACAGGTTTCATTCGTCCAGCCGTGGACCCGCGGCGCGTTCGTACAGGAGTTGATCAAGTCTTACGCGGTCCTGCGGGTCGCGGAGATCGGATCGCGGATCGCAGGATATGTGATCGCCTGGCTGATCGAGGATGAACTGCATATCGCGAATGTGGCGGTGCACCCGGAATTCCGCAGGCGCGGGATCGCGGAGCGCCTGATCCTGACGGTCCTGGCTGAGGATCCACGCATCCGGTGGGCCGGTCTCGAGGTGCGCCGCGGCAACGCCGCGGCGCGCGCCATGTACCGGAAGCTCGGATTCGAGGAAACCGGCGTCCGGGAACGGTATTATACCACGGAGGGTGAAGACGCGATCCTGATGACCCTGTACGTGGATGCCGGGGAGTCGGGAAATAACGATACCCTATGAATCGGGTTTTTATGGCGCTGAGGAGGGGATCGACTCATTACCCGTTTTGATTTTTGCGATTTGATTTTTAAATTGGGTTTGCATGGCGGTCATCCCGATGGTTTGCGGGATGGTCCTATCTTTGTACGAGGAGCCTATGGCGTGGTTTAAACGACAGGAACCCGGTCTGAAGTCTCAGCAGAAGAAGGAGATGCCGGACGGGCTCTGGGTGAAATGCACCGGCTGCGGCGAGGTCATCTATAAAAAACAGCTCGCCCAGAACAGTTTCGTATGCACGAACTGTGATTTTCATTTCCGCATCCGCGGGATCGATTACATCGACCTGATCCTGGATCCGGGCAGTTTCTCGGAGACCGAGGCGGGGATGCGGTCCGTCGATTTTCTCCGCTTCCGCGTGGACAAGGGATCGACCCGGTATGCGGACAAGCTCAGGGAGGCGCAGAAGAAGACGGGTCTCGTCGACGCCATCCGCACCGGAACCGGCGCCATCGGCGGATATCCGGTCGTGTTCGGCGTGATGGATTTTTCCTTCATCGGCGGCAGCATGGGATCCGTCGTGGGCGAGAAGGTGGCCCGCGCCGTGGACCTGGGGCATGAACGCCGGGTTCCCGTGGTCATCGTCTCGGCATCCGGGGGGGCTCGGATGCAGGAATCGATCCTCTCCCTGATGCAGATGGCCAAGACCTCCGCCAGGCTGGCGCGTTTTTCGAGCGAAGGCGGATTGTATGTTTCCATCCTCACCAATCCCACCACCGCGGGCGTGGTGGCGAGTTACGCCATGCTGGGCGACGTGCATCTGGCCGAACCCGGCGCGCTCATCGGATTCGCGGGGCCCCGCGTGATCAAGCAGACCATCGGCCAGGATTTGCCCGAGGGATTCCAGCGCGCCCAGTTCCAGCTCGAACACGGATTCGTGGACGCCATCGTGCATCGCAAGCACATGCGCGAGACGCTGATCCAGATCCTCGGATTCGCCTGCGACCCACCCGGAAAGAGACCCTATGCCGAAGAAGCCGTTCCTCCTCCTGGTCAATGACGACGGCATCGCCGCGCCCGGCCTGCACGCCCTGCATGATGCCCTCGCCGAGATCGCTGAGATCGCGGTCGTGGCGCCGGCCAGCGAGATGAGCGCGGTCGGACACGCGATCACGATATCGGACCCCCTGCGCGTCGCCGAATTCAGGCGTGAGGGCGCATTCTTCGGATATGCGGTCAGGGGCACGCCGGCCGACTGCGTGAAGATCGGATACTGGGCTCTGCTCGGACGCAGACCGGACGCGGTGGTTTCCGGGATCAACCTCGGCGGCAACACGGGCATCAACACGATCTATTCCGGGACGGTCTCCGCTGCGACCGAGGGCGCGATTCTCGGCGTGCCGTCCTTCGCCATTTCGCTGAATACCTACCGCAACCCGGATTTCTCCTTTGCGGGCCGATTCGCCCGGAAACTGCTCCCCGAGCTGTTGGAACGCGGACTCCCCCCCGGGGTTTTCCTGAATGTAAATGTGCCGGCGGTCCCCGAGTCCGAAATCCGGGGGGTGGCCGTGACCCGGCAGGGGATGGCGATTTACAGGGAGGAATTCGACAAACGCACGGATCCCCACGGCCGGACGTATTACTGGCTGACGGGGCAGAAGGTCCGGCCCGAGACGGAGCTGGATGTGGACGACGGGGCGGTGACGGGCAACTGGGTGGCGGTCACGCCTGTGCATTACGATCTGACGCGGTATGATTTCCTCGAGACGCTGAAGGATTGGTCGATTGTGTCATCGATGTGAAGAGTTTTCTGGTTCGTGAGAACTGTATTGCCAAATTATAAATTCGTCCTGATTGATCAATATCCGGAATTATCCATCACGCCAATTGTTCCCTGATATACCGCAAGCCCTCCGACGGGTGGCATTCAACGTCCTCTTTAATGCAAATTGAGAAGAAAACATTCGATTCTCCGTCTGTGATTTCTTTCATTGAGAGGTGGAGAATCCAACGTCGAGCATGAACAATCAGGGAGCGTCCATGACCCCGTTGTCCGGAAAAGTCGCGGTGATCACCGGCGCCACCAGCGGAATCGGCGAGGCCGCGGCCCGGCGTCTCGGCGAATCGGGCGTCCGGCTGGTGATCACGGGGAGGGATGAGGATCTGTTGTCCGATCTGTCCCGCGAGACCGGCGCAGAATGGATCGCCGACGACATCACGGATCCCGGGCTCCCGCAACGCCTGCTCGAGAAGGCGCTCCAAGTATATCAACGGTGCGACATCCTGGTCAACAACGCCGGCCAGATCGTGCGGGGACGGGTCGAAGACATCGACATCGGGCGAGTCTGTCAGATGGTCCGCGTGAACGTGGAGGCGGTTTTCCGCGCGGCCTATACCTTTCTCCGCCATTTCAGGGAACAAAACGCGGGCGATCTCGTGAATATCTCCAGCGTCATGGGTGAGAAGGTGCGCGAGACCATCGGCGCCTACGCCGGAACCAAATGGGCGGTCGAGGCCCTCTCCGAATCCCTGCGCATGGAGCTTTCCCGCACGGATGTCCGCGTCACCTGCATCCAGCCGGGACTCGTGACGACCCGGCTGCACCGCGACTGGGAAGTCCATCCTTCCGACATGATGGTCATCCCCGTGCCGCTGACGCCGGACGATATAGCCGCCCAGATCATCCATGTGCTCGGACAGCCGTCCCATGTCCGGATTCCGAAGCTGATGATCCTGCCGGGGGGGCATGTAATCTGACCGGCGGTCCGGTTTGTGTCTGTTCTATCTGTGATTCATCGAGACACGTTTCGTCCAATCCAGACAGGAGAGCAACGATGAGACTCCAGCATATCGACGGAAAACACCTCTATCATTTTTTCCTGTACGGACGCAGGAAAGTCCAGGAGAATTTCGAGAATCTCAACCGGATCAATGTGTTCCCGGTACCGGACGGAGACACGGGAACCAATCTCTCGCTCACGATGCACGCGATCGTCGAACAACCGCCTGCTTCGGATTCCGCCTCTGAGGTGAGCATGCATCTGGCCGATGCCGCCCTGTCGGGATCACACGGAAACTCGGGAATCATTTTCGCGCAATTCGTCCAGGGGCTGAGCGATTCCATCCAAGGCAAGCACCGGATCGATCCGAAAGAATTCGTCTGTGCGGTCCGTTCCGGCGTCGAATCCGCCTACCGTGCGCTTTCCCGGCCGGTCGAAGGCACGATCCTCACCGTCATGAAAGCCTGGGCCGGTTCGCTTCACACGCTCCATGATAAAGGGGTCGATTTTCTCGACAACCTGTATCAGTCCCTCGAAACGGCCCGGACGGCCCTTTCCGAGACGCCGAAGCAGCTTAAACAATTGGGGACGCCGGCGTGGTGGATGCGGGCGCACAGGGATTCATCCATTTTCTCGAGGGGATGCTGCATTTCATCCAGGGTGACGGGCCCGCCGACACGGCCGTACCTTCGCCGGTCATAGAAGACTCTCCCCGCGAAATCCCGGATCAGGAAGTCACAAACCGCTACTGCACCGAACTGTTTCTCAAGGGCAGGGACATGGATCCCGTAAAAATCCGCCAAATGCTCGAACCCCTGGGCGATTCGGTGCTCGTGGGCGGGAATACCGAAAAAATCCATGTCCATCTGCACACACAGGACCCCGCCGAGGCCGCCGAACGGCTGCGTCCGTTCGGGACCATCACCCGGCAGAAAATCGACGACATGAAACGGCAGTACGAGGCGCGTTATCAACGTAGGGCACGGATCGCCCTGGTCACGGATTCTTCCTGCGATCTGCCGGAAGAGATTTTGGATGAATACCAGATTCATCTCATTCCCCTGAATCTCGCCTTCGGAGAGAACGTATATCTGGACAAACTGTCGATCCGGTCCCGCCGGTTTTATGAACTGCTCGATGAAGAACCGGTTTTCCCGACCACCTCACAACCGAGCGTGAAACAGATCGAGATTCTGTACCGTGATCTCGCCGCTTCGTACGATTCGATTATTTCCGTGCATCTGTCCGATGCCCTGAGCGGCACCTGCAATACGGCCCGCCAGGCGGCCGCCAGGGTTTCCGAAGCCAAAATCAGCGTGATCGACTCCAAAACCCTATCCACTTCACTCGGGCTGATCGTCCTGAATGCGGCGCGTGAAATCATGAACGGATCGCCCCATGACGAGGTGGTCCGCAAAATCGGGACATGGACACAGAAGGTCAAGATCCTGGTCAGCGTCCGCACCTTGAAATATATGGTCCGTGGAGGCCGGGTCAGTCCCCTGAAGGGCAAGATTGCGGGCTGGCTCAACCTCAAACCCATCGTCTCGCTGGACGCCGAAGGCCGTTCGGCCCTGACGGGAAAGGCCTTCAGTACGCGTTCGAACCTTCAGAAAAT
>DSAP01000197.1 GCA_011046415.1 bacterium | reverse complement strand
GCGGTCCGTTCCGTCGCGTTGCAGCCCGCAGGTGTGATTTCAGAAGATGTTAAGAGGATGTGCCGTTCAATGGTGATTCTGTCTGGAGAAATATAGGAGAATACAGAAAAGAAGTCAAGAATTATTTTTCAATGATATCCTGGACATAGGTATCCAGGATTTTCATGGGAAAAAGAGACCCCCTAATCATCAAGACCCGGAAAAACCGCACGGGCTGCGGGAATCGGATTCCCCGCTTCGCCCGGAATGACAAGGTGGGGCTCAATCCGCCATGGATGGTTGCCGGGCGATCATAGATGATTTATCCTGATCGATCCCGCGAATCGGAAGAATTGATTCCCCCCTGTTTTCCGCTTGACATTGCGCATATTTTTAATTATTATTTGCTTACATTTATCCCAGGTCAAACAGAACGGATCGCGCAGAGGGGAGGCGTGAGACGCGGTCTTTTTTAGAGCACCGATCGCCCGGGATATCCATCCCGGGCGTGGAATGAATGGGATATCCATCCCGAAATGCAGAGCGGCATGACCTGTCCTTCTCCTGAGAAGAGAGGGGCTCTCGTCCAACCAAAACCCGGGACTACCCGATCCATTTTCCGCTGATTTTGGAGAAGACCATGAAAACGCTCACATCGTTCTACCTGTTGAATGCGACATTCCTCATCCTGCATGAAATCGAATCCGCGTATGAGAAAGAATGGGAAATCCTCAAATTGCCCGGGAAGGTCACCGGATTTCTCCTGATGCATATTCCGATTGTGCTGATATTACTGTATGGTCTGTTGGAAATCGAAAAACAAACCAGGGCCGGTTTTGCGATCGGAATCCTCACCGGAATCGGAGGACTGATTCCTTTTCTCGTCCACAAGATCGTCGTCAGGAGAAAGGGACATTTTCATCACTGGATTTCAGATTTCATCCTCTATGCCAATGTCATCACCGGAGTCGTGGTCGCCATGCTGTCCGTACGCTCCATCGCCTGACAGCGCGGGTATCTGTCGATCGTCCCGCGCCGCATTTTCCCCTTCGCGAACGCCACGGTGAAAGCGTCATTTACGGCTGGTTCATTTCTTCCCGGGGAATGAAACGGATGCGCCTGGTGTCAAACAGTCGGTAAACGGTTTCGACTAAGGATCGGAAAATGCTTGGGAGACAACCCTGTTGACTTGACTCCGGATCTCGTGGCCATCGGGAAAGGAGTGGGGAACGGCGGCGGATCCGGGAAAGATCCGGACCGGAGGGCATCCACGCCGTATCCGAACAATAACAACCTAACCCAAAGGAGGAATTTATGAACCGGACGCAAACAAAAACATGGCTGCTTCTCATGGCATTCTCCCTGCCGGTTGCAGCCCAAACCTCGAATGACATGCCGTTCACCAAAGATTCGAGAGCCGTTCAGTTTCAGATCGGCGGAGACTTCACCCTCGGTTCTTTCCAGGGAGCCGCATTCTCCTACAAACATCACCGTCAGCCTTCCGCCGCATATCGCGCGGGGATCTATATTTACCTGAATGATACAAATACAGAGATGAACCAATGGACTCCCGGGATCCGAAAAACAACAGATGACCAGGTCTTCCTGAACGCAGAATTGAACGTACAGGCTGTCTGGTATGCAGAGAATACAAGGGGTGTCCTGTTCTACTACGGGACCGGACCGTTTCTCGGTTTTGGCAGGTATCGTGAAAAGAACAAAGTGATTGCTCCCCTTATAGCCTGTCCGCAATCGGAATCGACGGCGGATCGGGAAAGAACGTCGTGGTCTCTGGGTCTGACGGGTTTGGCCGGCGTGGAGTGGTTTGTATCCAAATCGATCTCTCTGCACGCAGAGTACGGTATCAGTCTGGGGTATTCCTCGATGAAGGAAGAAACCGAAACCGCAAACCCGGGAACGGGGAGCCGGTCCAACTCGGATGTCACGTCGACTTCCTGGCAGTTGAGAAGTCAAGGCGTGCGTTTTGGTTTGAGTGTGTATTTCCGATGATACGCGCCCGTGACGCCGGACCGTCCGGTCATACCCGATCCAATCGATCGTCCCGCGCCGCGCCGCATTTTCCCCTTCGCGATCGTCACGGTGAAAGCGTCATCCGTGCGGGGGCGTCTCGTTCCCGTTCCTGATCCTTTGGACGGGAAATTGGTCCGGCGTTGCAACAATCCGTGCCTTTCAATCGTACATCCTTTCGGATTCCATTCGTCGCGAATCGCCGGGAAGCGGCCCGCGAATTTCCCGTTCCCCGAAACAGCATGAAAACGGAATACACAGAAAGGACGAAACCATGCATCGGATATCCCCCCGAATCCTGCTGACGGCGGTCCTGTTCGTCCTTTGGACGATCCGGCCCCTGATTGCCCGGGACCTTCCGGTTCCGCAGACCACCCTGGCCGGCGCCTGGGAAGGCATTCTCACCGCGGGGCAGACCTCCCTGAGGGCGGTATTCCATTTCACCGAACGGGAAGGAGGCGGATACCAGGCCACTTTCGACAGCCCCGACCAGGGTGCATTTGGAATTCCGACAGATACCGTCATCGTGCAGGGCAACACCATCCAGGTGCTCCTGAAAGCCATTGCCGGGCGTTACATCGGGACCCGTGAAGCCGGCGCAGACAGCATCGCCGGTGCCTGGAATCAGGGCGGACAGTCATTTCCCCTCGTCCTCAGACCCCGGATTCAGCCCCCGGAACCTCCGAAACGTCCGCAGGAACCGAAGCCACCCTTCCCGTACAGAGAGGAAGAGGTGAGCTTCGCCAATCCGAAAGCAGGGATCCTTCTCGCGGGCACCTTCACGGTTCCTTCAGGCAAGGGACCTTTCCCGGCCGTCGTGTTGATCAGCGGGTCGGGGCCCCAGGACCGGGACGAAACCGTGTTCGGACACAGGCCGTTTCTCGTCCTCTCCGACGATCTGACCCGCCGGGGTTTTGCCGTGCTCCGGTACGACGACCGGGGTGTCGGCCAATCCTCCGGGATCTTCGATAAGGCGACGTCGCGCGATTTCGCGGACGACGCGGCGGCCGCGGTCGATTTCCTCAAGACGAGAAAAGAGGTGCGCAAAAAAAAGATCGGTCTCATCGGCCACAGCGAAGGCGGATTGATCGCGACGATGCTGGCGGCGGAGTCGAAGGATATCGCCTTGGTCGTCCTGATGGCCGGGCCCGGCGTGCCGGGGGACGAACTCCTTCACAGGCAATCGGCCCTGATCGCCCTGGCGGCGGGAGCCACCGGGGAAGAGGTCCGGAAAGAGGAAACCCGGCGCCGGGCGCTCTTTGAAGTCCTGAAGTCCGTTCAAGATTCGGCCGCGGTGGAAGAACGGATGAGGGCCATCCTCGCGGCCGAAATGGATTCCGCCCTGATCCAAGATTCTCAGGCGGCGGAAGCCACAATCAACCGGCCGGTCCGCATGATGAATACCTTGTGGTTCAAATACTTTCTCACCTACGATCCGCGGCCTGATCTGAAAAAAGTCCGCTGTCCGGTGCTGGCCCTCGTCGGCGAGAAGGACCTCCAGGTCTGTCCCCGGCAGAATCTCCCGGAAATCGAGGCGGCCTTGCGCGCGGGGAGGAACAGGGATTTTACCGTCCGGGAACTCCCCGGACTCAATCACCTTTTCCAGACTTCAGAGACGGGCGTCCCGGCGGATTACGGCAAAATCGAGGAGACGATATCTCCGGCCGCGCTCCGCCTGATCGGAGACTGGATGGAACAGAAGTCCCGCCGCTAACCGGAACATCACGAAGGTCCTTGATTCCAAGCGTCGTTCTTCCTATCTTTTGGATGCGCACGGGGTCTCCTGCGACGCCGGTGAATCCAAGAGACACGATCAGATCCCGGGATATCCCATGCTTATCACTCTGCCCGGTGTCACGGGATCATTATCATGGAGGAATCATGAAACCCATAAACAAGTCAGAACCGGTCATTACTTTTTACGGACGGCGAACCGTTTTCACGCTGGGCATTCTCACGGTATTCGGGATTCTGTTTCCCGTATCCGGGCAGGCGTTGGAGGCGGGCGAAGAAAATCTCAGGGAACGCCTTTCACTCAACGAAGGCTGGCGCTTCATGAAATACGGTTCGGCGGAAGAGGCCGACCGGCTGATCTATGATATCCGCCCGGAGGTAGCCGACCGCCGGGATGACAAGGTCGCGGACGCGAAGCCGACGGAAGCGGTGGCGGTCGAGGCGGTGCAGGAGGTGTTGAAGCCGTGGATTCTGCCCACGGCCAACCGATTCATCCGGAATCCGGCGAAGCGTCATGTCCGTCCCGAAGGGAATCCGGGGAAAGATTTCCCCTTTGTCCAATACGGATTCGACGACAGCGCGTGGGAAACGGTGAATCTGCCGCACGATTGGGGCATCGGAGGCCCCTTTTTGGAGGGCTGGGACGCCGAGGTCGGGGGAGGAATGGGCCGGCTGGCCAGCCATGGTGTGGCGTGGTACCGCCGGAAACTCGACATTCCCGGATCCGCCGCCGGCAAATCCATTTTCCTCGATGTGGACGGCGCCATGTCCTATGCCATGGTCTGGCTGAACGGCTGTCTCGTCGGCGGATGGCCGTACGGATACAATTCATGGCGGCTGGACCTGACGCCCCATATCGTCCCGGGCGGAGAGAATCAGCTTGCGATCCGTTTGGACAACCCGCCCAGTTCCGCGCGATGGTATCCGGGCGGGGGGATTTATCGTCCTGTCTGGTTGATTCAGACCGGCCCCGTCCATGTCGGGCAATGGGGAACCTTTATCCGGACCCGCGATATATCCCGGACATCCGCGACGCTCGACATCACGATCACCGTCGACAACGATTCGGAGACCGGCCGGGCCGTCGAGGTGATCACACGGGTCTATACGCTCGACGAACGACTCAAGAAATCCGGTGATGCGGTCGCCGCTCTCCCGGCCCTGCAACTGACGGTTCCCGCACGGGGGAGCGCCGATGTGTCCGGTTCGGTCGTGTTGAGAGATCCGAAGCTTTGGGGACCGCCGCCGACACAGAAACCGAACCTGTACGAGGCGGTGACCGTGCTGTATGTCGACGGCAGTCCGGCGGACCGATACACGACGCGGTTCGGGGTTCGTTCGCTGGATTTCGATCCCGAAAGAGGGATCCTCGTGAACGGAGAACACATTCCGATCCGGGGTGTCAACCAGCACCATGACCTGGGCGCGCTGGGCGCCGCGTTCAATACCCGGGCGGCCGAACGTCAGCTGGAGATTTTGCGCGAGATGGGCTGCAATGCCGTGCGCACGGCGCACAATCCGCCCGCGCCGGAATTGCTGGAATTGACGGACCGCATGGGATTTCTCGTCGTGGATGAAATCTTCGACGTGTGGGAAAGGAAGAAGACCCCCCTCGATTTTCATCTGATATTCCCCGAGTGGCATGAGCCGGATACGCGGGCCTTTATCCGCCGCGACCGGAATTGTCCCTCGGTCATCCTGTGGAGTTTCGGCAACGAGGTCGGAGAACAATACACCGAAGAAGCGGGTGCGGCCCTGGGCAGGAGATTGCACGAGATGGTCAAAGAAGAAGATCCGACCCGGCCGACCACGGCCGCCATGAATTGGGCCAAACCGGGCATGCCCTTTCCTGAAATCATGGATGTGATCAGCCTGAATTACCAGGGCGAGGGAATCCGGGATGCGTCGGCGTATTCCCATCTCCGGGGTATCCGGACCTCGCCGCTCTATCCCGCTTTTCATGAGAAATTTCCGGAGAAGGTGATTTTCAGCAGCGAGACGGCTTCCGCGCTGAGCACCCGGGGAACCTATCTGTTTCCCGTTTTCGACGGCGTGAGTGCGCCGGTCGAAGACGGCTCGGGCGGTGACCCGGAGACGCAATCTGTCAGCGCCTATGAATTGTATACGGCCCCCTTCGGTTCCTCGGCCGACAAGGTGTTCGCCTCCCTGGACCGGCATCCGTATGTCGCCGGGGAATTCGTGTGGACGGGCTGGGACTATCTGGGCGAACCGACCCCCTATTATCTCAGCCGGAGTTCCTATTCGGGGATCATCGATCTGGCCGGCTTCAAGAAAGACCGGTTTTACCTATATCAGTCCCGTTGGCGTCCGGATCTGCCTCTGGTTCATATCCTGCCGCACTGGAACTGGCCGGAACGGATCGGCGAGGTCACACCGGTCCATGTCTTCACCTCCGGCGATGAGGCGGAACTCTTCCTGAACGGGCAATCTCTCGGGAGAAAGAAAAAAGGACGGTACGCATACCGGTTGCGCTGGGACGATGTGAAATACGAACCCGGCGAACTCCGGGCCGTTGCCTATAGAAAGGGGAAAGTCTGGGCGGAAGGCGGCATCCAGACCACGGATGAACCCGTGAAGCTGATCGGGACAGCCGATCGGGGCCCGATCCGTGCAGATGGCCGGGACATATCGTTCATCCAGGTGCGGGTGGCCGACAAAAACGAACGCGTCGTGCCGGATGCGGCCAATCCGATCCGGTTCCGCATCGAGGGACCCGGGGAAATCGTGGCGACGGACAACGGCGATCCTTCCGATATGACGCCCTTCGGTTCGAAAACGCGTCCGGCATTCAACGGGCTCGCCCTGGCCATCGTGCGTTCAGTTGAAGGTGAGACGGGCACGATCCGGGTGACGGCCGAGTCGGACGGGCTGGTGAGCGGTATCGTGGAAATCAGGAGTGAGTGAAGGCCGGCTTGAATGAAAGTACGGTTCGGCATCGGTCCGGATTGGGGGTGACCCTTTATCAAGTGCCATCCCCGGGCAGGACGTAGAGATACCGTTTGATCTTCTTGGTCGGGGTCTTTTCGAAGGGTTCTGTCTGCTCGACCACGGCGTTGATCCGTGACAGGGCCGAGAGTTTGCCGTTGGCGCAGCGTCTGACCGCCTCGAGGCGATCGGCGATGCGTTCCATGATCTGGGTTTCCGACAGCCGGTGGGAGGGGAATTCCTTCTCCAGTTTCTCGTAATCCAGATAGACCCGTGCGACCAGCTTTCCCCCCTGTTCGAAAACGAGGGATTCCTGTACGTCTTCGCAGGCGTTGATCACGGACTCGATCTCTTCGGGGTAGATGTTCTCTCCGTTCGGCCCGATGATCACATTCTTGATCCGGCCTTTGATATACAGATATCCGTCCCCGTCCATCATCCCGAGGTCACCGGTCCTGAACCACCCGTCTTCCGTCAACACTTCGGTCGTGCGTTCCGGATCCTTATAATAACCCCGCATGATATTTTCGCCCCGGACAAAAATCTCTCCGCAGCCGGTTTCGGGATCGGGGTCGTGTATCGTCACCTCCACGTCCGGGAGGGGCGGGCCGGTCGAGCGGTAACGCGTGCGGTCCGGGCTGCATCCGGCCACGAGGGGGGAGGTCTCGGTCAGGCCGTACCCGATCGCATAGGGGAATCCCGCCTCGCGCAGGAAACGTTCGATCTCCGCGGAAAGGGGGGCGCCTCCGATTCCGAAGAAGCGCATTTCACCGCCGAACGCCTCCATCAGTTTGCGTCCGGCCGCGCGGTGCAGTTTCTTTCTCACGCCCTCGATCCGATACAGACGCCTCAGGAGGGCATTCTTCGTGAACTTCGAGAAGACCCGCAGCTTGACGATCTTTTCGATGACCAGGGGCACGCTGAGCATCATGGTCGGCCGGATTTCGCGGAACGCGGGTAGCAAAACGCTCGGCGTCGGGGGGCGTTCCGTATAATAGATACAGGCGCCCTGCATGATGGGGATCAGCATCCCGATCGTGTTCTCATAGGCGTGCGACAGGGGCAGGATCGAAAGGAAGCGGTCGTGTTCCGTGACGTCCTGGATTTTCAGGGTCGCCATCACGTTCGAGACGAGGTTGCGGTGCGTCAGTATGACGCCTTTGGAATGGCCCGTCGTGCCCGACGTGTAGATGATCGAGGCGAGATCGTCTTCTTTCCCCTCCGTGTCGATCCCGGTCATTTGCAGGGCCGCGGCCCTGAGTTTGTCCAGTTCCCGGCCGCCCTGCCGGATCCAGTCTTTCAGATGCTCCTTTTTCGTCCTGTCCGGGAGCAGCTGCAGCGTGTCGAGCAGAATCCGGACGGGTGAGCCGTGGATTTCCAGGCCTTCCAGTTTATCGAAGAGCCTTTCGGAGATGAAAATCGCCCGGACTTCCGCGTGCCGGAGGATGTGGTGGACTTCGGACGTGTGAAAATCCGGGAGGATCGGCACGGCCACGGCCCCGCAGTACGCGATTCCGAAGAAGGCGACGACCCAATTCGGGCTGTTCTCTCCCAGAATCGCGACGCGGTCTCCCCTGCGGACGCCTTCGCGCCGCAGCAGTTCCGCCATGTGCTCCGCCTTGCGGTTCAGCGCGGCATAATTCATGGGTTCGGCGCCGAGGGTCCCGACTGCGGGATTCGTCCCGAAACGCTGCGCGCTCTGTTCCAAAAGCCATCTCAGGGTTCGTGTTTCGGGCTGCGGCGTGATGCGCATATCATTCCTCCTCATGCGGGACGGGACGGCATTTCTCCGGGGATGACGGGGAGAGACGTTCCCTGTGTTTCAGGTATCCTGTCAGCCGGAAGGCGATTTCCTCGAGATCCTTCCGCAGGGCCGACTCGCCGCTCAGCTGAAAGAGGTAGGAGACGCCGGTCCGGGTCAGCCACATCAGAAACAGGAAGAACAGCAGGGGAAAGACGAGGCTGTCGAACAGATACCCCGCGACGATACGCAGGATCCACAGGCTCAGATCCACGGATTTCTGTGTGAGATACTCCGTGATCCGGGCGATCTGTTCCCGGGTCTGTTTCAGCTTCGTGAGCAGCGGCTCTTTTTCCTGTGTTTTATCGGGAAAGAGGTCGGCCCGGAGCCGGACGAGATTTTCTTCGGCCGGATCGAGGACCGGCTTCGTGATCTGTACCGACAACAGACGGCCTCCGGCCACGGAAAGGGGGATCACGACATAGAGTGCCGCGGCGAGGATCACCGCCACAAGACAGGCGTCTTTCAGGATCCGCTTCAGGGTTTTGTAAGCGGGGAGCAGCCAGCCGGTTATTTTCCCGAGGATGATCAAAATCCAGACGGCGGTGAGGAACACGTGACCCGCCAGCGCCGCGGTCTTGAGCAGAAACTGGGTGCCGAGCAATATGGCTGCGCTGGCGAGTACGGCGCGCCAGGCCAGATCCACGAAATCATACGCGGATTGCACGACATCGCCGATCTGGATGCCGAACCCCACGCCGATTTCCGTTCCCTTGACCACGGCGAGTCCGACTTTGACCGCCGACAGCACGCCGAACGTGCCGAGTGACTTCTTGAGGGATTGGTCGAGATATGCGGTGTTGGATTCGGCGAGGCGGCCGAGTCCCGCCCGGTTGAGGACCGCATCCGCGCGGTGCGTCCGGGACAGCAGGGCCATGCAGCCGAGAAGCAGGATGACGGCGATTCTGCGCAGGGTTCGGCTTCCGGAACGAAGGCCGGCGGAAAGACCGTCCCGCTTTTTGATGGATTCCATGGCGTCCCCTCCGGTTATTCCCGGCCGGTTAAAAGGATTCCTGAAAGCCCCTGATAAACATCTCGACGGCCACGGTGGTCAGGATCATGCCCATGAGCCGTTCGATGGCCATGAGTCCGCGTTTGCCGAGGAAACGGCTCAGGCCGCTCGAAAAAAAGAGGATGACGGTACTGGCGAACCAGGCGCAGACGACCGCGAGCAGCCAGTCCGGCCAGCGATGCGGTTCTTTCGCGGTCATCAACAGGACCATGGTCATGGCCGACGGTCCCGCGATCAGGGGGACGGCCATGGGGACGATGAACGGTTCGCCGAGATCCCCGCTCCGGAAGACCTCTTCCGAACCGTGGAAGACCATCTTGACGGCGATCATCAGGAGGATGATGCCTCCGGCGATGCTCAGCGACGAACGCGAAATCTGGAGCAGCGCGAGGATGTAGCGTCCCAGAAACAGGAACACGATAAGGAAACCG
Source organism: bacterium (assembly GCA_011046415.1). GTDB lineage: Bacteria > Zhuqueibacterota > QNDG01 > QNDG01 > JABMRT01 > DSAP01. The sequence goes on along the minus strand of DSAP01000197.1, from coordinate 14,554 downwards.
AGTCCGAACAGGGTCTCCCGGAAGATAATCCGTTTGTACCGCGAGGGGTGGACTTCCTTCAGGGCCACGAGGAAGAGCGGGATGTTCCCGACCGGATCCAGCACGAGAAACAGAAGCAACGCCGCGGAGACGATGGACATGGATGATTCCTTTTCAGATTCAATGGATCTTAGTCGAATATAGCGATGAATCGGATATCATGCAAGCGACTCCGGACGCTTTCGGGGCTGAGAAGGGGATCGGTTCCATTTTTTTCCTGAAATACCGGTTTACTACGGGCGCTGCGCGGCGTCACGGACGCGCCGGACGGCGGATGGCGTCGAGCGTGTTCAGATAATCCTCGGGCGTGCCGATGTCGTAACGGCGCCCGCGGAGGACGATCCCGAGCACCTGCGCCTGCTTGCGGAGCAGGTCGAGTGCAGAAGTCAGGCCGAATTCTCCGCCGTCACGGATTCCCGCCTCGATCCGGGAGCCCAGAATATCCATGATCTCCGCGGGCAGGATGTATTGTCCGAAGATGGTCAGATATTCATCCGATCGCAGCCCGTCCACGCGGAGATGCGCCTGCGCATAGGTGGGCGCCGGTTTCTCTGTAAATTCCGTGATGGTGTAGAAATCCGTGTCCCCGCTCCGGACCGCGGCCACGGCGCCGCCTTTTCTCAGCGTCTCCTCGTGTGAGATTCCCAGACCGATGACCGGATATCCCGTCTGTTCATAGGCGTCCAATAACTGCCGCGCGCAGGGGATGTCCGTCTCCGACACGTACAGATGATCCCCGAGCAACAGGAGGAAGGGTTCGCCGTCGATCCACGCTTTCGCGCAGTGGACGGCGTGGCCGAATCCTTCCTGCCGGTCCTGATTCAAAAAGGTAATCCGGCGTCCCAGGTCGAGGATCTGCTCCGCCCGTTTCTGATCGGGTTTGGGCAGGCGGTTGAAGTTTTCGATGCGCGGCGGTTTGGTGAAAAAGTCCTCGAAGAGATGCCGGTCCGTTTCATGAACCAGGATGGCGATCTCCTCGATGCCGGCGCCGGCCGCCTCTTCGACCACGGTCAATATCGCGGGGACGGCGCGGCCGTTCCGGTCGATGACCGGGAAAAGCTCTTTCTTGACGGCATTCGAGGCGGGGAAGAGTCCCGTGCCGAATCCCGCGGCCGGAATGACCGCCTTGCGTACCTGACGCCTCGCCCCGATCACGAGTTCGAGACCCGACATGCCGAGATCCGTTTCGATGATGCGGATGACCTCTTTCTGGTCCTCCGCGTTCCGGACCAGCAGCTGCGCCGTCCCGTCTCCCTGTGAGCCGACGCCCTTGCCTCCCAGAATCAGATGCCGGATCGGTTCATAATTCAGCAGCCTGTGGAGCGCGGGGGCGGTGAGCTGGGAGGGGCAGGCGGGACCCAGACGTCGGTCGAATTCTCCCTGGGCCTCGTTCATCAGCGCGCCGAGCCGTTCGGCATCCCCTTCCTGGACGGCTTCGACGGCTTCTCCGGTGATCCGCCAGTTGACCGGGCCGAGATACTCCTGCACGCCCCGCTGCAGGTCGTCGTCCGCGAAGGGATAACAGCGGTTGAGCTTGCTGAGGATTTCACGGGTGTCCTTGCCGGCGTGGAGGTCCACGATCACATAGTGGAGCGCCTTCGGGACTTTCAGTTCGGTCACGTCGATCCGGTCGCCGTCATAGGTCATCGCGACGGGCCGGTTCCCGTAGGCACACCCCTGATCCATGCGACCGCAGCGGGAGGGGGTGGTGATCTCGCCGAGATAGGCGTATTCCATCTCGCCGCGGATCGTCATCTTGAGATCGTAGATCCGGTTGAAGGCGCGGGCTACGAGCACGCAGATGGCGGCGCTCGAGGACAGTCCTTTTTTGATGGGGAGGTCTGTCTTGAAATTGTGGATTTCGAGTCCCTGGACCTGATAATGGGTCAGGATCTGATAGGCGACCCCGGCCGCATAGCTGAAGAATCCGCCTTTTCGGGCTTCCCCGAGCAGGGAGTTGAGATCCATCGGGATTTCATGAGGGCCTTCCTGCGTCCCGTCGTTCAGCGTGGTCGTCAGGATCAATTTGCCGGGATGGGGCCGGACCTCGGCATGGATGCCCTGATTGGTTCCGGTGATGAGGGTGCGGCCCATGGCGAGTTCCGCGTTGATGCGCCGGTAGCCGCCGGCCCAGTCGCTGTGTTCGCCGAAGAGGCAGATGCGTCCGGGGACGAAGAGTTTCAAGGGATACCTCCCAGCTTAACCTGGCTGTTGGTGATGGAGGATCGACAATGGGTCAATCGCCCCAACTGTGCGTGAATACCCGCAGTCTGTCCGGCGCCGGGTTGAACAGACCGGACAAAATGATCCCTTCAAATGATTTATCTGGAAATTGACAAGACTTCATATTTCAACAATCCCGCCGGCACTTCGATCTCCAACACATCGCCGACCCGGTGGCCCAGGAGTCCCTTGCCGACCGGGCTTTCCACAGATAGTTTGTTTTCGAGGAAATCCGCCTCGGCTTCCGAGACGAGCAGATACTCTTCCTCCTCTCCGTTCTTTATGTCCCTGACCCGGACTCTTGCGCCGAGATAGGCTTTGTCTTTGGGAATCTGGGTGTCATCTATGACCCGGGCCACGGTGAGTTTCTCCGTAAGCTCGGCAATTTTGCGCTCGTTCATGGCCTGGACCTCCTTGGCCGCATCATATTCCGCATTTTCCTTGATGTCGCCGTGGGATCGCGCGATTTCGAGGTCGCGCGCGATTTCCCTGCGCCGGACACGGGTCAGATGTTCCAGTTCGCTCCTTAGTTTGTCGTACCCTTCGCGGGTCATGTAGGAGATGGACATGAGAACTCCTTCATAATGAGATAGACGGCTGCAACCATCAATAGAAAGGGTGGCCCACAGACCACCCGGCAACAGCAGATTATCATCCCTGACAGATCCAATTTAACAAAAACAATTTCAAGATCATAGTTTTTTTTGATTCGAGGGCTCACGTTGAGACCCGGGGACCGCTTTTCGAACGGTCGGCCTCCAGATCGGTCTTGGAGACGGTATATTCAGGCATTTTGGGGCGATGCCGGGAATATTATTCCTTGTGTTTGAATATTTATGATCGTATATTATGATTCCGTTCCACAGAAGCATGGTGATCAAAGGAGATTCTTATGCATGTTGAAGACGTACTCAAATCAAGACTCGACGAAACCCAGTACCGCAGACTCATCGCGATCGAAAATCCGATGGTCCACGAATTTGTCGCCGAATATATCGCTCTGTGCGATCCCGCATCCGTATTTGTCTGCACGGACGACGGGGCGGATCTGAAACGGATCCGTGAGAAGGCCGTCGAACTCGGGGAAGAGCAAACGTTGGCCATTCCCGGACACACGATTCACTTTGACGGATACAAGGATCAGGCCCGCGACAAGGACCATACCAAAATTCTGCTGCCCCGGGGCGTGAATCTCGGCGAGAACATCGAATCCATGGACAGGGAAGAGGGCGTGGCCGAAGTCCGGGATATCCTGAAGAATTTGATGCAGGGCAAGGAGATGATCGTGCGGTTCTTTTGCCTGGGGCCGATGAACTCCGCGTTCACCATTCTCGCCTGCCAGATCACGGATTCCTATTATGTCGCACACAGCCTGGACCTGCTGTACAGGCAGGGATACGAGGCCTTCAAGACCGCTCCGTCCGACACGAAATGTTTCCGCATCGTGCACAGCCAGGGCGAACTCGAAAACTGCGTTTCGAAAAACATCGACAAACGCCGCGTGTATGTGGACGTCGAAGATGAAATCGTATACAGCGCCAACACCCAGTACGGGGGAAACACGCTGGGTCTGAAAAAACTCTCCATGCGGCTGGCCATCAAACGGGCCTCGCGGGAAGACTGGCTCTGTGAGCACATGTTCGTGATGGGTGTACACGGACCGAAAGACAGGCTGACCTATTTCACGGGCGCATTCCCCTCTCTCTGCGGCAAGACGTCCACCTCCATGATGACGGGGGAGAAAATCATCGGCGACGACATCGCCTATCTCCGTCCCGTCGACGGAGAGATGCGCGCCGTGAATGTCGAGAAAGGCATGTTCGGCATCATCATGGGCATCAATTCCAAGGATGATCCGATCATCTGGGAAACCCTGCACAACCCCAACGAGATTATCTTTTCCAATATCCTGGTTGCGGATGACCGATCTACTTACTGGATCGACAAAGACGGTCCCGTACCTTCACATGGATTCAACCATTCCGGTCCGTGGACGCCGGGCAAGAAAGACGCGGCCGGAAAGACCGTGGACCCCTCGCACAAGAACGCCCGTTTCACCCTCGATCTCAAATGTCTCGAGAACGTGGATGAGCGGATCGACGATCCGGAAGGCGTCAAAGTGGGCGGGGTTATCTACGGCGGGAGGGACAGCCATGCCTGGGTGCCGGTGCGCGAATCGTTCGATTGGGTCCACGGCATCGTCACGATCGGCGCCGCGCTCGAATCCGAGACCACGGCCGCGACCCTCGGCAAGGAAGGCGTCCCGGTATTCAACCCTATGTCGAACATCGATTTTGTCTCGGTGCCTCTGGGGCTCTACATCAAGAACAACCTCGATTTCGGAGCCCGGCTGAGTTCGCCGCCGCTCATTTTCGGTGTCAACTACTTCCTCACGGATGCAGAGGGCCGCTGGCTTAACGAGAAGACCGACAAGGCGATCTGGCTCAAATGGATGGAACTCCGCGTTCACGGAGACGCGGATGCGCTGGTGACACCGGTCGGAAAGATCCCGCGATACGAAGACCTCCGGAAACTCTTTGAGGATGTACAGGGAAAATCGTACGCCGAGACGGATTATGTCAAACAGTTCACCGTGCGGGTGGATGCATTCACGGGCAAGATCAAACGCATCATTGCCGTCTACCGGAACATCCCGGATACGCCCGCGGTCGTCTTCGAAGCATTGCAAAATGAAATCGACCGGCTCGAACAGGCCCGGGCCAAACACGGCGACCTGCTGAAGCCGGAGCTGTTCGCATAGCGATCCGAATCACGGAGAGATTGGGCCGGTTTCCCGCGGATCGGGAGGCCGGCCTTTTTGACGGTTTTTATGAAAACCTCCGATGAGAAGGCGATCTTATTCGCGGTGCTCTCCACCTTGTGCTGGTCCACGGTTGCCGCGGCATTCAAAATCACCCTGAAGGCCATGGAAGGCGATGTCCTGAATATGGTCTTCTGGGCGTCGCTCATATCGCTCGCGGCACTCTTCGTCGCCGGACTGGTCTGTGAAAAGACGATCATGTTTTGCCGGCCCGGACGGAGCGATCTCAGCCGGTCGGCTCTCATGGGAATCCTCAATCCCGGACTGTATTATGCCGTCCTGTTCAGGGCGTATGATCTCCTTCCGGGACATCAGGCCCAGCCGCTGAATTATACCTGGCCCATCGCCCTGGCACTGCTGTCCGTCTTCTTTCTCGGCAAGCCCCTCCCGGGACGGGGATATCTGGCCGTCGGGGTCAGTTTTGCCGGCGTCTTCGTCATCTCGACCCGGGGCAGCCTGAATGCATTCGCCGTCACCCATCCGGGAGGCGCGGCGCTGGCCCTGTCCAGTTCCCTGATCTGGGCGACATATTGGATCTTGAGTCTGCGCGACCCGCGACCCGCGCTCCGGAAACTTTTCTGGAACTTCGTCTTCGGCGTAACCTATCTGTTCCTTTTTCTTGCATTCACCCGTCAGCTCAGAATTCCTCCCCCCCCGGCCATCGCGGGGACGGCCTGGGTGGGTCTCTTCGAGATGGGGCTGACTTTCCTCTTCTGGATGAAGGCGCTTGAACTGACGTCTCATCCCGTGCGGATCGGCAATGTGGTCTACCTGAGTCCGTTTATATCCCTGATTTTCCTGAACCGGATCGTGGGTGAACACATCCATACTTCGGCAATAATCGGACTCATTTTGATCATGATTGGAATACGAATCCAGTCAAATATGAAATTATTGTCATAATTATTCTTCCGCTTGTTTTTCTCCCTCCGTTTCTTTATACTGTCAGCTTAAAAAAACGGGTATTTTTGGCCGGTTTCGATATCGCCGGAGCGGATTATCCGGAGAAGGATAATCCTGGCAGGATATTTGCTTAATGAGTTATCGATTCCAAAAAAACGGTGAATCCTCCGGATTGTTACTTGCGTCCGCCAAGGGGGAAGGAAGACATCGAGGGAGTATCTGCCTTTGATACACAAACATGATCATGAAACGAATCCGGATATGCAAGAGATCCTGACCCGAAACCGGGCCCTGGAAGCGGAAAACGAATGTCTCGTTCAGTCTCTTGGCAAGGCGACCAATTTGAATGATGCGATTCTCCGGTACAGCCCCGCAGAATTGATCATCGTCGACCGCGAGGGGCGCATCACCGGTTTCAGCGAGGCCAAGGCGCGGAATTCTTCCCGGCTTCCTAAACTCGGTGATGTGATGTATCGAGATTATGCCTCCGGACACGTGATCGACATGTATACAGAATTGATGGATACCATCCGGAATGGCACGCCGAAATCCTTTCCCGAGCAGCCGTACGGCACCCGGTTTCTGGCCATCACCCTGTCGCCGTTCACCGACGGCGCGGTGATAATCAGCCGGGATGTGACCGGCCGAAAGCAGGCCGAACTGGCGTTGATCAAAACCGAGATGGAGAAAAACCTCATCCTTTCGAGCGTCTCGGAAATCCTGATTTATCAGGACAAGGACTACCGGATCCGGTGGGCGAATCCGGCCGCGGCCCAGGCACTCAACCGGGACATCGATTCGCTGATCGGAGAGACCTGTTTCGGAGTCTGGTGGCGCCGTGCGATACCCTGCGAAGGCTGTACCATGCACCGGGTTTTTACGGAAGGAGTGAACCGGCAGGACGAGAGAGAAACACCGGACGGACGCATTTGGAACCGGCGGGGATATCCGGTCCGGGATGAAAACGGACAGGTGTGCGGCCGGGTTATGGTGTGGGTCGACATCACCAGGCAGAAAGAAACGGAAACAGAAAAAAAACGCATCCAGTCACAGCTCATCCAGTCTCAGAAGATGGATGCGGTCGGCCGGCTGGCCGGCGGCGTGGCACACGACTTCAATAACCTGTTGACCGCCATCATCGGCGGCCTCGATATGATACTCCTGAAATTCAATCCCGATGATCCGATCTACCAAGAGCTGTATGAGATTTTTGAAGCGTCACAACGCGCATCGGAACTGACCCGGCAGCTTCTGCTTTTCAGCCGGGAACACATGCCGCGTTTTGAGACGGTCTGTCTCAATGATACGATCACCCATCTGCTTAAAATGCTGGGCCGTCTGATCGGCGAAGATATCACGATCGAAACCATGCTGGCGTCCGGTCTCCAGAGTGTAAGGGCCGACAAGGGAGGCGTCGAACAGATCATCATGAACCTGGTCGTCAATGCCCGGGACGCCATGCCCCAGGGCGGAAATGTGATCCTGAGTACCGAGAATGCCGAGATCGACGAGAAAAGCGCTTCGGCCGTTCCGGATGCGCGACCCGGCACATTCGTTTGTCTCAGGGTATGCGATGCCGGAATCGGTATCCCCAGGGAGTCCATCTCCCGGATTTTCGAACCGTTCTTCACGACGAAGAAGGTCGGCAAGGGGACCGGGCTCGGCCTGTCCGTGGTCTACGGGATCGTGAAACAGCATGACGGCTGGATTAACGTACGAAGCGGACAAGGCAAGGGAACGACATTTGAGATTTATCTGCCGGCCGTCGCCGATCCGGTGCCGCGTCCCGTGAAACATACTGTGGATTCGGACATCGTTCCCGGTAACGGCGAACGGATTCTCATCATCGAGGATGAGAAGATCGTCCGGGATTTTGCGGTCCGCGCCCTGACGAAGAACGGTTATGAGGTCTATGCGGCGGCGAACGGCGCCGAGGCGCTCGAGATTTTCGAGAATCAGCAGGGCCGCTTCGATCTGATTTTCAGCGATGTCGTACTGCCCGATATGAACGGCATCGAGCTGGTCGATCAATTCCTGTCCCGCGACCGGGATCTCCGGATCCTGATCAGCAGCGGGTATACGGATACGAAGTCGCAGTGGCGGGTCATCCGTGACAAGGGATACCGGTTCCTTCAAAAACCCTATGCGCTGAACGACCTGTTCAGGGCGATCCGGGGCGGAATCGACAAGAAGTAGGATGCGCTATCGAGGGGCGCGGGACATCTCAAACAGTTTCTCCGCCCGGGGAAAACAGGTCAGCGCCTCGGCCAGCTGCCGGTCACGCAGCATTTCAACCTGATATCCTGCGATATCTCCCCATATTGCTGAGGCGATATTTTCTTTCAACAGATCCGCGATCTGATCGCTGTTTTTCATGAATTCCGCGTCGGAGATGGAAAATCCCCCGCCGCGGAGGAATCCGAGAAACTGCCGCATCATGGCGGCGTCCGGCCTGTAATCCCGAAGGAAATCCCCGAAATCCATCCTCAATTCCGGATGTCTGTCGACATAATGTTCCGTAAAGGAGAACAGGAACCGCTCCGGTGCGAAGACGAGGTTTCGTACGACACGGTTGAGTGTGTCTTTACGCGCAGACAGGATCCGGTCGGGACGGATACCTCCGCCGCCGTAAACAGGCCTTTTGAGGTTCAGCGTTTCATAGACGGGAGCGGACGGATCCGGGGGGGCGTTTTGCAGGCTGTCCGTCCAGATCTCCGCGTAGTAATCTACGGCCGTCTTGCCGTCATACGGACGCTGGATGATACGTCCCGTGGGCGTGTGATACCGGGCCGTGGTCATCAGCAGGGCCGATCCGTCCTGAAAACGGTACTGGCTTTGAACGACTCCCTTTCCGAAGCTAATTTCCCCCACGATATAGGCACGATCCCAGTCCTGAAGAGCGCCGGCCACGATCTCGGATGCCGAGGCGGATATACGGTCGATTATCACAACGACCGGTACGGGCCGGTCTTTGTTGTCCGACGAGAAAAATTCGCGGAATGCCGATCGGACCCGTCCGTCCGTATAGACGATCCTTTTTCCACCGGCAAGGAATTGATCCGTCACGGAGACGGCCGCATCGAGATAGCCCCCGCCGTTCTGCCGAAGGTCGAGCAAAAGCCGGCGCATGCCTTTCTTTTCCAAGGTGTTCAGAGCCGTCTCGAATTCATCGGCGGTACCCGATGAAAACCGGGATATGTAAATATAACCGATTCCGTCTCCCAGCATGAATGCATAAGGGACGCTCTCGATACGCACCTCATCCCGGACGATCTCGAGTTGGCGGATATCTTCCCATCCCCTGCGTTCGACCGCGATCGTGACCCGGGTACCCTTCGGGCCCATCAGCCTGCGCGGGACGTCGTCGCGCTTCAATCCGGCGGTCGATTCACCGTTGATGGCGACGATGCGATCGCCCGATTTCAACCCCGCCATTTCCGACGGTCCGCCGGGAATGACAGACAGGATGGCGATCTTATCCGCGATGATGTCAAAATAAATCCCGATGCCGGAATACCCCTCGAAGTTCTGATTCCATTCCCTGAATTCTTCCGGATTCATGAAGGTGGTGTGCGGATCGAGCGTGTCGAGCATGCCGCGAATCGCGGTTTCTACGAGATCCCCGGCGTCTTTCTCTTCGACATACTCATCATGGATGCGTTCGAGCACCGCGCTGAATGTCTGGATTTGACGGTACACCGACCGCGCCGCCGGATAATACTGATAGGCGGCGATACTGATAAAAAAAAGACCCGTCACGATGACGATTTTTTTCAACAGGTTTTTTTTCATAGAGAATGCATTCCTTCCCGGGATAATTTTCCGACGGGTCGTATTAGCAAGAATCACGCCGGAACGCCTCAATATACGAACTCGCATCCCGTTTGTCAAGGTGGCGACCATCCCGGAATTCCCGCTTTCAATTTATGGTTTGGTTTGTTATCTTCCAATACAACCTTTTGCATGGAATGAAAGGCCCTGACATGAAAGAAAAAGAATCGGACCGGCAAGACCAACGGATCGGGGCGAATCCGCTCCTGTCACGACGGCGCTTTTTCAGGACCACCGGACTGGCTGCCGCCGGACTGTTCGCGGCGGGCTGCGGCCGGTCAAAGAATCCGCTCGAAGCGACGGACATCCTGTCCGCGACCGGTCAGTCCGTGCAGTCTCCTTCGGATGACGTCATCGCCGCCCCCCTGGAAGCCCTGACCCGGGTCGCCACGGCGGACATCCATTCCTATGATCCCCGGACACTGAAGGCCGCGATCCAGTCTTCCATCGAGGCGATCGGCGGTCCTGGAGATCTCATCAGACCGGGAGACACGGTCGGATTCAAGATCAATATGACGGGCGGGGCATCCTATGCGACGAGAAGCACCACTGATTACGGGGTCAGCGCGGTCGAACTCTACTGGACACATCCGGAAGTCCTGCGGGCCGTCATGGAGCTGTGCCGGGATGCGGGCGCGGGGCGTCTCATCGTGGTCGAGGCCAATTATGACACGCCCTCTTACACCCAGTGGGGCTACAGGGATGTCGTGGACGCCCTGGGCGCGGAATACCACAACCTGAACGATGCGCATCCCTACGGAAATTTCAGGGAGGAACCGGTTCCGGATCCGTTGACGCATTGGGAATCGTATTACCTGAACGGGATCCTGTATGACCTCGACTGTTTCATTTCTCTTCCCAAGACGAAACGGCATCTGGGCGGGGGCATCACGAATGCGATGAAGAACTCGATCGGACTGGTCCCCCTCTCCAAATATCAGAAAAGCGGGGGGTGGCGGGAAAAACTGCATTGCGATGACAACCTGGAAGCCACGAATTCCTATGCCGGGTTCAAGAACCTGGTACGCACCATCGTGGATTTGTGTAAAATCCGCCCGATTCATCTGTCGGTCTGCGACGCCGTTTTGACGTCTGATTTCGGCGAAGGGCCCTGGATCAGGGGATTCGAACCCGTCTCTTTCAACACGCTGATCACCAGCAAGGATCCGGTCGCGGCGGACGCCATCGCGACGACGCTTTTCGGCTATGATCCAACGGCCGCGGACCGGGGAGGGGCGTTTGCCTCCTCTTCCATGAAAACGGATTTTGCCGGAACGGACAATTATCTGCGTATCGCGGCGGAGCAGGGGCTCGGTGTCTATGATCCCGCCCGGATCGAGGTGATCGACGCCACGGTCTCGACACGGGTGGCCGTGCGCGGGTAGAACGACTCTTCCCGTGGTCATTCCAACCGCGTCTCAAAATTCATTTCGCGGTGAACCATTCGAGGCGGATCAACGGTGAAGCGCGCCTCTTCTTCCGTGAAAAAAGACCCGAAAAAATCCGAAAAACGCTTTCCGGAAAATTTCAGGCAACTTTCTTCCGGCGAATCCCGTCTATTTCTATAGGTCGCTCCGATACAAGACCGGTCGTCATCCGATCCGGCATCCGCCTGAGACCGGGGCGACGGCGACGGGATTCATCCTATCTTGAAAAGGGAAATTTATGTTCCGTATCCGGATTCGCTACACAGCCGTTCTGTTCATCCTGTTTCACCGGGTCGCGGTCATCACCGCGTCCGACATCACGGTTCAGGCCGTCCGCCTGACGGAGCCGGTGGTCATCGACGGCATCCTGTCTGAAACCGTCTGGCAGACGGCACCGGCGGTCACCGGCTTCCTGCAGCGGGATCCGGACGAGGGAGCGCCGGCCTCACAGGAAACCTTCGTCCGGATCGCCTATGACGACCATGCCCTTTATGTCGGCGCGGAGATGCGGGATTCCGCACCGGATTCCATCGTGGCCCGTGTCGGCCGGCGGGATTATATCCGCGACGAGGATTTCTTCGCCCTCGCCCTGGATACCTATCACGACCATCGCAGCGGGTTCTTTTTCGGATTAAGCGCGGGCGGGACTTTCTTCGACGGCGTCTGTTACAACGACGACTGGACCGACGACACCTGGGACGGCGTCTGGGAAGGCCGCGTCCATCACAACGAACGGGGCTGGACCGCGGAGATGCGGATTCCCTACTCCCAGCTCCGTTTCAAGAAAGAGGACCGGTATGTCTGGGGCATCAATTTCCTGAGGCAGATTTCCCGGCGGAATGAAGAGGCGTTTCTGGTCTACACGCCGAAGAATTCCAGCGGATTCGTCTCGCGGTTTCCCCATCTGACCGGCATCGAGGGTATCCGGCCTGGCCGGCATGTCGAGGTGCTGCCCTATGTGCGGACGCGGGCCGCCTATACCCGTCCGGATCGCAACGATCCCTTCCGCAAACGGGCGGAATATGATCCGGACGCCGGCGTGGATATGAAGACGGGGCTGAGCCACAACCTGACCCTGGATCTGACCGTGAATCCCGATTTCGGGCAGGTCGAAGTGGACCCGGCCGTGGTGAACCTCGGGGATGTGGAGACCTATTTCAGCGAGAAACGGCCGTTTTTCATCGAAGGGGCTTCGATTTTCAACTTCGGCCGGGGCGGCGCCAACAGTTACTGGAACTTCAACTGGTCTAATCCGAATTTTTTCTACAGCCGGCGGATCGGCCGGGCCCCCCAGGGATCGCTTCCCGATCACGACTACGCGGACATGCCCGAGGGCGTCCACATTCTCGGCGCGGCCAAGGTGACGGGAAAACTGCCGGGGAACTGGAACGTCGGCACGATACATGCACTGACACGGAGGGAGTTCGGACGGTATTCCTCAGACGGGAATACCTTCAGATCGGAGGTGGAGCCGCTGGGCTATTACGGAATTACGCGCGCCCAGAAGGAAATCAACGACTCCAGGCAGGGAATCGGGATGCTGTCCACCATTACGGACCGGCGGTTCGATGACGGCCGGTTGAAGAGGGACATGAATGACAACGCCTTGATGTTCGGCCTGGACGGATGGACCTTTCTGGATACGAACAGGACCTGGGTGCTGGCGGGCTGGACGGCCGTCACCCGCGTCGAAGGCACACCGGAACGCATGATCGACCTCCAGCGCAGCTCGCGGCACTATTACCAGCGGCCCGACGCGGACCACGTGAGCGTGGACAGCTCGGCCACATCCCTGTCCGGTTATGCCGGCCGGTTCGTTTTCAACAAGCAGAAGGGAAACGTGATTTTCAATTCCGCGCTCGGTTTCATCAGTCCCGGTTTCGATCTGAACGACGCCGGATTCCTCAACCGCGCCGATGTGATCAACGCCCATGTCGGGTCGGGATACCGGTGGACGCAGCCCGGCAGACTGTTCCGGAATTGTACGCTGATCGGCGCCCTGTTTCAGACCTTGGATTTCGGCATGAACAACGTCATGCGGGGCGCCTGGATGATGGGCGGTTTCGGCTTCCACAACTACATGTATCTGGAGGCGACATTCGACGTGATCCCGGAGACGGTCAATATACACCGGACGCGGGGCGGACCGAGGACGCTGACTCCGCCGGGCTGGGAAGGCAGCCTCTATTTCCAGAGCGACAACCGCAAGTCGTTCACATTTCATGCATCCACCTATCAGTACCGGAACACATCCGGCGACTGGTACAGACGTTTCGGTGCCAACCTGGCATGGAAGCCGAGATCCAATATGACCGTTACGGCGGGTCCTTCGTTGATGCGCAACGACCAGTTCGTCCAGTGGGTCGGCGCCTTCGACGACCCTGTTGCGACCCGAACATATGGGAAACGGTATGTGTTCGCGGAGATGAGGCAGACGGAAATCAGCACGAACATCCGTCTCGACTGGACATTCACGCCGCGGCTTTCGCTCCAGTTCTACATCCAGCCCCTCATTTCTTACGGAGAGTATGAAAACTATAAGGAGCTGGAACGTCCCAACAGCCGTGCATTCGTCCTGTATCCGGATAGCCGGATCGTCCGATCCAACGGGGTCTTCGAGATCGATCCCGACGGATCGGGACCGGCGCGGTCCATGACCTTCGGCAATCCCGACTTCAGCATCAAATCGCTCCGCGGGAATGCCGTGCTGAGATGGGAATACAAACCCGGATCCACATTGTACCTGGTCTGGACTCAGAGCCGGTGGCATGACCGGTATGAAGAACCGTTTTCCTTCCGCCGTTCTGCGGACCGGCTCTGGAATGTCCGGTCGGACAACCTGTTCATGCTGAAGGCGACCTACTGGTGGAGTTTGTAAATTTTCCGAATTTTCCTGATCGGGGCTGTATCAAAAGTACCGCTGTCATCCCGCTATTTTTTGGCCGGGATCTTTTTTGAGGCTATGAAGATCCCCGACAAAGGATCTCGGGGATGACAAAATGGTTTAAAATTGGACTTTTGATACAGCCCCGGGATAAAGCGCCGGATTTCTAATCCATTTTGAACTGCACGGGATGGGAATCGCGTTCTCAAAAAAGGCACTGGGTTGGGAAACCCAGGGCCATCGGCAATTGGCGTTCTGAACAATCTGTATAGGAGCCTCTTTCATAATAATAAGAAATGGAAATTTTTTCACTGTTCTTTCACATTCTTTTCGATACATAGACATATTCATATAAAACAGGCTCCTTACTACCAAGATACATGCGTGTCTCCTTTACAGGAAGATCTGCAGAATTATATTCGAAAG
>DSAP01000142.1 GCA_011046415.1 bacterium | reverse complement strand
TCCAGGCCGGACTGCTCCTCCAGATGCCTCCCCACCGCCTTCACACCCGGCTTCTCCGTCACATAGTGGCCGGCGAACACGACATGGATCCGGGCCTCCCGCGCCGTCCAGTACGCGGAATGCTTGGGTTCCCCGGTAATATACAGGTCCAGCCCCTTTTGGACGGCCTCGTCCAAAAGATCGACCGCGCCGCCGCTGACATAGCCGATGCGTCTGACCGTTTCATTCCCGAAATCCCAGACAATGGGATCGCAATGCAAATGTTTCCTGAGCGCCCGGACGAATGCGTCGAGAGGCCGGGGCGTCTCCGGTTCGAATTCGAAGCCCAGCATCCGGCCGTGATAATCGCCGAAGGGACGGACGGGCTTCCACCCCATGAGCGGCCCGACCTGTGCGTTGTTTCCCAGTTCGGGATGCATGTCGAGCGGCAGATGTGCGGCATAGAGGGCGATGTCGTTCTCGATCAGCGCCCGGATCCGGCGGTAATGGCCGCCCGTGACCCGGAGAGGCCGGTCCCAGAAAAGACCGTGATGCACCAGAAGCAGATCCGCCTTCTCTTCAGCCGCAGCCTGGATGGAAGCGAGGGAGGCATCCACGGCGAGCGCGACTTTGCGGACCGTGCCGGAATTCTCGACCTGCATCCCGTTCAGACTGATATCCTTGATTTCGTCGACGCGCAGCAGGTCATCGAGATACTGAGTCAGTTCATAAGTTTTCATCTCTGTCATCCGATCGTTTGGGATGAATTATCCGACTTGTTATGCTTTTCGGGACAACCGGTTCCCATCGTCGTGCCTTGTCCGATCCCGGGAAAGAGCGGATCTGATCCGGACCCGGCCGGAGAATCCGTCGTCTTGGAAATTCCTTCCTGACGACCATACTGGCGGCGGATATCCGCCAGCAACGCCTCTATATCCGCGGGGAGTCCGGATTCGAATATCAGAAATTCCTTCGTGACCGGATGGACGAATCCGAGGGTCCGGGCGTGGAGCGCCTGGCGGGGCATCATCCCGAGCCATCGGACGGCCAGGGCCGTATCCGGCCGGTTCAGCCCCCCGAGCGGCCGGGATCGTCCCGCATAGGTCTGATCGCCGAACACGGGATGCCCGAGATGCGCCAGATGCACCCGGATCTGATGGGTGCGTCCCGTCTCGAGATGCAGGCGGCAGAGCGTCAGGAAGGGATAACGCTCCATCACCTGATAATGGGTCACGGCCCGTTTCCCGGTTCCCGAGACGGACATCTTCTTCCGGTCGCGGACATGACGACCGATCTGGGTCTCCACCGTCCCGCCCCCCTTCTTCAGCCTTCCCCAGATCAGCGCGACATATTCACGTTGGACGGTTTTTGCACTGAACTGCGCGGCCAGATCCCGGTGCACCGCATCGGTCTTGGCGGCGACGAGGAGTCCGGATGTATCTTTGTCGATCCGGTGCACGATGCCGGGACGGACCGGCCCGTTCATGAAGGACAGCCGGCTGCAATACCCGAGCAGGGCGTTGACCAGGGTCCCGCTCCGGTTCCCGAAGGCCGGGTGCACCACCATGCCGGCCGGCTTGTTGATCACCAGAAGCGATGTGTCTTCATATACGATGTCGAGGGGGATGATTTCAGGGAGCACATCCTGAGGCGGCGGTTTGACCAGCGTGACCTCGATGAGTTCAAAGGGGCGGACGGAATGGTTGGGTTTGACGATTTTCCCGCCGACCAAAACATGTCCGTCGCGGATCAGCTTCTGTACCTGGCTGCGCGATGCATGCGTCAGAGACTGTGTCAAAAACGTGTCCAGTCGTTCCCGGGTTTTCTGTCGCGGGACTCTGATTTCCAGACGTTCTTCGATCACGGAATTTCAGGCGATGACCGGCCCCCGGATGCGTCGTGTGATTCACTTCGAAAGGTGAAAAATAAAAGCCAGAACATGCCGACGACGACCGCGGAATCGGCCACATTGAAGACCGGCCAGCGGATATGCCGGATACCGATATCGATAAAATCCACAACCTTTGCGAAAAGGATACGGTCAGTCAGATTGCCGACGGCGCCGCTCAGGATGAGGGTCAGACCGCCGGTCATTCTGAAACCCGTCCTGCGGTTCCGGTAAAGGTAAACGGCGATACCGATGGAAGCGATTCCGGACAGGATGGTGAAAATAACCGGGGGCCCGACCCGGATTCCGAATACGATCCCGGTATTTTCGACGAATGTGATCCGGACCACATCGCCGACAACAGAAACAGACTGGCCCACGGACATCGTCATCCGGACGAGATGTTTCGTTAATTGATCCAGCAGGATGGATCCGAACAGCAAGAAGCAGATTCTCAAACCGTCTCCCCCTGATCCTGAAGCATATCGGGAGTCTTTTCCTGGTTTGATTTGCATTGGATGCAGAGTGTGGCGTGAGGTACCGCTTCGAGCCGGGCGAAAGCGATCTGTTCTCCACAGGCGCGGCACTTCCCGTATTCGCCCCGTTCAATTCGATCGAGGGCGCGCTCGATATGCGCCAGTATCTTGCCATCCCGCTGGGCATAGAAGAAATTCTTCTCCCGTTCCATGGTATCCGTACCCTGGTCGGCCATATGAAATGAAAAGGCGGAATGATCGCCGCTGGCATCCTTGATGGTCGTCTCCCGTTCGCTTTCCGTAATGGCGTCCATGTGGTTCTGCATCTCTTTCCGTTTTTGAATCAGCAGATGCTTGAAATACTCGATATCCTTCGCTTCCATATTGGTTCTCCTGTTTATCCTTATCTGCGGACGGCTGATTTGTCACGCCCGCCGAATCGCAATGCTTACGGTTTCCTGATCGATTTCCCATTCCTTATCATATCCACCACTGCGGAAAACCGAATCGATCGAAACAGCCAGCACCTCATCCGCGATCGTCTCCGTATTATTCCGGATCGCGCGCTGGAGTACCGGCGTCGCCTCATAACAAATGTGAATCCGGTCCGTCACCTCGAACCCGGCCTCCCTGCGCATGTTCTGAACACGGTTCACAAATTCACGGGACAAGCCTTCGGCCACGAGCTCTTCGGTAAGCCGGGTGTCGAGCGCAACAGTCAGCTCCGCGTTGACCTGCACTTCAAATCCCTTTTTGGCGATGGTATGGATCTCGACATCCCCCGGTTCCACATCTCCGTGTTGCGATTGACCGGTCCCGAGATGAAGGGGATGACCCGACTCGAGCCTCGCGATTTCTTCCTGTGAAAATCCGCGGATGATATCGGCCACCTGGTTGACCCGGGAGCCGAACTTGGGACCCAGATTCCGGAAAACGGGATTGGCCTCCTTCTCTTGTACCTCGGAAGGATCGTCCGAAAACACCAGGGCATGGACATTGACTTCTTCACGGATCATGGCCTCGAACGACTCGAGGGCGGCCCGGTCTTCCGGATTTTGAAGGAGGAGAATTGCCCTGGCGAGCGGTTGCCGTACCTTGATGCCCGCCTCGTTCCGTGCAGAACGGCATAGTGAAACCGCGTCTCGGGCAAGCTGCATCCGTTTTTCGAGGGACGCGTCGCGAAAGCGGTGCCGGTCTTCGGCAGGGTCTGGGTAAGAGGCCAGATGCACGCTCTCGGCCGGATCCGCGCCGCAGCGGTTCAGATTCTGATAGATCTCTTCCGCGATGAACGGAATAAAGGGCGCGATGAGCCTGGCGATCGTGAAAAGGCATTCATAGAGAGTCTGATAGGCGGATAGTTTGTCATCGCCCAATTCGGATTTCCAGAACCGGCGGCGGTTGCGGCGGACATACCAGTTCGAAAGGTCATCGATGACAAAATCCTGAATCGCGCGTGCCGACCGGGTAATCTCATAACGACCCAGCCATTGGGCCACGCGTCCGACAAGATCGTTTAGGGTCGAAATCAGCCAGCGGTCTATCTCGGCCCGTTTTCCGACAGGGATCGGGGTTTTGTAAGTGAATCGATCGACATTGGCATAGAGCACAAAGAAACTGTATGTGTTCATGAGTGTACCGAGGAACTTGCGCTGTACCTCGGCGACCCCTTCCGGGTCGAACCGGGTCGGCACCCAGGGCGGACTCACGGTAAAGAGATACCAGCGCAGGGGATCCGCGCCGAACCGGTTGATGATTTTAAAGGGATCGACCGCATTGCCGCGCGTCTTCGACATTTTCTGGCCATCTTTGTCCTGAATCATTTCGATGGAAATACAGCTTTGAAAAGAGGATTCATCGGAAATCAGCGTCGAGATCGCGAGGAGGGAATAGAACCATCCGCGGGTCTGGTCGACACCCTCGGAAATGAAATCTGCCGGAAATTGCTTCTCGAACCGGCCGTCCTTTGCGAAGGGATAATGGAACTGGGCATAGGGCATGGCACCCGAATCGAACCAGCAGTCGAGCACCTCCGGCGTCCTTTTCATGACACCGGAACAGGCGGGACAGGGAAATGTCACGGCATCGATATGGGGCTTGTGCAAATCATCGATTCCGTCCAGACCTGCGCGTTCCTTGAGTTCCGCCACGCTTTCGACCGCGTGGCGCGCATCGCAGGCGGAACAGATCCATACATTCAGGGGGGTTCCCCAGTATCTGTCCCGTGAAAGCGCCCAGTCGATATTATTTTCGAGCCACTGGCCGAACCGGCCCTCACCCACTTCTTTGGGATACCAGGCGATCTTTGCGTTATTCGCGATCATCCGATCCCGGACGGCCGTGGTCTTGATATACCAGGATTTTTTGGCGTAGTACAGGAGGGGTGAATCGCAGCGCCAGCAATGCGGATAGGAGTGCGTATAGGATGCCTGCCTGTAGAGCCGGCCCGTCTCTTTCAGGACCCGGATAATGTCTTCTTCGAGATCGGGATCTTTGACATGCCGTCCCTGCCAGAGGGAGACGCGTTCATTGAATCGGCCGTGTTCGTCCACCGTGTGTTTGGCGGGCAGGCCGAGCCGCATGCCGAGTCTGTAATCGTCTTCACCGTACATGACCGCGGTGTGAACCACGCCGGTACCCTCTTCTGTGGTCACAAAATCCGCCGCGGCGATGAGGTAAGCTTTGTGTTCGGCATCGGCCAGATCGACAAAATCAAACAGCGGATGGTAGGTCAATCCCTCGAGCGCGGATCCGGGAATCGTTTCGAGCACCTCGTATTCGCCCTTCAGCATTTCCAGTCGGTCTTCCGCGATATAGTAGATTTCCTGTTGATCTCCGCTACGCTGGACAACTTTGGCATAGCGGATTTCCGCGCCGACGGCCAGGGCCACGTTTCCGGGCAGCGTCCAGGGCGTGGTCGTCCAGGCGAGGACAAAATGACCGGGACGTTCTTTGAGAGGAAATTTGACGGTCACCGAACGGTCGGTGACTTCCCGGTATCCCAGAGAGGTCTCATGGCTCGAAAGCGCGGTTTCACAACGTGAACAATACGGCAGGATTTTGAAACCCTGATAGAGCAGCCCTTTTTCCCACATCCGGGCGATCAGGTACCAGACGGATTCGATATAATCGTTCGTATAGGTGATATAGGGATGTTCGAGATCGACCCAGTAACCGATACGCCGGGTGAGTTCATTCCATTCGCGGACATACCGGAACACGGAATCCCGGCATTTCTGATTGAACAGGTCGATGCCGTAAGCCTCGATCTGATCCTTGGTTTCGAATCCCAGCTCTTTCTCGACTTCGATTTCGACGGGAAGGCCGTGGGTATCCCAGCCGGCCTTGCGGCTGACCCGATATCCCTGCATGGATTTGAGCCGGCAGACGAAATCCTTGATGCTCCGGGAAATGACATGATGGATACCCGGTTTGCCGTTGGCCGTCGGAGGGCCCTCATAAAATACAAACGGACGGTCTTCTGGACGGGAAACAACCGATTTCTCGAAAATCCGGTTGGTTTCCCAGAACGCGAGAATCTTCGACTCGAGTTCGGGAAATTCAACGGGATTCTTTACCTCGGAAAACGACAAAGAAACTCCTCTCCGTATCAATCCTGATCTCTATTTCTGTCCATCGGGTGGCGGAACGCAATCCATTTTTTTCCGCCGACCGGGTATCTGAATTCACAAAACTTCTTTCTGTTTTTTTCTCCGGTTATTTCAAATACTTGCGTATGATGAGTTCGAGCCGTTTTTTGGTGCCGTCGGGAATCTGATCGGGCCGGGTTACGATGGCGTTTTCAAGCGCGTGTCCGCACTCACAGGTGCGGGATTCGGGCATGTTCGGGACCGCCTGTTTGAGTATCCTGCGAACCCGTTCCAGATTCTTTTCAAGATTACCCAGGATCATTTCAACCGTCACCGTCTCGTCCGGATTGCCTTCGTTCCAGCAATCAAAATCGGTCACCATCGCGATCGCGGCATAACAGAGTTCGGCTTCGCGGGCCAGCCTGGCCTCCGGCATGTTCGTCATGCCGACCACATCCATGCCCCAGGAACGGTAAAGCAAAGATTCGGCCTTCGTCGAGAAGGCGGGCCCTTCCATATTCAGATACGTCCCGCCCCAGTGGATGTGGGCACCCTGCCCGCATTCCTGTCCCGCCTCATAGAGCACACGGCTCAGTTCGGCGCAGATCGGATGGGCAAATGCCACATGCGCCACGATCCCCTCTCCGAAAAACGTATGCTGCCGTTTCTGGGTCCGGTCGACATACTGATCGATGAGTACGAGATCGAGCGGTTCGATTTCTTCGCGCAAAGATCCGACCGCGGAGACGGAAATCAGCCATTCGACACCGAGTTTCTTCATCCCCCATATATTGGCCCTGTAGTTCAGCTCCGTCGGCAAAATGCGGTGTCCGCGGCCGTGCCGTGGCAGGAAAACGATTTCACGCCCGCCCATTTCGCCGATGACAAACGCATCCGAAGGGGCCCCGAACGGGGTGTCGAGAAAAATACGATCGCGCTGTGTAAGGCCTCCGATCTCGTAGAGACCGCTCCCCCCGATGATGCCGATCCGTTTTGAAGTCATCGTTTTATCTGCCTTCTTCTGTGTTTCAGGGTTTACATTATCCCCGCGGCATGTCAATCTGCAAACCCGGGAGCTGTCCGCCAGTTTCCGGTCAGCCGCCGGATGAATGATGCAGGTTGTTTAATCATTCATTTGACGGGTTTTCTCAAGTTCGCGCAAAAGATGTTCCCGTTCCCTGCGCAATTCTTCCTGTTTTTGTTTTTCTTCGATGAGCCGTTCCCGATACGACTCGGGATCCAATTCGGATTCTCTGTCCTGCCTGACTTCGATGGAGAGCTGACGCTCCCGCCGGATGCGCGCGATGGCCTCCTCCCGGTCTCTCGCCTTTCCCGCACGCAGGAAGAGGAAAGTCCCCAGGCCTCCCCCGCCCCCCACCGTCGCGGCGATCACGCCGGCACCACCGTCCGTCTCGTTCGCAATCAGGGATCCGGCGAAAAAACTGCCGCCGATCGTCAGGAGCCCGCCGCCGATCCCGTAAACCGTCGCATGGCGATGCGTGGTTCCCCTGCCGATTTCGATTTCGGAAATCGGCTTGCCGAGATTGTCATAAACCGGCGGTTTCCGCCTGATCGTCTGAACCGCGGAATAAGGAACCGGAACGGTCGCACCGTCATTCAGGGACAGGACCAGTTGATGCGGATCTTTCCGGATCACCGTGCCGGTCAACCGCTCGCCGGTCCTCAGCCGGACTTCCACATCATTGCTCTTCTCGACCTGGCCGACCGGCACCAGCATCCGTTTCGCACAGCCCGTGACAAGCAATATCCCGAGCATCAGAACGGCGTGTTTCTTCAATATTTTCATTGTTTCCTCCAGGGGTCACAACCTGCCATCCCTTGGGGATCGTCCGGCAGTAAACAGGATATCCGGAACACCCCCTTCCCGAGGGAACGGAATCAGGCGAACCTTCGCCGCATCTATTTCTGGGAAGGGCCCGTTCTGTCGTCCCCGGGTTTATCGGCCTTCGGCATGTCCCGCTTCTGCAGACTGGGATTCGCCCAATCCGTCGTGCCTTTGAAAAACCCCACATCGTCTATTTCGAGCACCTTAATCAGTTCGATCTGGGACTCAAGAAGGTGTTTCAACCGTTTGGCCAGTGATTCTTTCTGGGCTTTGAGCAGGGTGAAATCATTTTTCATCTTGTCCAGTTTCTCGCGGGCCTCATCGAGAATCCGTTCGGCCTTGAGTTCGGACTCGCGGATGATGATCTGGGCTTCACGCTTCGAGTTCTCGCGGGACTGACTGACCGTTTCCTGGGCATTCATCAACGTTTCCTGAAGCGTCTTCTCGACCTGTTGATAATCCCTGAGTTGCGTTTTCAGCTTGATGACCTCTTCGGACAACCTGTTTTTGTCGTAAAGAACCGACTCATATTCATCGGCCACCATCTCCAGGAAGGTTTCAACTTCCGTCGTGTCATAGCCCCGAACCTTCGGCTTGAAACTCTGCTTCTTGATTTCAAGCGGCGTGATCTTCAAAGAACCTTACCTCCTTTTGGACGATTCCTTCGAACCGATGCAAGAAATGAATTTTTAAATATACCCCTTGATCCATTCAAATGCAATCAAAATGTCATTTCACCGGGTCAAGACCATCTTCCGGATTCTGAAGGTGGTTCCTGCATCGAGCCGGCAGAAATAGATGCCCGATGCGCAAGGCATCCCGTATCCATCCCGGCCGTCCCAGAGGACCTCTTTCTTCCCGGCGGACAGTTCCCGATCGATCAATACGGCTACCTCCCGCCCCAGGATATCGAAGACCGTGAGTTTCACGCGGGCGGCTTCCGGCAATTCGAAGACGATGTGTACATCCGTATTGAAGGGGTTGGGATAGACCGGAAGCAGCGCCAGTTCTTCGGGCAGATAAATATTGATCGGGACACCGGGGCCGGATGTATCGGAAAGGAAAAATAACCGATCCGGCGCATGGAAGGGTGTACGGGTTTGACGTCCCGCCTGATCGGTCACACGAAAATAGAACGCCAGATCATCGAGTGACCACGGCACAGGCAATTCGACCGTGTAACGATAAGGATGGGCCGTACCGCGAAGGGTCATTTGCAACGAATCGAACGGTTGCGAGGCCCCGGATCGTCCGTAAAGAACCACCCGGCCGGGTGGAACCTGATTCCGCGTATGAAGATCCATGCTGAACACATTTCGAGAAGCCGAGACGTCGGAGATGATCTGATAATTACGGAGAACGGGCCCGTGATGGAAAACCGCCTCATGGGCGTTCAGGATTCCCCAGCCGTACAGGGTGTCCGGATTTGCCGCCCGGTCCGCCGTTTGCTTCAACGTCTCGCGGACATCCTGCTGCGTCAATCCCGGATGGGCCTCGAGAAGGAGCGCGCAGACCCCGGCCACCAGGGGTGCCGAAAAAGAAGTCCCCGACACATAACTGTGGCTGAATTGGTTTCCGCGCCGCGTACTGACCGACACCACGCCCGATCCCATGGCCATCACATCGGGTTTGATCCGTCCATCGGCCGCCGGGCCGACCGAACTGAACCCGGTGATCTCCCCGTCGGGATACACCGCGCCGACCGCGATGACCTCATGGCCGTCGGCCGGAGAGGTGATATAATGCCAGGGGGTATTGCGTTCATTGCCGGCCGAACTCACGACCACGACCCCTTTCCGGGCGGCGATATCCGCGGCGAGGGTCGTGACGCAGTGATTTCCGTCCAGGTCGGAATAAGCGTAGGAGAATCCGTCGTCGAACGAGACATACCCCAGTGAGGAGGACACGATGTCACACCCGATCGCCTCGAGCCACTCGATGGCGGCGACCCAGTGATCCTCCTCGGTACGGGTCTCGCTTGCGATCCACTCGGTCTTGGCCAGGGCGTATGAGGCGCCGTATGCCGGACCGACCAGGATGCCGGGCGCATATCCGCCGATCACGGACAGCACCTGGGTGCCGTGGTTGTGCTGCCCGGCCGGGTCATTTTCTCCGTCCGGGGTCGAGTCATCATCCCAGATGAAGTCGTATTCCGCGACGACATCCAGGGAAGAAAAGATGTCGCGTCCCGGATGGTCGAATCCCGTGTCGATCAGACCGATGAGGGTGTTCTTTCCGGACAATCCCATATCATGGAGTTCAGGGACGCGGATCAACGCATTCTGATCCAGGCTGACACCGTAATTCAGGAGGTGCTCCCCGGCGGTCCTGCGCCGGACAGGGAGGGGCGTATCGGTGGGAGGAAGGATGCGGGCTGAACCGACCGGCCTGATTTCAAGAACGAACGGCAGGGAGGCGACTGCGGGTAGATCCGCTTTATCGGCCACCGCGCTCACCGCGTTGAGCCACCGGGAAGCGACCCGTGGCGTCAGCCCCCTGGCACGCAAGCGGGACAGATAGGTTTCACAAACCGGCAAATCCCTTTCATCCAGAAGTTCCCTGCCGGGAAAACCCCGTGCGCGCCGGTCGAGCGCCCGTTCCGAAATCCCGAGAGATGCGGCGGCTCCGGGCATGTGCTTCGGCACGGACTCCGGGCCCTTGTCCCTGAAAAATATCCAGACTGTCGCGGATTCGGACCCGAACGACCGGAAAGGAACCGAAAAAACCACGGCCGACAAAAAGAAGAAAATGATCTTTCGATGTCGCATCGGCATGTATCCCCGACCGGTTTGAATAGATCTCCGCCGATCCGTCAATGAATTTTTTATCTCCTGTCCGCTCTCAACCCGGGACATGGGGCTCTCTCCATGAACTCTCACCGCCAACCTATCGCCTGTCGTTATTCCCGATCCGATGTGATTCGATAAGGTTTGGATATCAACACAATGCCTTTTTCTGAATCGTCCCGTCCTGATCGATTCATGAACTTATGTGATCTCATCCTCACCGCCTCAATTCGGGGCAGTCGCATAGTGCCGATTGCCGGCTGCCCATCGGTCAGAGACACTCGGTTCCGGGTTCAATCCCCCGGACTCCGGACCTCGAACCCCGTACAATGGCCTTACCCCTCGCCGCTTGTCGCTTGCCCCCGGCCATTCTGATTGACCCCATGATGATAAAAACAGATTGAAATCTCCCCTCCCGCAATTCATGAATCAGCCGGACCATATACATCTTACTTAATAAAAATCAGGATTTCAACCGTTTTCTCTCCGTCTTTTTCCTTGACAAGTCCGTGGCCTTCGTGTAAATTGCCCTGCATTGGTTTTCAAACCCGAAGGAACGATGATCCTGTATCTGGCGTCTTTTTCTGCCGTGTTTGTGTACGGCCTGCTCCTTTTCTGTCTCCGGCGGGGTTTCGAACGGCTACGCACGGGCTGCTCCGCGGACATCCCCGCGGTCTCCGTGATCGTGCCGGCCCGGAACGAGGAGAAGCACCTGCCCGATCTGCTTGAACGGCTGTCCGCTCAAATATATCCGGTCTCACGGATAGAAATCATCCTGGTGGACGACCGTTCCACGGACGAAACGGCCCGAATCATGAGCCGGTTTTCGCGTACCCGTCCGAACGTGCGGATGATCCGGGTCCGGGAGACGGAAGCCGCGGGATCCGCCAAGAAACAGGCCCTCGCGCGGGGCATCGGAATGGCCTCGGGCGAGATCATCGTCACCACCGACGCCGACACCCTGCCCGGACCGCGCTGGATTCAGTCGCTGGCCGCCCATTATGAACCGGGCGTGGATGTCGTCCTGGGATATGCGCCCTACCGCACGGACGGGCCTTACCGGTCGCTCTTCCACAAGCTGCTCGCGCTGGATTATCTGAGTTTGGGGGCGATCGCGGCGGCGGGCGCGGGGCTGCAAATCCCCACGACGAGTTCCGGGGCCAACCTTTCGTACCGGAAAACGCTCTTCGAACAGGTGGGAGGGTTCGGGGAGACGATCCGGCACCATTCCGGAGACGACGACCTGCTCATCCACCGGTTCAGGGATAAGGCCCGGGCGGTATTCCGCTATGCGGTTGAACGGGACGCCGCGGTGCCGACCCGTCCGCCGGAAGACTTCCGGGCTTTCCTGCGTCAGCGTGTGCGGTTCGCCTCAAAACACCTGGCCTATCCGCGGAACATGACCCGGATCCTGTCTTTCGTCTATGCCGTGTATGTCCTGCTTCTCGCGATCGGCATCGCATCCTGCTTCATGCCGAAACTGCTGCCGCTTTTTGGGCTCATGCTGTTCTGGAAATCGGCCTGCGAACTCTGCTTCCTTTTACCGGCCCGGCGCCTGCTCGAAGACCGTAATCTCCTCAAATATTATCCGCTCGCCGTGATTCCGCACATCCTCTACGTGGTCCTGCTTCCCGTGTTGGGACAAATCCTGCCGAAACGCTGGTAAATTTCCCGACATCCGGATGCGGTCAGCGCTTCATCTGCAGCGACAGCGTCACCGTGAACCGGCTCCCCTTCCCCGGCGCGCTGTTCAGCCTGATCCGGCCGCCGTGTTTTTCGACGATTTCACGGACCAGGTTCAAGCCGAGTCCGGTGCCCGTCCTCTCCATTTTCTTCGCCTCGGGCGTCCGGTAAAATTCATTGAAGATCTTGTCCTGATCTGCTTCCGCGATGCCGATACCGGTGTCGGCGACGCAGAACCCGTACTGCGCCCCGTCCAGAAACGGTTCGACCGATACCCGTCCCCCCTCGGGCGTGTAGCGCAGCGCGTTGCTCACCAGATTCATCACCACCTTCTCCATCTCGGTGCGATCGAAACAAATCGTGATCTCCCGGTCGAGCGCCGACACCTCCAGACGGATGTTCTTACGGACCGCATACGATTTCTGTGCTTCCACCGTCTGTTTCAGCCAGGAACAGAACGAGACGCACTGGTAATCATGGACCTTGATGCCCTGCTTGTACTTGGTGATCTCGATCATCTCGTTGACCATGTCGAGCAGTTCGCACGACCGGCGCTCGGCCCGTTCGACCATGTCCCGGACTTCGGGCGTCAGGTCGTTCGAATAGGTGGTCTTCACGACCGCCAGGGTACTCTGGATCGTCGTGATCGGAGACTTGAGCTCATGAGACGCATACCGGAAAATCTCCGCCCGCTGCCTCATCGACTCCTCGAGTTGTTCGTTCTTCCGGTCGATGATTTTTTTCAATGCCCGATGGCTCTCCACAAAATTGTGGATAATGTAAATGCCGGCAAAGGTCATGATGTAAAATGCGATGAGCGCCGTCAGGACATGTGCGGTGGAAAGCGTGTCGTCTGCGAGCGAGAAACGGGTAACGCGTCCGGTGAATTCGAGCAGGGTCCAGCCGGTCAAAAGCAGTGCCGCAAAGACCGCGTTGACATAGGGGATGAGGACACCCGGAAACAGGAATCCGCACAGGATCACCACGATGATATAAAAGAAATAAAACGGATTCTCCACACCCCCTGCATAATGGACCAGACAGGAAATCAGGATGAGATCCATGATCACCATGACTTCGGCGAAGAGCAGTTCCTGTAATTGCGATTTGAAGGTCGCGAAATGGAGGAGGAAGAAATGAACCAGATTCACCGCCAGGAGTACGGAGGCGACGATCAGAATTTGGGAGTATCCCAGTTCGAAGGACAGCATTTCCTGGCCGATCGGAACCGACGCCAGGATGCCGAACACCGCCAGCCACCGAAGATTGATGACCCATTCGAGGCGGCTTTTCAGGGTCTCGACCGTATAGAAAGGCAGGTTGAGTGTGACAATCTGAAAGTGCATGAACGGACTTTCCTTTGAACCTGCCCGGGCATGAACGGATCATTCACACCGGATCAATCTCCCGGGGCAACAGATTTCCCGAAGAATTGTTCGATGCCGTTCCGGACGGAGCGGGTCAGCCCTTCCGTGAAATCCGTGGATTCAGGACGGATGGCCAGATAATAAAAATCCATTTCCCGCTGCGCCTTTAGATAATTCTCGACCAGGACCATGGAAAAGGCATGGGTGCTGATCCGGATCCGGTCGAGCGCCTCCCGTTCGAGCCAGGCGATCGTCCCCGGAGGCGCGGGGAAACGGGCTGAATCGATCAGGACCACCGCCTCCGGCTGTGCATCCAGGATGTGCTGGAGATGGTTTTCCGGATTGACGCCTGCGTCGATAAAGTGCGAAGCCGGAAACCATTTGCTTGCCGCGAGCCGGTCGAGGAAAACCGGACCCGCCCCGTCGTCGCGGCGCATGGGGTTGCCCAGGCCTACGAACACCAGGCCCGAAGGCGGATAAGGACTCAGTGCCCGGCGGAAATCCTCAGAATTCATCCGCCACCACGACCCGGTAGCGGCATCGGGCGCAGACCATTTTGATCTGATCCTCGCGCCGGATGCGGCTTTTCGTTTCGGCGGGACCCGCCGGGACGAATTGTTCCTGTGTCCAGAGCAGGAGGTTGGGATGGGCGTAGGCTTTCGCACCGAGCCGCGTCTTGATCCAGGCCAGATGGTCATTGCATCCGATGACCGCGCCGCAGATCTCGCAGACCAGGAGGGGCTTTTGGACGGCTTCAAAGGCTTCGGCCGCGGATTTGTCGGTCAGCACCAGGACGTATTCACGGGTTAGGGTGATTCCGGTTCCGGTGATGCATTTTTCTTCGCACTGTCCGCAGTTCATGCACCGGTTGTAATCCACGCGCAGGGTGCGCATGCCCTTCTCCGGTTCGTCGATCAGGTCGATCGCGCCGGGAGGGCAGACCTGGGCGCAGGTGCCGCAGCCCACGCAGGTATCCGCGTCATACCGGGGTTTCCCGCGGAATCCGTCGGGAAGGTCCACCTCTTCCTTGAGGGGAAACCGTGTGGTGTAGGGCGCCGAGAAAAACGATCCGAACGCCTCCTTGAGTTCACGCATCTTGGGAAGCCACATCAGGCGTTCTCCTTCAGCTCATGATCCTGTTCGTAGGCATCGAAGACGGTTTCCTTGGTTGGCGGAATCCTGCCGCGATGGGCCGCGCGCGCGATGGCATGGGCGGCCACCGGTGCGACGAGAAAAATAAACAGAATCCCGACGAGTGCCTTGAAACCGAAGACGCTGAACCCTTCGAGTATAAACACGCCGAAGAGGAGCCCCGCCGTGCCGAATGTCACGCACTTGGTCGCCGCCTGAAGCCGGTTGTACACGTCCGGCAGGCGGACCAGCCCCAGCACGCCGAAGAAATCGAAGGCGATCCCGGCCGCGATGAAGGCCATCCCGGCAATCTCTCTAATCATCGAGTGACCTCCCTTCGAGAATTTTCGCAAAGGCCAGGGAAGCGATGAAGCTGAGCAGTGCCCAGATGAGGGCGATGTCCATGAAAAAATGCTGTCGGTAATGGAGTCCGGCCAGGGCCAACAGGCCGATGATCAGGATGCCGAGGATGTCTACGGCCACGATGCGGTCGGCCGGCGAGGGCCCGGCGAGCACGCGGTAGAGCACGAAGAGCGCGCAGAAGAGATTCATCTGGATCAGCTTGAACAACAGCGGACCTCGATAAACAAAAAAATTATAATAAACAAACAGTCCGATGCCGATCAGGCCGACAAGCCAGCGCAAGGGTCTCATTCAAACACCTCCATGAGTCTGCCTTCGAATTTACCCGCAATCAGTCGGGTCGCCTGTTCGACGTCCGTTGCGCGAATATCGATCCAGTGCACATAGATTTCCTGCCGGCCGGGATTTACATCCACGGTCAGCGTACCCGGCGTCAGGGTGATGGAATTGGTCAGCACCGTGATGGCTGAATCCTTGGTCAGACGGGTCCGGATCTTGACAATTCCCGGACGGATCGGCAGATTGGGATGGAGCACGAGATAGGCCACATGCACATTCGCCTTGACCATCTCCCACAGGAACCGGAAAAAATAGAGCAGGGCCGGGATGATGCGGCGGGCGAAGGGTCTCCGCTTTTCCGTCGTGATCAGGAAATGGCCGGCCAGAAACGAAACCAGCGCCGACACGACCAGCCCGGCCAGCATTTCCTGTACATTCCGGATGGGAGTCAGGGCCGCCCATACCAGGAAGGAAAGGATGAAAACGATCAAACGACTTCGGGTCTTGATCTGCATGGTTATCTCCCCATCACCATCTGGATATAGCGGGAAGGATCGAGAAGCACGGACACGACCGGATCCAGACAGATTTCACGGATCCCCGGCATGACCAGAAAACTGGACAGCAAACAACAAACGGCCAGGACGATCATTGCGGTCTTCATCCCCCATCCGATGGTTGCCTTCACGGTTTTGACTTCACGTTCTCCCCGGAATCCATATTTCTGAAGTTTCATGAAAGATGCGAGCGTGAGCAGGCTCCCGACTGCCGCGGCCAGGGCCAGACCCGGCCTTCCCGCCTGAATCGCCGCGATGATAAGGATCAGCTTGCTGAAAAATCCGTTGAAAGGCGGAATGCCGGAGATGGAAAGCGAGGCGACCATGGAGGTCAGCGACGTCACCGGCAGGATCCGGGTCAGATTTCCCATCCGCTTGAGGTCTCGGGTGCCAAGCGCCACCTCGACCGCCCCCGCGTTGTAGAAGAGGAGCGATTTGAAGACCGCATGATTGAACAGGTGAAACACGGCGCCGAGAATTCCCAGTGGCGTGGCCAGCCCCATCCCCAGCAGGATGTACCCGATCTGGCTGATGCTGTGATAGGCCAGAAGCCGTTTCATGTCCCATTGCCCGACCGCCAGAAATACTCCGATGAGTATCGAAACGGTGCCGAGAACGAGGAAAGTCTGCATGAACAGGTCGGGTGCGCCGAACACATTCATAAAGACCCGCATCAGCACATAGATCCCGGGCACCTTGATCAGGACGCCCGAGAGCATGGCCGAGATCGGTGCGGGCGCCGAGGAATGGGCGTCGGGCAGCCAGGCGTGAAAGGGGATGACCGCGGCCTTGAGTCCGAATCCGGCGAGGAACAATCCGCCGACCCAGTACATGATTTTCGGATCCTTCTCAGGGAGGACCTCCGCGATTCCCGCCATCGTGAGTGTGGAGGTGGCGCTGTACAGCACCGCGATCCCGATGAGGATGATCGCCGAGGACAGCGCGCCCATGACGGCATACTTGAAGGCCGCCTCATATTCCTCCGCCCTGCCGCCATAGGCGACCAGGGCGAAGGCCGAGAAAAGGGCGATTTCCATGAAAACGAACAGATTGAAGAGATCGCCGGTGATAATGACGCCGTTCATGCCCGTGATCAGGAGCATAAAGAGCGCATAGTAACGCCAGCTGCGGTCAAGATGCCGGATATAGCTTACCGAGAAAATCAGGGACAACAGGCTGATCAGGCTGACCAGCACCAGCATGAGACCGGTCAGGGCATCCTGGACGAGCACGATGCCGAGAGGCGGCATCCACCCCCCCATTTCGTAGATCAGCGTCTCTCCATGACGGGCGGCCAGGACATAAACCGACAGGATGAGCAGGGAGGTCGCCGCCACGTTGGACAACAGGATGGCCCAGCTGTCCCGCCTGCCCGCGATCAGTGCGATGAGAAACGCGGAGAGCAGCGGTATGGCGATGAAGTACGGAAGAATCATCCGAAGAGCCTCCTGATTTTGTGGATATCGAAGGTTTTGTACTTCTCCACGAGACGGATGGCGAGCGCCACCAGGAGGGCGGTGGTGCCCAGTTCGATGACGATGGAAGTCAGAACCAGCGCCTGGGGCAGCGGATCAACCATCGGCCCGGGCGCGGCGCCTTCGGTGACGATGGGATATGCCGCCCCGCTCCGGTATCCGAAAAGCACCAGAAAAAGGTTTACCGCATACCCCATAATGGCCAGGGACAGAATCAGCTTGATCAGATCCCGCTTGGTGAGGAGGCCGTAAACGCCGACCAGGAAAAGCGTGAAGCACAGGATGTATAGGATCATTCTTCACCTCCTTCACCGGTCCGCAGGGCGGCCAGGACCCAGACCACGAGGAACAGGCACATGCCCACCTTCACGCCGATGAGGATGTTGAGGATCGGGATGTGGCCCGCGCTGAACAGGGTAAAGGGTTTACCCGGACCGAGAAAGTTGGTCAAAAACCGCCCCCCGAGCGCGATGCCGAGAATCCCCATGAAGAGGAACAGGGTGGCGCTGGCGGCCTCGATGTCCTCCATGAATTTGAGATTGAGCCAGTTTTTCGTGAAAGACCGTCCATAGGCCAAAAGCACGTTGAGGAACGCCAGGGCGATGATCACCCCGCCGCCGAATCCCCCTCCCGGCGTCAGATGGCCGTGCAGGATGAGGTAGATGCCGTAGAGGATGATCAGCCAGACCGTGATCCGCGTCACCGTCTTCACGATCAGGGTCATGCCGTGTTTCGGATCGTTCATGCGTCTTTCCCCCCTCCGTTTTTCGCGCGCCGGATGCGCAGGATGGTCATCGTGCCCAGGACGGCGGTGAACAGCACCGTCACCTCGCCGAGCGTGTCATACGCCCGGTAGTCGAGGATGACCGCGCTCACGAGATTCGCGGCGCCCGTGTCCGACAGGCCGTGGTCGACATAATGGCGGGAAGTCTCCATCAGGGGTTCGCCGAAAGCGGGAAGCAGCCGGAACACCGGAATGCTCGCGACGAGCACCGCGACAAGGGTAAGAATGGAGACCCCGACGAGGATGCCGTGGACCCGGGCCGGCGTCTCCATGTGATAGTCTTTCTTGACGAACGCGCGGATGAGGATCACCATGGCGAAGATCTCGAAAAGGAACTGGACGATGGCGAGATCCGGGGCCTGGAGGAAGAGGAAAGCGACCGAGACCCCCAGCCCCACCACGCCGATCGCCACGACGGACGACAGGATGTCCCGGATTTCGAGCGCGATGACCGATCCCACGATCATGAACCCGAGTATGAAATAGAGCCATGTTTCGACAGGCATAAAATCCTCCCTATCGGTGTCCGCTGATCGGGGTTCGGCGAGGGGAAGCGAATCGGTATCCAAACCGCGATCTGCGATCTTCTCTCATTTGATCAAAAGAAACACCAGCATCCCCAGCACGATAAACAGCAGATAGAGGGACAAAAACCCCGGATGGACCTTCTGGAACAGGCCGGAGAGCCGCAGGGTCCCGCCGGTCAGGATTTCCTTGAGATCGAACCGGTGTTTCTCGGCCTGATCATAGAGGAACCGAAGCGGCTCCATGTCCCGGATCTCCCGGTAAAACGCCGTGCCCGAGACGCGGAATTTCTCGAGCGCATCCATCCCGCCGAGATAGACGTCGTCGTAACGGACCTTGCGCCGGGTCAGGAGATAGACGAGAAGAGCGAGCGCGAACGCGGCGGCCATCATGACCAGCACCAGTCCCGCCTTGTACACGCCGGGATAGGCCGGAACCGCCATCCCGTTTTCATGGAGGATGGGCAGGATAAATTCCCGGAGCGGGATGTGGATCGCGAAGAGGCCGAATACGATACAGAGGAGGGAGAGAATCGCCGTGGAAATCCGCTGGTTGACCGGCGCCTCGGTGACTCCGTCATGTACTTTGGGACGTTTTCCGAGGAAAACCGCGTGCAGGAATTTGAGGAAACTGGCGAGCGTCAGCGCGCTGCCGAACACGGCCAGAACCAGGCAGATCAACAGCCAGATGGCCTCGGGCCGGGACGCATCCCTGGCCTTCTCGAGAAGCCCCTGATAGATCATCCATTTGGAGAAAAATCCGTTGAAGGGCGGAATGCCCGAGATGGAGAGTGCGCTGATCAGTCCCGCGAGACTAGTCACAGGCATCAAGGCGCCCAGTCCGCCCAGATCATCGAGTTCATGGGATCCGGTTTTCTTCTCGACCGATCCGAGGGTAAGGAAGAGGGAAGATTTGTAGATTGCATTGTTCAACAGGTGGAACAGTCCGCCCGCGAAGGCGAGCGCAGATCCGCTGCCCACGCCCATGATCATGTATCCGACCTGACTCACGGCGTGATACCCGAGCAGCCTGCGGCCGTTGTGCTGGATCAGCGCCATCATGACCGCCGTGATCACGGTGACCGTGCCCAGGGTGATCAGCACCAGATGAACCGCCGTCGTCACCGCGAACAGGGAGGTCACCATCCGTGCCAGGAGATAGATGCCGAGGATCTTGTCCAGGGACGCGGGCATGAAGGCGACGGCCTCGACGGGCGCCTCCTTCGCGAAAGGAGGCACCCAGGTATGCAGGGGGAATCCGCCCGCCTTGGCCAGCGCCGCGATTGCGAGGCAGACGAACGCCAGGATGTTCGCGAATCCGGCGAGCGGAAACCGCATGAGGTGGAGCGACCAGCCGGCCGCGGGCAGCGAGACCCCCATCAG
This sequence comes from bacterium, assembly GCA_011046415.1. Lineage (GTDB taxonomy): Bacteria > Zhuqueibacterota > QNDG01 > QNDG01 > JABMRT01 > DSAP01. The sequence continues at coordinate 5,408 of DSAP01000142.1, read as the reverse complement.
CACCAGCCCGAGGATGAGGAAGGCGTCGCTCCCGCCGACGAGGATGAATGTCTTTTTGGCCGATTCGGGTGCCCCCGCGCCCCGGCCGAGCAGATTGAAGAGATAGAGCATCAGGCCGGAGAGTCCCCAGAAAATCATCAGCGCCACGGCATTGTCGGACAGGAGGGTGCCGTTCGTGAATCCCAGCGTCAGAGGATAAAGGACGAAAAAGGATTTCTCGATTTCGGAATCGACTCCCCGAAGCGTGAACAGGAAGATGATCAGCGCGAGAGCCTGCACGGCGACCAGGGCGAAGAGGGAAAGCCGGTCCAGGCCGAAATAGCGAAGCGGAACCGGGGCGGAATCGCCCGGAAAGGGGACGACCCCGCCGGAAAACAGGACGGCCGCGAGATAACCGCAGAGCCCCAGGCAGAGCCCGGCGAGAATTTTCTGCAGGACGCGGGGGAAAAACAGATTCAGCGCCCCGGCAAGCAGAGGCGCATAGATGAGCATGAGCAGCATGGGATCAGCCATGGATTTCCCTCCTGATTCGCTCGGTCTTCTCGCGGGAAAGGGTGAGGAAATCGATCGTGCCCGCATCCTCGCCCTTCACGCGCAGCGCCCGCTCGGTGCAGCAGTAACAGGGATCGACCGCCGCCAGCGTGATCAGCGCGTCCGCGATCGGGATACCCTTGCAGGAAGCCGAGAAAGTCGGGATGTTGACATAACTGGGCGCGCGGACCTTGTGCCGGATGGCGCGGTTGGATCCGTCGGTCCGGACGTAGTGGAACACCTCGCCCCGCGGCGCCTCGTAGCGTCCGATGCCTTCTCCGGCGGATATTTCCTTCACGTCGTTGAGGATGGGACCCTTCACCGTCTTCAGTTTCTCGAGACACTGCCGGCAGATTCTGGTGGATTCCAGGATTTCGAGCAGCCGGACCACCAGCTTATCCCACACGCCGCCGCCGTTTTGGACGATCACATCGAAGTCGACCATCCCGTAGGCGTCGCCGGGTTCGTCTTTGCGGACATCCCAGGGAACGCCCGAGGCGCGGGAAGTCGGCCCGACCGCGCACATGGCGACCGCGTCCTCACGTGAAAGGACGCCCACGCCCACCAGCCTGGATTTGAGCACCGGGTCGTCCATCGCGGCCTTGACGATCATGTGGACTTTGGAATCGACCGTGTCGAGGATGTTGTCCAGCGCTTTCACCCGATCCGGATCGACATCCCGCGCCACGCCGCCGACGCGCATCATGCCGTAATGGTTGCGGTTGCCGCTGATCACCTCGAACATCTGGAGCACGGGCTCCCGGTATTTCCACGCCCACATCCAGAGGGTGTCGTATCCGATGAAATGGCCGGCCAGGCCGAGCCACAACAGATGGCTGTGAATCCGTTCGAGCTCGCCGATGAGCGTGCGGATGTAGGCCGCCCGTTCCGGAATCTCGAGGTTGTCCACGTCCTCGACCGCGTGCACGCAGGCCAGAGGATGAGAGGTGGAACAGATCCCGCAGATCCGCTCGACGAGGAAGATGGACTGGGTGAACGTCTTCTGTTCGGAGATGAATTCGTGGCCGCGGTGCATCCAGCCGATATCCATGTCGATATCGACCACGGTCTCCCCTTCCACGGTCAGGTTGAAGTATTCGGCTTCCTCGAGCAGGGGATGAAACGGTCCGACCGGGATCTGGTTCGCGTTTTCACTCAGCTTCATGACACCCTCCCGAACCGGAGCGGTTTGTCGAGATGATTGGGATGATCCTTCGCGAGCAGCCGTTCCGGCCGGGGATGGTCCCGGAACGTCACACCCCAGAAATCGAACATCTCCCGCTCGATCCACTCCGCGCCCGGGACGACCGGGGTGATGGAATGCATGACGGGATTCTCCTTGTCGGTCATGCGGACGCGGGGACAGAAATAACATCCGCTCGGATCGTGTGAAAACTGGTACAGGACCTCGATCGCGTCATACACCTCCGTCGCGGTCGCGGTGGAGAGCCGGCACCCCATATCGAGGAAAAGATACCGGACGATTTCACGCAGGTCTTCGTCCCTCACCACGAAATAGAGCCGCTTCCGTTTGCGAATCACATCGGAGAGTTTGTTTCCGCATGCCTGGAGGAAGGCATCCGTGCGGTCGCTTCTATCCATTCAGGACCTCCACCAGTTTGGCGACCCCCGCGATCATGGCCTCGGGTTTCGGGGGACATCCGGGGATATACAGGTCGATGGGGATGATGTCTTCCCGTTTCGGCGTGAGGTTGTAGCTGTCGTTGAAGCAGCAGCCCCCGGAGGGACAGGTGCCGATGCCGACCACGAAGATCGGCCTGGGCGCCTGTTCATACAGTTTCCGGACTTTCGGGGCGACCTTTTGATTGATCACCCCGGAAAGCAACAGGACGTCGGCATGCCGGACGGATCCGACGAGTCTGATGCCGAACCGTTCGATGTCGTATTTCGGCGTGAGCAGGTCCAGGATCTCGATGTCGCAATTGTTGCACGGCGACGCGCTCACGTGAAACACCCAGATCGATTTGGCCAAACGTTTGTTGTACCATCCCATATCATGAATCTCCGATTAAAATTATTCGACCGGATCAGTGTCAAACAATCCTTTCAAGCCGTGCCCATGAAGGTTCCATACTTTTCTTTGGCGCAAAGAAAAGTACCAAAAGAAACATGGCCTTTTTGCACGCCCAGCTCTGAGAAAGCTTCCCAAAACAGTTGCTCAAGAACATGTCTACCCATCCACCTCCCTTTGCCGTTCCGCCTTCGACGGAACAATGCCCACCCCTCAGTCTAAGCTTTGAAATATCAAAATTCCACTGGCTGCAAAAAGGCCAAAAAGACGCTAATTTGTTCGCGGCATTCGAAAAATCTCCGACCCGGAAAATGACGGGGCGTTCATGTCCGATCCCGCAATGCGGGATCGGGAAGGAATTGCTGTCTGAGTCCCGATTTATCGGGACGAGTTCAATTCCTTCAATGAACGAACCGTCATTTTCAGGAGATTTTTCGTCAGCCGCAGTTTTTTGCGCCACTTTTTTCTGAAAAAAGTGGCAAACACAAATCGAAGTCAACAATGATTCGAATAGATAATTTTCCGTTCTGATCAATAGATTGAACGGCTCAATTATTTTTCTTAACCGGATACGCATGTCCCTTGTCAGACTCCCAGAACGGCCAGGATCATGGCGAGTATTCCGAGCGGGGCGGCAATCTTCCAGAAAAACCGGAGCGCCGTGTCGATCCGCACCCGCGGATTGGTGTTCTTGATGAGGATCATCAGGACGACGATCCCGAGATATTTCAGCACGGCCCACAGGATGCCGAGGCCCTCGAGGCGGAATCCTCCGAAGAAGAGGAGCACGAGAAGCAGCGGATAGACCGCGTACATCATGTGATGGTTGAGCTTCCAGAAGGCGAGCAGCGGGCCGCCGTACTCCATGAGCGGCCCCTCCACGATCTCGGTTTCGGCCTCGGGAATGTGAAACGGGGGCAGCGCAATCTTCGCCTGGATGCACAGGAGTCCGAGCACGAACGCGATGAAACCGGACGGCGACAGGATCACGGGACCGTTCGCGGCCTGCGCGGCGAGGATCGCCTCCAGCCGCAGCGCGTATCCGGATTGGATGACCGGCACGAGGCAGACGAGGATGAACACCAGCTCGTCGCCGAGCAGCAGTTTGATCTCCCTCCCCGCGCCGACGGATGCATATACGTTGCCGGTGGACGCGCCGCCGATCACGAGCGCCACGGAATAGATCATCATGAGATACATCACCACGATCAGGTCGCCGCCGAAACCCCGGTTGAAAAGGAGTGCCGTCCCGATCATCGCGGTGAGCAGGGAGAGCATGCCGAACGCGGCGAGCGGCGCGGCGACGAACAGCCAGTTCACGCCGTCTCTCACGAGGATCGTCTCCTTGCCGAGTAGCTTGAAGAAATCGTTGAAATTCTGAAAGAACGGCGGTCCGACGCGATACTGGACGCGCGCGGAGACCTTCCGGTCGACCCACCCGGCAACCAGTCCGAGAATCGCCGCGCCGGCCATAAATCCGGCCAGGGAAAGGAGTTTCATCCCGATCATGCCTTCCCCTCCTTCTGCCGCCAGCCGGGGCTTTTGACCGCGAGATGGTCGCCGACGAAATACAGGTGGTTTCCCGGATCTTCGGCCGCGATCTCCTGCATGGTGAACGTGCCCTCCGGCGCGGTCCGGACACACAGGGGCAGATAATCGGGGTCGCCGGAAAGCTGATTCAGGCACAGATCGCAATGGGCGGTGATGTAATTGATGACTTCGGGGAAAATCGTGCCGAAGGGACAGGCCAGCACGCAGCTCTTGCACCCCACGCAGCGCATGTTGTATCGTTTGATCAATCCGGATTCCTGTCGTTCGAGCGCCTCTTTGGGGCAGGCGGCCACGCAGAATGCGTCCCGGCACTGCCGGCAATAGGAGGCGAATTCAGCCACCTCGATCACCGAATTCGGCCCCGCGTTCTTCCGGTGAAACAGGTACTCGCACCGGATGGCGTCGGCCGGCGTGCCGGAGGCCGCGAGGGCGGGGATGTCGATCACCAGTCGTTTCATTCCCAGATCGCCTCCTCATCCTTGATTTGCGCGTAGGGAAACACGGGCCCGTCCTTGCAGGCGTAATAGGAACCCATCACGCAGTGCCGGCACTGGCCGTGTCCGCAGTACATCTTCTTTTCCATGGACAGGTAGATATTCTCCTCCCGGTATCCCATCTTGAGGAGGTCGAACGTGCCGTACTTCATCATGACCGGCGGGCCGCAGACCACGGCGGGATTGTCTCCGGGATTCCCTTTCAAATTCTTGAGAAGGACGGTGACGACACCCACCTCCTCGTCCCATGTTTCTCCCTCGGGCACGACATCCACCGCGCGTCTGAACGTGACCCTGGGATGTTTCTTCCATCCGGGGACGGCTTCTTTATACACGCAGTCTTTCGGGGATTTCGCGCCCGCCAGAAACGTGATGGATTTGTATTTGTCCACTTCGTCGAGCAGGGTGAGGAACAGGGATCGCAGCGGCGCCAGCCCGCACCCCCCGCCGAGGATCAGGAGGTCTTTGCCTTCGAATTTCTCGAGGGGATAACAGGATCCGAACGGCCCGCGCAGCCCCACCCGGTCTCCGGCTTTGGCCTTGTGGACGTATTCGGTCATGAATCCGGTCTTCATGATGGTGATGTCCATCACATCCGTCACGAAGTGGGACGTGGAGGGCGTGAAGGGAGCCTCCCCGATGCCCGGGAGCGTGAGTTCCATGAACTGGCCGGTTTGGAAGCGGATGGGCTTCTCGGGGCGGAGGCGCAGCGTCCGGATCAGCGGCGACTCCTGGACCACGTCGTAAATCTCCGCGGGAATCACGTCAAAAGGATTTTGCATCCAAGCCTCCTGAAATCG
>DSAP01000144.1 GCA_011046415.1 bacterium | reverse complement strand
TTTTAAGCAAGTATTATTGTGTGCTCAAAAAACATTAGTGTTGAAGAATAAAAGACCTTTTTAGACTGGACTCATTCATACTATGAAGGGGAATGGGAACGTCTTCCCGACTTCGACGCGATGCGCCCGGTATCGGATGGATTCGTGGACGCCGATTTTGATCTGCGCAGGTTCCCGCGACGGGAAGACTACGCCTGCGTGATCGAGGGGTATATCGAGATCCTGGATTCGGGATATCATGTATTTGTCCTCGATTCCGATGACGGTTCGAGATTGTATGTCGGCGGGAAACGGTTGATCGACCATGACGGTCTGCACGGCAGAGGAGATGTGCAATCCTATATCGTTCCCCTGAGAAAAGGGTTTTATCCGATCCGGCTCGAATACTTTCAGCGCGGTCAGGATTACGGGCTCGATTTGCTTTACGTGACTCCCGCGATGACCGAACCCCAGACCATTCCGATTCCCGTAGAAGTCCGTTACGGCAGGAAATAAAAAAGAGGCTCCTCACGCGGATTTGTGCGCCCATTCGGAGGATCCCGGCCGCCCATGCATTGCATGAGCCGGGCGGAGAATGTTTTACGGGCCTGGTTCCTCTGGTTTGAGGACGGATTGTCTCCTTTTACAGCGGATCTGAAGGAAGAAGGAAGGAGCCTCAGGAGAATATTGGAAGCATCCCATGAGCGTCCGCACGGCACATCAAGGCGCGTGTGACGCCCGGAGATGGCCAGAGCCGGGGAAGAACGATGCGCACGAACGAGATCGATGTCGTGAGAATCTTTATCGCGGCGATCAACAGAAGGATGGCTGAAGACGAAGCGACGGGCCAACGGATCGGGCCGCAACGGACTTGAGAGAAACTGGATCGTCATGTATTGTCCGGGGAGAGATTCAGCCCGTGCTCATCGACAAAAAAATCACCTAAAGGGGTTGCTTTCGTCTCGAGAATTCGATATTTTCTTTTTAACAAAGAATTCTGGATATTTTGAAAGGAGACAGAACCTTGAAGATTAGAAGAAACTTACACATCGTGTATCTGTTCACATTTTTGCTGATTATTCCTTCTGTGGTAAGAAGTGAACTGTATGCCGGCACCCATGAACTTACTATCGGTGAAGGCGGCTATTTTGAAATGCCCGGTCTGAATGTGCTGGTTTACAATAACACATTTGCAGAGGGTCATCAAAGCGGCGTGGAAATTATCATGCATGGAAATCGCGTGGCCACCAATGGGGAACTGCGTTTGAGTCCTTCCCCCGGACAGTGGCAGCCGCTCCCCAAGCTGGGAGTCGGATATGATGCCCGTGGCGTCAGTCCGCAGGCGATCGACCTGGAAGGAAAAGTGGTTGACAAAGAAAACAATATGATCCGTCTGCCCTGCAGCTACCCGAACAAAAGCAGACATCGTCAGAGTTTCAATCCCATCATTTATCCTGATCTGGAGATCAATTACGAAGTCAAGGTAAAAGCGGAAGGCAAGACCTTTACCATTACAGTGGATCTTGAAAAACCGATCCCTGAAGAATGGCTGAACCGGGTAGGTTATATTCTGGAGCTGTTTCCCGGTGATCTGTATGGCAAAACCTACTTTATGGATGACAGCGCCGGTATATTCCCCCGTCAGGCACATGGTCCTGCTTACTTTAATGAAACCCATGAAGCCGAACAGGTACCGTTCGCAGCCGGTAAAAAGCTGGTCGTTGCTCCGGAATCCGATAAAATGCGCATGGTCATTGAAAGTAAGAATGCCAAACTGCAATTGCTGGACGGCAGTTTTAAGCATAACAACGGCTGGTTCGTGGTCCGCTCGCTCATTCCGGCCGGAGCGACCAAAGGCGCTGTTCAGTGGAAAATTTCACCGAATGTCATTCCCGGCTGGATCGACCCGCCGGTTATACATATCAGCCAGGTGGGTTATCATCCCGATCAAGAGAAAACGGTTTTCGTAGAACTTGACAAGCATGATAAATCTTTGTTGCCGGTGTCCATCCTCAAACTGGAAAGTGATGGGCGCAGAAAGCCGGTTAAGGAGGAAATACCGGAAATCTGGGGCCGCTATCTGCGTTATCAATACGCCACGCTTGATTTTTCCGGGATCAAGGAAGAAGGCATGTACCAGATCCGGTACGGTGATTTGATGTCCGATCTGTTTGCGATCAACAAAGATGTTTATAAGAAAAATGTGTGGCAGCCGACACTCGAATATTTTTTGCCGGTTCAGATGTGTCACATGCGGGTCAACCAGAAATACAGGGTCTGGCATGGTCTCTGCCATATGGATGATGCGTTGATGGCACCGTTAAATGTCCGTCATTTTGATGGATATAACAATGAGAATGAATCTTTCACCCTTTGCAAATATCAGCCTCTGGAGCATGTGCCGGGTTTGAATGTTGGAGGATGGCATGACGCAGGTGATTATGATTTGAGGGTGGAATCCCAGGCACAGACTGTGACCGCCTTGGCCATGATCTATGAGGAGTTCGGTATCGACGATGACATTACCTATATCGACCAGGAAAATCGTCATGTTGAAATTCATCAGCCGGACGGAAAACCGGATATCCTCCAGCAGGTAGAACACGGGGTCTTGGCCATCCTCTCCGGATACCGATCCATGGGGCAATTCTACCGGGGAATCATCGCGCCGACATTACGACAGTATGTACATCTCGGCGATGCCATGTCTCATACGGATAACAAAGTGTGTGACGACAAAGAAGGTCTTAAAAAAGCTGCACAGATCGATGAGCTGTGGTTTAAGAAAGTCGCCAACCGGAACTCCGACGTCTTTGATCCAGGGATGAGCCATGCAGAAATTGAAGTGGTGGTTCCGGATCTGGATGACCGTCTGGTTTTTATGGAAACGAATCCGAATCGTAAACTGATCGGAGCGGCCGCCCTTGCAGTGGCCTCCCGGGTGTTGAAAGAGTACGATCCTGAACTGGCGAAAGAATGTATTGAAGTTGCAGAGGATGTCTGGCAAAAGAACAAAGATGCCGAAACCGGGCGACGCGATCCCTGGAGACGACATCAAAAAATAGAAACTTTGATCGAATTGGTGATTTCCACCGGGAAAGAAGAATACAAAACGGAACTCTGTCAAATGAGTTCTGATGTGAGTAAAAGTTTTATGAGTGCAGGCGGATCTCTGGGACGCGTGCTTGCGCATATCGACTGCCGGGCATTCGAAGATTCTGTCCATGCTGCGGCAGTCGCCAATAAACCGTTGCTTGACGACATGCTGTCCCAGTCACCGTTCGGATCAACCCTGGGTCATGCGGAATATATTGCATACCGATCATATTATTTGCATAAATTCTGGCCGGAACTTTACCCTGCAGAAAATATGTTCAGAATAATCAACTATCTGCTCGGGTGCCGTCCGGGTAACACCACCAACAGCCTGGTTTCGGGTGTCGGGATCAATTCTCCCACAATTGCTTACGGTACCAACCGGGCGGACTGGAGTTACATTCCCGGCGGCACTTTCTGGGCCGCAGTCAATCTGGTGCACCCGGACCTTGCCGAAGACAAAGAATGGCCCTTCCTGTGGCAGGAAAGAGAATACATTATTACCGCTCCCTGCTACTTCATGTTTGCCGTGATCGGAGCAGACAGGATTCTTGAAACACAATAAACGACCACCGGCTTTGCCGGTGATCGTTTGTTTTATCCATTAATATGTGAATATCCTGGAAAACCCCTGGATCATGGAGCGGATCTCATCGTTTCTTCCGCCGTCCCGTACTGCGTACTCGAGGGACTCGTGTCCAATCCGGAATAAAGTGAATTCATTCACAAATTCGGTTGCGATTTCCCGTCAAACTGCGTATATTCTTCCGGTTTCCGATGGATCATCCCCGGGGTTCCCATGGTCGTCAACAAGAAAATCATCTCCCGGTTTTCCCAATACAGGAAGGCGCTGATCCGATTTCAGGAACTGGGCATGGTCAAGGTCTTTTCCGATACGCTCGCCGAGGCGGTCGGCGTCACATCGGCCCAGGTGCGCAAGGATTTTTCCCTGTACGGGATCTCCGGCAACAAACGGGGCGGATATCAGATCAACGGCCTGCTGGATGAACTGCAGGCGATACTCGGAAAAGACAAAATCCAGAAGGTGATCGTGTCGGGCTGCGGCAATATCGGGCGTGCCCTGATCCGATATACGGGGTTCGAGCCGGAACGAATCCAGATCGTGGCCGGATTCGACGATGACCCGTCGAAACAGGGGCGGATCGATGCGTTGCCCATTCTGCCGCTGGATGCGATGAAGGATTTCGTCTCCCGGAACCGGATTCAGATCGGCATCATCGCCGTGCCGGACTCGGCGGCCCAGCCGGTATGCGATACCATGGTTGCGGCCGGTATTCGGGGGATTCTCAATTTTGCCCCGATCCGGCTCAAAGCCCCGGACGAGGTGGTGATCAACAACGTGTATCTCCAGATGGAGCTGGAAAACGTCATTTATTTCGTCAATGCACTCACGAAAAAACCGCGCCGGTGATCCTCCGACTCACCGAATACGGGGTGGGGCACGTGACGCGTGACAAGACAGGCATATCGTTTCTGTTTCCCGATTATCCACATCGACCCATTTTCAAAATATTCCGAACCGTTCGGGATACCCGTCTCAACCTCCGGGAAGCCGTCCACATCGATTTTTTGTGAAATAAAGAACAAAATCCTTGACATCCCACCCGATTGTTATTATATTAATGTTACAAAAATAACAGCGTTATTAATGTAACGATAAGTGGGTGGGAAGGTGATCAATCCCAAAGTGATCGAACGGCTGATTCTGTACCGCAGGAGCCTGCTGATGGACGGAGAGGCGCGGTCGGGTCAGATCTATTCCCATGAAATGGCCGTGCTGGCGGGTGTCTCCGCGCCGCAGGTCCGACGTGATGTGATGGCGATCGGATATTCCGGTTCGCCGATCACCGGATATGACCGGCAGGCGCTCCTCCGTGCGCTGGGTGAGATGATCGATCCTCCCGAACCGGAATCCGTGGCCCTCGTGGGTGTGGGGGACATCGGCCGCGGTATTCTCCACTATTTTCAGGGAAGGCGCCCCAGGCTCGCCATCGCCGCGTTGTTCGACAAGGACCCGGACAAGGTGAACCGGGTGATTCACGGCTGCCGTTCCTATCCGGTAGAAGAGATTGCACGAGTCGTTCCCTCCCTGAAGATCCGTGTCGCGATTATCAGCGTTCCCGGTTTTGCGGCGCAGGATGTGGCCGACCGTCTGGTCAATGCGGGGGTCCGCGGCATCCTGAATTACGCACCCATCCGGCTGAAGCTGCCGGAGGGGATCTACATCGAGAATCGAGACGTGATCCTGTCTCTGGAAAAAATCGCCTATTTTGCGAGACAAACCTGAGTGCGGAGCTTTTATGAAAGGAAATACGCATGAATCCATCGGTACAGACGATTCTGGATAAATACGTCGGCGAAGGCCGGGATTCCCTGATTCCCCTGCTTCAGGAAGTGCAGGACCGGGAGGGCTATTTATCCAGGGACGCCCTGAAATTAATCGGCCGGCATCTCAATCTGCCGGCAAGCAAGATTTACGGCGTGGCGACATTCTATAACCAGTTCCGGTTTGAAGCCGTCGGCCGGTATCACATCCAGGTCTGCCGCGGCACGGCCTGCCACGTGAAAGGTTCCGCCAAAGTCCTTGAGACGCTGACGCGCGAACTGAAGATCCGGCCCGGCCAGACCACCCGGGATGGTCTCTTCAGCATCGAGGTGGTGGCCTGCATCGGCGCATGCGGTCTCGCGCCCGTGATCGCCGTCAACGGCGAATTCCACGCCGGCGTGACGCCCGAGAAGATCAAAGAGATTCTGAGGACATACCGCAAACAGGGGGCAGAGGCGATCCATGGCTGAAACATTAACAGAAAAGAAACTCATGGTGAAAAAAGCGATGATCGGCGATCCCGTGGATTATTTTGTTGAAAGGCATGTGAAGGAATTCGGCGAATCATCCCTGACCCGGGAGATCTGGCTGGCGAGGAAACGGCGCGAGGAAATCGTCCGTCCCGTTCTTTTCGTGGGCACGGGAACGTGCGGCCTGGGAGCCGGCGCGGGCAGGACCCTGAAAGCCATCCTGCGTTATCTGACGGAGAGGCGCGTCGAAGCCGATGTGGTGGAAGTCGGATGCATCGGAATCTGCGTCGAGGAACCGCTCGTCGATATTCAGCTGTCCGGCAAAAACAGGCTTTCGTTCCGTCAGATCACGGAGGACCGGGTGGCGGACTTGCTGGACGGCGTGTTTGCCGGGAAGGTTCCCTCCGAACGGGTGATCGGACAGCACCGGAACCCCAAAGCCGCGTCCTGGGACGACATTCCCTATCTCGATGAACATCCGTTCTTCGCGCCGCAGACAAGACGCGTGCTGGTCCGCTGCGGCCTGATCAATCCCAGGGATCTGGAGGAGTATGTCGCACACGGGGGGTATCGCGCGCTGGCCGAAACCCTGAGCCGTTACACGCCTTCGGAGGTGTGTGAACAGATCGAGAAGAGCGGTCTCCGGGGGCGGGGCGGTGGCGGTTTTCCCGCGGGGCTCAAGTGGAAACTGGCCCTGCAAAAGCCGGCCGATCAGCGGTATCTGATCTGCAATGCGGATGAAGGCGATCCGGGCGCGTTCATGGACCGGGCCGTGATCGAAGGCGATCCGCACCGGCTGATTGAGGGGATGGCCATCGCGGCCTATGCCATGGGCGCGACCCGAGCGTATATCTACATACGGGCCGAATATCCGCTCGCGATCTCCCGGCTGGACGAGGCCATCGCACAGGCCAGGTCGGCCGGGTTTTTGGGAAAGAACCTGTTCGGTTCCGGAAACGACCTAGAAATCGTGATCAAGAAGGGGGCCGGCGCCTTCGTGTGCGGCGAAGAGACGGCGCTGATCCATTCCATCGAGGGACGGCGGGGGATGCCGCGCCCCAAACCGCCCTTCCCGTCCGAGAGCGGGCTCTTCGGCAAACCGACGGCAGTCAGCAATGTCGAGACGCTGGCCAATGTGCCGGATATCCTCGACCGGGGCGCGGACTGGTTTTCCGTCATCGGCACGGAGACGAGCAAGGGCACGAAGGTGTTTGCACTCTCCGGAAAAATCCGGTACACCGGCCTGGTCGAGGTGGCCATGGGCACCACACTGAGGCAGATCGTCTTCGACATCGGCGGCGGCATCCCGGAAAACAGGGCCTACAAGGCCGTACAGATCGGCGGGCCTTCGGGCGGCTGCATCCCGGAAGCCCATCTCGACATTCAGATCGACTATGAATCCCTCAAACGGATCGGCGCGATGATGGGGTCCGGCGGGCTGGTGGTGATGGACGAGACGACCTGCATGGTCGACATCGCCAAATATTTCATGGATTTCATCCAGCGCGAAAGCTGCGGCAAGTGCATTCCCTGCCGGGAGGGCACGCGCCGGATGCTCGAAATCCTCGAACGGATCACGCGGGGGAGGCGCAACGAGAACGGGGTGGATGCACTCGAACGGTTCAAGGGCGTGATGTACCTGGCCCGCCTGGCTTCGGTGATCCAGGATACCAGCCTGTGCGGGCTCGGGAAGTCTGCGCCGAATCCGGTCCTCAGCACGCTGCGCTGGTTCAGGGATGAATATGAGGCGCACATCTATGAGCGCCGGTGTCCGGCAGGCGCCTGTCCCGAACTGTTAACCTATCTCATCGATGAAGATCAATGCCGGGGGTGCACCCTGTGCGCGAAGCAATGTCCCGCTGAGGCGATACTCGGAAAGCCCAAGGCGCCGCATTATATACTCCCGGACAAGTGCATCGGATGCGGCGCCTGCGTGGATGTGTGCCGGTTTGGGGCGGTGAACGTGTCCTGAAAGGGTTTTGCATTGATTGAGAGGATTGCGCATCCGAAAACGCCGAGTGGTGAGAGATAAGGGGCGGCAGGAAGGTATCCGGTTGGCAATGGGCCGAACGCAATGGAAAATTCAAGATTCAAGATTTATGGTGGCGTGACGGGCGATGGGTCAACTCTTGCCGCTCACATCGCGCCGCTTGCCGTGTATGCGTGTCAGCAAGCCAATGAGCGAGTAAACGTGAGGCAATCATGGTGAAACTGAGTGTCAATAACCGCAATATCGAGGCGAAATCCGGCGATACGATCCTCTCCGTCCTAAAACGGAACGGGATCAAGGTGCCGACGCTGTGTCATCTCGAGGGGCTGTTTCCCTCCGGTGCATGCCGGATGTGCGTGGTCGAAGTCGAGGGCCTCCCCGGGCTGGTGCCCAGCTGCGCCTATCCAGTACAGGACGGCATGCGGATTCAGACCCATTCCCCCCGGGCCGTTCGCGCGCGCAAGACCATCGTGGAACTCCTCCTGGCCGATCATCCGGATGATTGCCTGTACTGCGTCCGCAACGGAGACTGTGATCTCCAGAATCTGGCCGAGGAACTGGGCGTCCGGCAGCGCCGCTACGCGGGCAAAAAGAGCATGCACCAGATCGATTCTTCCAGCCCCTCGCTGATCCGGGATCCGGCCAAATGCATCCTCTGCGGCAAGTGTGTCCGTGTCTGCGAGGAGATCCAGGGCGTCAGCGCGATCGACTTCATCGGACGGGGCAGCCGCGCCCGTGTCGGTCCCGCATTCGATGAGGGTTTGAATGTCTCCAGCTGCATCAATTGCGGCCAGTGTGTCACGGTCTGTCCGACCGGCGCCCTGAGAGAGCAGAGCGCGCTCAAGGACGTGATCGACGCGCTCAATGATCCCGGGAAATTTGTCGTGGTCCAGCACGCGCCGAGCGTCTCGGTCACGCTGGGCGAGGAATTCGGAATCAAACCGGGCACGGACATGATCGGGGCCATGACCACGGCCCTTCGCAGACTGGGATTCGACCGTGTTTTCGACACCTCTTTCTCGGCGGATCTGACGATCATGGAGGAGGGCAGCGAACTGGTCAAACGGATCCGTGAGGGCGGCCCGTTGCCGCTTTTGACTTCCTGTTCTCCCGGATGGATCAAGTTCGTCGAACAGTTCTATCCCGAATTGATCGGCCATGTCTCGTCCTGCAAGAGTCCGCAGCAGATGCTGGGCGCAATCGCAAAAAGTTATTTCGCCGAACGGGAGGGCATCGATCCCGCCCGGATGTACAGCGTTTCGATCATGCCCTGTACCGCGAAGAAATTCGAGGCCGAGCGCCCCGAACTCTCCTCCGGCGGTCTGGCCGATGTGGACGCCGTGCTCACCACGCGCGAGGCGGCCCGGCTGATCCGCATGCGCGGACTCGATCTCAACTCCCTGCCGCCCGAGCCGGCGGATACACCTTTCGGCGAACGCAGTTCGGCCGGCAAACTGTTCGGCGTCAGCGGCGGCGTGATGGAGGCGGCCGCACGCAGCGCCCACTACCTGCTCACCGGAGAGGAGATGGCCGACCCCGTGATCAAATCCCTGCGCGGCCTGGACGGGATCAAGGAGGCGACGATCACCATCGGCGGGCTTGAACTCGGCCTGGCCGTCGCCAGCGGACTCGCCAACGCGCGCAAACTCCTCGACCAGATCCGGGCCGGGCGGAAGGACCTTCATTTCATGGAAGTCATGACCTGTCCCGGCGGATGCATCGCCGGAGGCGGACAGCCCGTTTCCAGCGATCCGAACGCCATCCGTGCCCGGATGAAGAGCCTGTACGCCATCGATACGGGCGCGGCAAACCGGGTGTCGCACAGGAACAAGCAGATACAGAAAATCTATGAGGAATTTCTGGGTGAGCCGCTCGGGGAACGGAGCCATAAACTGCTGCACACCCGTTATGTGACACGGGACGTGATGATCTGACAAAAATAAGAGGCGGTGTTTGTACGCCCGGAGGAACCGATTGAAAACGATGTGCGGGAAAATGATACGTATCCTGTTGAAATGATGAAGAATGGGAATGACAAGCTCCGGAATACGGCTCCCAATCAGGCGGAACCGTTCGTAACCACGATCAAAGACCGATGCCGTGTATGCTATACCTGCGTGCGGGAATGTCCGGCCAAGGCCATCCGCATCGCGGAAGGCCAGGCGGAAGTCATCGCCGAACGATGCATCGGCTGTGGGAACTGCGTGCGTGTCTGCAGCCAGAAGGCCAAGCGGGTGCGCGACGCCATCCCCGAAATCGAGGCGCTTCTCGAAAAAGGATATCCGGCGGCCGCCATGCTGGCCCCCAGTTTCTCGGCCGAATTCTCGGAGATGACGCATCCGCAGCTCGTCGGCATGGTGAAGGCGCTCGGATTTCAGAGTGTCCACGAGGTCGGATTCGGGGCCGACATGGTGGCGCTCAAGATGCGCGAACTGATGACGGCCACCCCGGCAAAACGCTATATCTCTTCGGCCTGTCCCGCGGTGTTCGGGTTCATCAAACGGTATCATCCCGAGCTGATCCGGAATGTCGCGCCCGTGGTCTCGCCCATGATCGCGATGGCACGCATCCTTCATGAAGAGACCGGATCCGGCCTGAAGGTCGTGTTCATCGGTCCGTGCATCGCCAAGAAGATCGAGGCGGAGAGCGAAGAGGTATATGGAGAGATCGACGCGGTGATGACCTTCGATGAACTGCGCCGTCTTTTCCTGAAGCGGAATCTGACTCCCGAAAGGGTCGAGCTGGCGGATTTCGATCCTCCCCATTCCGGCAAGGGGTCTCTCTTTCCCATCGGGCGCGGCCTGCTCGAGGCGGCGGGCATCCGGGAAAATTTGCTTCAGGGGGATGTGATCTCGGCCAACGGCCGGGAGAAATTCATCGACGCCGTGATGGAATTCAGTGCAGGCGATGTCGACGCCCGCCTGCTCGACGTACTCTGCTGCGACGGGTGCATCATGGGGTCGGGTATGACGACCCCGAACCCCCCCTTCAGACGCCGTGCGCTCGTCAGTCAGTATACACGGGAGACCGCGGAGAAACGCGATCCCGAACGCTGGCGGTCGGAACTGGACCGCTTCGGTTCGCTGGACTATTCCCGCACCTACATCCCCAATGATCAAAGGATTTCACCGCCGGATGCCCGGCGCATCCGCGAGGTACTCGGTCAGATGGGCAAGTCAGACCCCGAAGACGAACTCAACTGCGGCGCCTGCGGATACGCGACCTGTGTGGATCATGCGGTGGCGATCTGCAACGGTCTGGCCGAGAACGAGATGTGTCTGCCACACAGCATCGAACGGCTGCACCGGACGGTCCGGGAGCTCAACGAGTCCAACGAACAACTGGCCAACACCCGACAGGCGTTGATTCATTCCGAGAAGATGGCCAGTATGGGGCAACTCTCGGCCGGGATCGCACACGAAGTAAACAATCCCCTCGGCGTGATTTTAATGTACGCGCATCTGCTGAAAGACGAAGTCATTGACAATCCGGAAATCGTGGAGGATGTCCGGATGATCGTGGATCATGCCGACCGCGCCAAGAAAATTGTCTCCGGGTTGTTGCATTTTGCCAGGCAGAACAAGGTTGAGTATGTCGCCGTACACGTTCCCGAATTGATCCAGGACTGCATCCGGGCGATCCGCTTTCCGAACGGCGTCTCCCTGTCCGTCGAAAACCATCTCGGGGATCCGATCGCGGAACTCGACCGAGAACAGATGATGCAGGTGATCGTCAATTTTATCAGCAACAGCCTAGCCGCCATGCCGGACGGCGGGAAGATGACGATCGGGATATCGGGGGACGATACACGCGTCACAGTCAGTGTCTCGGATACAGGCATGGGGATTCCCGAACAGCTGCGCGATAAAATTTTCGAACCTTTTTTTACGACCAAAGAGATCGGCATGGGGACGGGGTTGGGACTCGCCATCACCTACGGCATCGTCAAGATGCATAAGGGAGAACTCGGCTTGCAATCGAATACCGATCCGGAAAAGGGGCAGACCGGTTCGACCTTTACGGTGACGCTTCCCAGAAGACAAGGCGGGATCGGGCAATGATGACGTCATGAGATGGATATGTTTCCGTTGAACGGCGGGCGGCGAGGGGCCGGCTCCCCCAAAACGAGGCCGCGTGAGGGAGATCACGCAGGTCGAGGATAAGATCAGGTCAAGAAATTGAAAACCCAATCAAGGGGAATTGCAGAAATGGATGAGAAGAAGACCATTCTGGTCGTAGATGATGACATCGATTTCGCGGCACAGGTCGAGACCGCACTGAAAGGCGCGGGATATGCGGTGATTGTCGCAGAGGGAGAGAAACAGGCCGAGGCCCTTCTCGCCGGGATGCGTCCCGATCTCGCCGTGGTCGATCTGATGATGGAACAGATGGACGGCGGATTCGCCCTGGCGTATCACATCAAGAAGCGATATCCGGATGTGCCCGTGCTGATCGCGTCGGCCGTGACTGCCGAGACCGGTCTCGAATTCGATGCCGCGACGGAAGAAGAACGGTCCTGGGTCAAGGCGGACGCGTTCCTGGCCAAACCGATCCGGCCGGAACAGCTGGTCCGTGAAATCAAGAGACTGCTCAGGGAGTCCTGACCGTGGATAAACTGCGCGTTCTCGTCGTGGATGATGAACCCGGCATGCGGCTTTCCATCCAGAAGGCGCTGCGGCGGTTTACCCTGTCTCTTCCGGAACTGGAGGAAGCGGTCGAATTCGATACGGAGTTGGCTGAGACGGGAGAGGAAGCCGTCCAGAAAATCCGGGAAAACCGTCCGGATATTTTAATGCTGGATTATAAACTGCCGGGCATGAGCGGACTGGATGTGCTCGACCGGGTCCGGGTTGAGGAAAGCGAAATGGTCACGATCATGATCACGGCCTATGCCTCGATCGACATCGCGATCACGGCCATCAAGCAGGGCGCGTTCGATTTCATCGCCAAGCCCTTTACACCCAAGGAACTCGAAAAAACCGTGGCCAAGGCGGCCCACAGTTTGATTCTCGCCAGGCAGGTTCGCAGGCTGGCCGAAGAAAAACGGCAGGTGCGTTTTCAGTTCATCTCGGTACTCGGCCACGAACTCAAATCTCCCCTGAACGCGGTGGAAGGGTATCTGGATCAGATCCGGAGCCGGATTCTGGGAGAATCGGTGACGGCCTATGAGGATGCGATCGCACGCTGTCTTGTCCGGATCGGCGGGATGCGCAAGCTGATCGCGGATCTGCTCGACCTGACCCGGATCGAATCCGGCCAGAAGAAACGGGAACTCTGCGCCGCGGATCTGGCGGCGCTTGCGGACGAGTCCATCGAGACGATCATGCCCGAGGCGGAGCGTAAAGGCATCCGGATCCGTCTCGAAACCGAACGGCCTTTTCTGATCCATGCCGATCCGGCCGAGATACGCATGGTTTTGAACAATCTCTTCTCAAATGCCGTGAAATACAATCGGGAGGACGGGAAGGTGGATGTCCGCTTGGACCGGAAAGGAGCGGAAGTCCGTATCATCGTCCGCGACACCGGCATCGGGATCAGCCAGGCGGAAGCCGCCCGCCTCTTCCAGGAATTCGTCCGGATCAAGAATGAAAATACGCGTCACATCGAGGGGAGCGGTTTGGGGTTGACAATCCTCGAAAAAATCACGAAATTATACG
Organism: bacterium; assembly: GCA_011046415.1. Lineage (GTDB taxonomy): Bacteria > Zhuqueibacterota > QNDG01 > QNDG01 > JABMRT01 > DSAP01. The sequence continues at coordinate 12,105 of DSAP01000144.1, read as the reverse complement.
GCGGCGAAATCACCGTGGAAAGCAGGCCGGGAGCGGGAAGCACCTTTACGGTGATTCTGAAAGACAATCCGGAAGGACGGCCGTGAAAGACGGGTTTTCCGGATTCTAGGTTCTCGTCACGCGGTATCATCAGGAATAGTTGACGGTTCCGCGACAAGGACAATTCAACCATCCACTCATCTGAACCGGAGGGTCCGGGCGACCTGACGGAAAGGAGACAGACATGACACACCGAAATCTTCTCATCCTCCTTCTTTTGTTGCACGCTAGGCTGTCGACCGCCGAACCCTTCAGTCCCGACAGCGTCCGGCATCACGCGCCGGTCATCAGCGTGACGGCCGGCCGGTATGAACAGGACGTCTTCGAGACGCATCTGCCCGTTCAGGTTATCCCGGAACGGCGCATCTTTCAGACGGGCGCCGACAATCTCTCGGCTTTACTCGATGCCGAGGCGGGCATCGGCACCGTGTCTTCGGGGCCCTGGAGCCAGAAGTTCGTTATCCGTGGTCTCGGGAGCCACAATCTCGTGCTCATCGACGGCCAACGGCTCGATGTGCTCCGGGACTACGGCCAGCATGCCCCCCTGCTCGATGTCGATCAGATTGCGCGTGTCGAGGTGATCCGCGGCCCGGCTTCCGTGCTGTACGGCTCGGATGCGGTGGCCGGCGTGGTGAACATCATCACAAAACAGCCGCCCCGGCCGCGGCTGGACTGGGAGATCCGGGGCGGCGCGGGGATGCAATACGCTTCGGTGAACCGGCAGCTCGCCCAGACGGCCTCTCTTCACGGGAACTGGCGGCGGTGGCGGTTTCTGCTCAACCTGAACAACCGCGACGCTTCGGATGTGCGCACCCCGAAGGGCACACTCTCGAATACCGGATTCTCCGGATCCGCCTTCGATTCCAAACTGGTTTATGCCATCTCGGACGGGCAGGATCTCGCGCTGAACGGCCACATCGGCAGGATGCGCGATGTCGGCATGCCCATCAATCCTTATGCCGCGGAGGCGAAATTCCTTGCCTATGACCGGAATCGTCTTTCCGCGAAATACACCTGCCGTGGAGGCGGTTTGCTTTCCGTGCTCGAGGCACAGGCCTATTACGAAGAGGGGAGGCGTCATTTCAGGGCCCGCCTAACCCATGTACCCAGCGGCCCTTATTTCGTAAACAACCTGCTGGAGGCCAACCGGCGTGTGAGGACATTCGGCGGTCATATCCAGTCCCGTTTTTCCTTCTTACCTAACCATCTGTTGATCACGGGCGTGGAATCGTTTTACGAATCCGATGATACGGACCGTATTGCCGATCCGGTCGTGGTGGACGCCGAGAACCGAATCATCAAGGATCCCCCGGCCGATTCGACGCCGCCGACGCCGAGATCGTTCCGCAACGGGGCGGGTATTTATCTCGAGAATGAATACCGTCTCTTTTCACGGATCACGGTGAATGCCGGGGCGCGGGCGGATCTGATCCGGAGCCGGGCCGAGGGCACGCCGGGAACGCTCGCCCCCCGGGTGATCGGGAAGTCCGATCGGGATTTCAGCGGAAATTTGGGGATGGTTTTCGCCCTCTCGCGGTCGCTGCGCCTCACGGCCAACGCGGGACGCGCCTTCAAGGCTCCGACGCTGCAGCAGCGATTCTTCAAGGGAACCGCACAGGTCGGATTCCTGACGGGCGATCCGGAACTGGTGTCCGAAACCAGTCTCAACCTCGATCTGGGACTCAAATGGCAGGCGGGACGGTTTCGGGGCGGGGCCGGGATATTCCGCAACCGGATTTCAGATTTCATCGTGATGCATCCGGTCGATGCGACGGCCGGAGAATACATCTATGCCAATGTCGGCCGGGCCGAACTGTACGGCGGTGAGATTCAGAACGATTTCCGCATCCTGAGCCGGATGACCCTGCACACCCAGATGGCCTATGTACGGGGTGAGGATGTCCATCTCACGAGGCCCCTGCCCCAGATTCCGCCGCTGGAAGGATCGGTTTCACTTCGGCTGGAGTCCAACCATTCCGGACGCTGGATCGAGATGACGGGCCGGTTTGTCGCCGACCAGGATCGCGCGGCCCCCAACGAATTTCAAACCGGCGGATACAGCCTCGTCCACATCGGCGCCGGGACGGATCTCGACGGGCTTTTCCCCTTCTCTTTCCCTTTTTCCCTGGCGCTCAACATCCGGAATCTCCTGAACCGGAGCTACCGCGACCACCTCTCCACGGTCACCTGGTGGGACGCACCCGGCCGGAATGTGATCGTCGGGTTGAAGGGAAAATTCTGATGAGCCGGTCCGTGAGACGGGCATTTGGCTTCAGGGGATGCCCATGACCGGACGATCCTTTTATCTGGTCCGGCTTTCCCTGTTTGCGGCATTTACGGCTGCGGTACAACTCGTGGGATTTCCGCAGCCCGTGACCGGGCCCCTGATCAACGCCGTGCTGCTGACTGTTTCGGGGTTGATGGGCGCGGGTCCCGCGATTCTGATCGGCGTGGTCACGCCCGCGGCCGCGCTGGTGCGCGGGCAGCTCCCTCCGGTTCTCGCGGTCATGGTCCCCTTTATCGCGATTTCGAATGCGCTCCTGATCCTCCTGTTCAGCGGCATCCGGCGCGGTCACCGCGCGCCGGTCGGGGGTCGGATTTCCGTACGCGACGTGGCGGCCCTTGTCCTGGCCGCAGCGGGTAAATTCCTCTTCCTCGCCTTGTCGATCCGGTGGCTTCTTCCCGTCCTCATCGGCAGTCGGTTACCCGGGGAGGTCGCGGTCCTGATGATGTTCCCCCAATTGGTGACGGCACTCGCCGGTGGGGTGATCGCACTCCTTGTTTTGCGTATGATCGGGAAATCTGCATTGTGGCGGGAGTGAGCAGGAAAAACAGCGGGGAGCGACGCGATGATTAAACCGCAGGAAGTTTCTTTGAAGGGGCAACAGAATGTGCGGGATTGAATTTGCAAAGCAGGGACGTGATATCGTCTTCCCGGGGATGACCCGAGAGAAAATCGACAATGGATTGATTGAGATGCCGCTGAATTTCCTGGAGTGACCGGCCACCGTTTTTTTTGATGACATCCAGCACGTTCTCCGGACCGAATTCTTTTTCATCCTGGTTCCGGGCTTCAATGATTCCGTCGGTCAGCAAAATCAGGAGGTCGTCGGCGTGGCAGCGGATAAGGCGGCTTTTCGCATACCGGTAATCCGGAATGAATCCGATCGGAATCCCCGTGCTGTCAATAACCTGTCTGATTTCTCCGGCTTTGTCCAGCAGATATCCGGGGATGTGGCCGGCGCTGGCATAGACCATAGACCGTCGTTTCGGGTCAATGCGGATGAATTTCAGGGTTACGAAGTGCGTCTCATCGAGCACTTTGACCAATTCCTGATTGAGCCAGGTGAGCAGAACGCCTGGATCCGATTCGTGTCTGGTAAAGGCATGAAGGTACGATCTGACCTGGGCCATGATCAATGCCGGGCCGATACCATGACCGCTGACATCTCCGATTATGAGACCGTAATTGTCCTCATTCATCGGAATGATATCATAATAATCACCGTTGGTTTCGGCGGCAGAGAGGGTCGACACCGAGATTTCGAGGCCGGGTACCGAGACTTCCTTCTTGTACAGTCGATTCTGGACCTCTCTCGCGAGTTGTATCTGAATTTCCTGTTCCTGTTGCTTTCGGATTTGTGTGATATCTCTTAAAACAGACACATAGTGTGCGATCTCTCCATTCTCATTCTTCATGGGTGTGATGGTCTGTTCGCTCCAGTACAGTTCGCCCCCTTTTCTGCGATTGGCGATAATTCCCTTAAAGACATCCCCCCCGATATGGTGTTCCACAAATGACGGTAAAAATCCGGATCATGAATACCCGATTTCAGGATGCCGGGTGTCCGGCCGAGAGTGTCCTCTTCGGTAAATCCTGTAGTTTTCTCGAATGCGGCATTGATGTATTCGATCGTCCCCCTATTATCCGTGATCAGGACGCTGTCGGCCGTTTGTTCAAGGGCGTTTGATAATTTTCTGAGATCCCTCTCATTCTTCTTCATCTCAGTCACATCGATGGCGTGTACCAGCACTTTGTCCGGTGGTATCCGGACAAAATGAACGATCATATCCCTCACTTCATCCGTACCCGGGATTAGGAAAGACATTTCTTTGGACAGGGAGGTGTCATGCAGACACTGAAGAAAGTATTCCCGGATTTCCGGGACATGGGCATACACCTCGCTCAGTTTGCCGCGCTTCAAATAACGGATATGTTTGCGTGAGATGTTTTCAGAAGCCGCGTTATAATCGATCAGGATGAAATCTTTCCCGGTTTTCTTCCAGATATAGGTGGGGATGGGTATCCCGTTGAATTGCGCCCTGAGACGGGCCTCGCTTTGAACGAGGGCGATTTCCGCCATTTTCTGCTGTGTGATATCCCTGAATATCGCAGTCCCGCCCCGGATATTGCCCTGTTCATCCTTGATCGAATCGGCCGACACGGAAATGTAAATACCGTCCGGACGGTATTGGTTTCTGATAAAAATGATTTCATTCCGCACAGCATTGTCACGGATGGCGCTTGCCAGGGGCAATTGATCCGACGGAATGGGCGTCACGGTATCGGGATAGTAGCAACCACTGTCAGATGCCCATTCATTGATCATCAGATCTCCGGAGCCGATCCCCAGGATTTTTTGGGCGGAAGTGTTGAAATAGAGAAATTTGCCGGTTAGATCGGCCACAATGACCCCTTCGGACAGGCTATTCAACACGGAATGAAGAAACTTGTTTTCTTGGCCGGAATACTGTGCCATTACATTGTCCGGTTTCCCGGAAAAGGCATCGATGGTCGCAAATAATTCTTTCATTCAGACGATCTCCGGCCAATTGAACAAAGGGTTAGATCTATTTTCAACGGTTGAAAAAAAGGTTGGTTTCTTTTTCGTGATGCATTCCGGAAGAAAATTTCGTAAGGCTTTGGGTTTCAACGGGCTGATATATTCTGTGGTCTGAACGGAATAGAACCATCCGATGTGATACAGTCAGAATGGCCTTCGCGGAGTAAACCTCCCGAAAAGAGCGATTTTCGGGAGGTTGAGTGTGGTATCAGACGCGATGGTTACAGATGAGCAGGGTCCTCGGATCGAGTTTAAGGTGCAGTTTGTCTGACGCCGTGTTGTCGTGATCCTTTAACAATTTCATTTCGATATAGTCCGGCCGGGGTTCGAGCATGATGATCACACTGAACAGATCGGATAAACGGTTCACGGGAGCGGGAATGCCTTTCTCGTCCAGTTGCAGATTGTGGCGGTGCAGCACGGCGGCAAACCAGGCGGCCGCGTCCTGGTTCGCGGCGAATTCCTTCCACCCCGACAACGTCTCTTCTGTCATCACCTCGAAATCGCGGCCGTCCACGATGATCATATCGGGCCGGAATCCGATCCCACCCTCGACCTGCTGGATATGCGACCGGATCTGATCGAATGTGATGTCCAGTTGTTTGAAATGGATGATGAGACGATTCGGAATCACATTTTCAAACACATCGAACGCATTTTCGAGTTTGTACGAATCGGCCAGTTCGTCGAAGATATGGCGGTACCAGGATTCGACATGATGGGGATCATCCGCGAAGGAAATATGAAGGACTTTGCCGTCCCGGAGCAGGGTGTCGATGGCCAGGTGGGCCAGACAGGCAGTCTTGCCCACGCCTTTTCGCGCGGTGATTACGCCCAGGTTGCCCTTGCCGACTCCGCCGTGGATGGTTTTTTCCAGCACCCTGACGGGACTGCGTTTTACGAGTTCTTCTTTTAACATCAGTCGTCTCCCCTTCTTTTTTCCGATCGGGAGTTAGTGGATATCAAGCGATAATTCCTGATTTGAATCGCGGATTATTTCCGGTTTTCTTCAAATTCCTTCTTCAAAGCCACCGCGATGGATTCGGGAACCTTGCGGTAAGCCGAAAACTCCATCGTGAATTCCGCCTTGCCCTGGGTGACCGACCGGATGACGGTCGAATATCCGAACATCTCCTTGAGGGGCACCTCGGCTTCGATGATCGTGAAATTCCGGTCTTCCGTGGCGCTGTGTATCATGCCGCGCCGCTGGTTCAGGGTTGCGAGGATCGCCCCCTGGAATTCCGACGGGCCCTCGACCGACACGCGCATGATCGGTTCCAGGATCACGGGTTTGCATTTGTTATACACTTCACGGAAGGCCCCGATGCCGGCCTGATGGAATGCCGTGTCCGAACTGTCCACCGGATGGTGCTGACCGTCCTGAAGGATAACTTTGACGCCGACGATCGGGAATCCGATGAGCGTCCCTTTTTCCATACAGGCCCGGAATCCCTTTTCCACGCTCGGGATGTATTCACCGGGTATGTTTCCGCCCTTGACCTCGTTCTCGAAAACAAAATCTTCTTCGTGACAGGGCTCGACCCGTCCCATGATCTTGCCGTACTGTCCCGCGCCACCGGTCTGCTTCTTGTGCGTGTAGTCAAACCGTGCGGCCTGGGAGATGGATTCCCGGTAGGCCACCTGAGGCTCTCCGGTCTCAAGCAGGACCTTGTATTCCCGCCGCATCCGTTCGATATAAACATCAAGATGGAGTTCACCCATGCCGCTGATGATGGTCTCGTTCGATTCCGGATCCACATAGGTTTGAAAAGTCGGATCCTCTTTGGTGAAACGGTTGAGCGCCTTGCTCATGTTTTCTGAGGATTTGTTGTCATCGGGGATTATCTTGACAGAAATCACGGGCTTGGGCACATGCATGGAGGTCATGGTCACCCGCAGACCGCCCCCGGTAAAGGTGTCACCCGAGGCGCAGTCAATGCCGAACATGGCCACGATATCGCCCGCATCCGCTTCGATAATGTCCACCATTTCACTGGCGTGCATGCGGATCAGGCGTCCGACGCGAACTTTCTTTCCCGATCGGACGTTGAAAATCTCATCGCCCTTTTTCAATTTCCCCTGATAAATCCGGACATAGGTAAGCTGTCCGAACTGGGTGTCGTCCAGTTTAAAGGCCAGCATGACGAGCTGTTTACCCGTGTCGGTCAATAGCCTGATCTCGGCCTCGTTATTGTCTGCATCCAATGCGACGTTTTCCACTTCGGAAGGGGCGGGCAGGTAATGGATGACCGCATCGAGAAGCGGCTGGACGCCTTTGTTCTTGAAGGCCGATCCCATGAATACCGGTGTCATTTCCCGGGTCAGGACCCCTTTCCGGACCGCACGCCGGATCATCTGTTCCGTCGCCTTGTCTTCGAGATACGCCTCCATCAGTTCGTCGTCGAACATCGAGGCCGCGTCGAGCAGGATATCCCGTTTCTCCCTGGCTTTCTCCTGGAACGCGGCCGGGATGGCTTCTTCACGCACGGTTTCCCCGTTCGGTCCGTCGAAGTAGAGCGCCTTCAGTGTGACCAGATCGATGACGCCTTCGAACTGGTCTTCCAAACCGATGGGTATCTGCATCATGACCGCGTTGTGATTCAGTTTGCTTCTGAGTTGTTCGGTCACCTTCTCCGGATCCGCGCCCATCCGGTCGCATTTGTTGACGAAGGCGAGACGCGGCACCCGGTATCGGTTCATCTGACGGTCGACCGTGATCGACTGCGACTGCACCCCGCCCGTAGCGCACAGGACGAGGACGGCGCCGTCCAGGACGCGCAGGGCGCGTTCGACCTCGACGGTGAAATCCACATGGCCGGGTGTGTCGATGATGTTGATTTCGTTTTTATTCCACGTGACGTTGGTCGCGGCCGAAGCGATGGTGATGCCGCGTTCACGTTCCAGCTCCATCGAATCCATGGTCGCACCCACGCCGTCCCTGCCTCGCACCTCGTGAATCGCATGGATTTTCTGTGTATAGAACAAAATCCGTTCGGTCAGGGTGGTCTTTCCCGAATCGATATGTGCGCTGATTCCGATATTTCGCATGTTTTGTATGCTTTTCGCCATTGCCTTTCGATTTCATCCTTTCAAAGTGTTCATCCACCCATAATTAAGTCCTTAAGAGCCTCCCTGAAAAAGCCGACTAATTTAAAACAAAGAAAGGCGAAAGGCAAGTAAAAATGTGAATCCGAATCCGGAAAACAGGGAAAACGTGTCCTGCATATTCATTTCAACAAAAGCATCTTGCGCTGCCGCATCCATCCATCCATCTGAATCCGGTACGTATACATGCCCGAGGGCAGGTGCCGGCCGTCCACTGTCACGGCATGCGGGCCGGCCATCCGCCAGCCGTCCACGAGGGTCGAAACCTGCCTACCCAGCATGTCCCACATGTCCAGCACCACATGTCCCGGTTCGGGGATCGTATACGCGATGACGGTCTCCGGATTGAAGGGATTGGGATGGTTTTGCGCGAGGGTGAGAACGGCCCGGTCGGGCGGTATGGTTTCAACCGCGACCATCAGCCCGCTTTGCGCCAGAGAGGCGATTGTACCGGCGGCCAGCCGGGCGCATCGCAGAAAGAAATCGGGATGCAGGTGTTCGACCCGGTCGTTCACCGTGTGATAAAACGGATTCATGTCTCCGGGGAGATATTCATGGATGCCGAGGGCGAGGAAGCCGTGATTTCTGAACGGACGCTGGTCGCTCTGCACCGTTCCGGTATCCGTGGCAATCGTCAGTCCGATTCCATACGCCCCGTTCACGTGGTTCGCCGTATCGAACAACGGATTCCGGTCCGCGTTGCGTCCGATGTCGAGGAGGATACGCATGTCGCCGTTCCCGTCCCAGCCGATCATGTCTAGGTTGATGACGCCCCGGATGTCTTCCTTGCGTGAGACGGCACGGACCGCGTACGCACGGCTTCCGATATATCCATATTCCTCCTCGTCCCAGAAGGCATAGATCACGCTGAAGTTGAGTTCTGCGCCCGCCAGGATACGCGCGGCCTCGAGCACGGCGGCGACACCGCTGGCGTTGTCGTCCGCGCCGGGGGAGACGGCGCTGTCGGGCATCGAATCGTAATGGGCCGACAGGAGGTAGACCTGACCGGGATACAGGCCGCCCGCCTGGAACCCCAGCACGTTCCGGCCCGTTTCGCTGAACCAATGATTCTCCACCTCCAATCCCATGCGGGACAACCGCTCCGCGATATATTCGGCCGCGAGGTCGTTTCCCGGATGGTTTTTATTCCGGGACAGGATGATGGTTTCTCCGCCCCGGATCCATACCGGTGTCTCGCCGCTCAGCCGGCCGACCGTGGCGATCAGGCTGTCCGGGTTGACCTCCGCGATGACGCGGGTGATGCCGGGATCCACGTCCTGGGCGCGGAGGGGGGCGATCGAGATACAGGCCAGAAAAACGGAAATGCGTAGCCATTTCGGCATGGGGAATCGTTCCTTATACAAGATATTTTAAAATAAGCCTGTTCGTGATTAAAAGCAAGCGCGGAAAACAGTCGCACCGGCAGCCGGATCGAGACGGACAACCGTGCGTGACGCGTCGGAAACGGACGCGGCGGACGACATGAATGGCACCGATCACGCCGTCCAATCCGCCCATGCCGTCCCGGACCGTGCTTTTTGGGCTGACGCCTCTCCGCGGCAATCGACTTCCCCGATCGAATCCGGGGATACATATTGTATTTGGCTTTTCAAACCGCTATATTATTCATCAGAAATCCGGCGCATATCCGAGACTCCCGGGGAAAAATGAAATTCGTCGCAGACCTGCACATCCATTCCCATTTTTCCATCGCCACCAGCGGACAGCTCCGCCCCGAATACCTCGACCATTGGGGGCGGATCAAGGGTGTCCGGGTCATCGGGACCGGGGATTTTACCCATCCGGGCTGGCTGGCCGAGCTGAAGGAGTCGCTCGAGCCCGCCGAACCGGGTCTGTACCGGCTGAAAGCTTCCTTAAAACTGAACACGGGGTGGACGATTCCCGAGACATCGGAGAATTCCGTACGCTTCCTGCTCAGCGCGGAGATCAGCAATATCTACAAGAAATCCGGGAAGGTGCGCAAGGTGCACAACGTGCTTCTCGCCCCCGATTTCGTGACGGCGGAGAAGATCCAGTCCCGTCTTTCCGCCCTGAATTTTAATATTACCTCGGATGGACGCCCCATCCTCGGGCTCGATTCGCGCGACCTGCTGGAGCTGGCCCTCGATGCTTCCCCGGATGTGTTTCTCATTCCCGCCCATGTCTGGACGCCCTGGTTTTCGGCCCTCGGCGCCCGGTCCGGATTCGACTCCATCGAGGACTGCTACGGCGATCTGTCCGGCCATATTTCGGCGGTCGAAACCGGGCTCTCTTCGGATCCCCCCATGAACTGGCTCGTGAGCGGACTCGACCGGTATACCCTGGTGTCCAATTCCGACGCCCATTCGCCCGAGAAACTCGGACGCGAGGCGAATCTGTTCGACACCGAGTTTTCCTATGCCGCGATCACCCAGGCCGTGCGGTCCGGTGACCCGGACCGGTTCCTCGGCACGGTCGAATTCTTCCCCCAGGAGGGTAAATATCATCACGACGGACACCGCAAATGCGGGGTAAGCTGGGCGCCGGAGGAAACCGCCCGGCACGACGGTCTCTGTCCGGTCTGCGGCAGGCCGGTCGTCGAAGGCGTGCTGGGCCGGGTCCTGCGGCTGGCCGACCGAACGGATCCGGACGAGCGGCCGAACCGGCATTCCTTCCGTTCCACGATCCCCCTCGCGGAGATTTTGTCCGAGATTCACGGTGTCGGTGCGAAGTCCAAACAGATCGTGCGGGAATATGCGGCGCTCCTCGACAAACTCGGACCGGAGCTTTACATCCTCCTCGACACGACGCCGGAAAATCTTCGCAGGGCGGGCGGGGAATTGCTCCAAGAGGCCGTCCTGCGGATGCGGGAGGGCCGGGTGCATATCACGGCCGGATTCGACGGCGAATACGGCGTCATCCGCGCTTTCGCGCCCGGGGAAATCCGGCGGCTCTCGCAGGCATCCCTTTTCCAGGAATCGTCCGAAGAGAAGAAGCGTCCCTGTCCCGATGAAGGGGAAGCGGTTTCCGTCCCGGGCGGGCGGAAAGCGGAACCCGTCCCGCCCGCCGCCGCCCCGGACGGTCCGGGGCGGTCCGAAACCCTCGCGGAAATCCTCGACCGGATGAATCCCGGACAGCGGAACGCGGTCCTGCATTACACGGGTCCCGCCATGATCCTCGCCGGGCCGGGAACCGGCAAGACGCGCGTCCTCACGGCGCGTATCGCCCGGCTCGTCCGGGAGGGTGTGGCGCCGACCGAGATCCTGGCCCTGACCTTCACACAGAAGGCCGCCCGCGAGATGGCGGAACGGGTCTTCCGGCTGATCCCGGATTTGGCGCATCACAACCGTCCCGCGATCCATACCTTTCATGCGCTGGGCCATGCCGTGCTGAGAGAACAGGCGCATCTTCTGGGCCGTACGGACCGGTTCACGGTCGCGGACGAGGCGGATCGCCGTTCCCTCCTGTCCGGACTGGGATATCCGAACCCTGAAATCAAAGCCCTGTCCCGACGGATCGCCGAAACCAAACAACACCCGGACGGACCGGCGGATCCCGGAGACGAGGCCTTCGGCACGTTTTTGGGTCAATACGAGGGACTGCTCCGCAAGCACGATCTCTTCGATCTGGACGACCTGGTCTCGAAGCCGGTCCGGCTCTTCCGGAGTCATCCCGGAGTGCTGCATGCCATTCGCGACCGGTTCCGCTGGATCCTCGTGGACGAATACCAGGACGTCAATTCCGCCCAGTACCGGCTCATCCGGCTGCTCATGCCCGTACCGGAATCGAATCTCTTCGTCATCGGCGATCCGGATCAGGCCATCTACGGATTCCGCGGCGCGGACGCCTCACATATCCGCCGGTTTCAGGAGGATTATCCGGACGCCCGTGTGTACCGCCTCCCGTTGAGTTACCGCTGCACGGAGACCATCCTGTCGGCCTCGCGCCGCGTGCTCGGCGGCGGATCGCTGAAATCCGAAACCCTGAAAGGATTGAACCGGGGTCTCCGGATCCGTATCCGGCACGAGGCGACCGATAAGAGCGAGGCCGAATTCATCGCGCGCCGCATCGAGGAGAAGATGGGCGGGCTGCGGTTCTTCTCGATGGACAGCGCGGTCGCGACGGGGTATGAAACCGC
>DSAP01000094.1 GCA_011046415.1 bacterium | reverse complement strand
TCCTTGACATCCTTCAGGTCATAATGGTCCGCATCCAGGATCTCCTTGGCCTTCACGATATCGAGCTGGTCTTCCGTCCCGGTGTTCCAGGGCAGGCTCACGAGCCAGTCCAGATAGGTGCGCGAGACCGTGTACTCCGCGGCCTGGGGCGGCATCTTCGAGAGTCGGTCCAGTTCCTTTTCCGCCGCCTCCTTCGCCTCGGCGGACAGGCCGGCCTTTTCGATCTTTTCCTTCAGTTCGTCGATTTCGACCGTGCGCTCGTCTTTGTCGCCCAGTTCTTTCTGGATGGCCTTCATCTGCTCGCGGAGGAAATACTCCCGCTGGCTGTCCTCGAGCTTGTTCTTGACTTCCGACTGGATCTTGTTACCGAGCTTCAGGAGCTCCCGCTCGCGCGTGAGGTATTGCAAGAGCAGCGTGAGCCGCGATTCCACGTCCAGTTTTTCGAGGATTTTCTGGCGTTCGGCGATGTCGATCTTGAGATTCGAGACGATCAGATCCGCGAGCCGTCCCGGGTGGTCGAGGCCCGAGATGGCCTGGCCCAGTTCCTCCGGCAGGAAGGGGGAGAGGGAGACGATCTCCTGGAAGACCTCGATGACCTCGCGCCGGAGCGCCTCGATCTTGACCGACCGGGTCATGTCTTCCGGGATCAGGCTGACGCGGCCCTTGAGATAGGGCTGTTCCTGGATGATTTCATGCAGGTGGATACGCGAAAGCCCCTGGACCATGAGCCCCATGCTGCCGTCCGGGAGACGAAACATCTTGAGCAGGAAGACGACCGTTCCAGTCTCGCATAGGCTGCGGCTGCCGTCTTCACGCGGCGGCTTCTGGACGAAGAGGCCCACCATCTTCCGTTCGGAGAGCGCCTCGTTGATCACGGCCATCCGGCGTTCGTCCGAGATGATGATGGGCGCCACCACATAGGGGAAGACCAGGATGTGGGTCATGGGAAGGATCGGCAGTTCCGGCGGGATCTCGGGGAGTTCGCCGAATTCGCTGGGCTGGTGCAGGATTGTCGGGTTGTCGTTCATGTGGGTCTATTCCACCTTGATATCCACGACGCCTGCGGAAGACGCCGGTTTCTTGGGTAATCGAATTTCAAGAAATCCGTCCTTGTAATGCGCGGACAGGTTTTCCATGTCGATGTCGCCGGGGACGGCGATCCGCTGTTCGAAGGGACCGTAGTGAATCTCCATTTTGTGATAACGCCGCCGTTCCGCGGGGGGCACGGCCTTGCGGTTCCCCCGGATTGAAAGCATCCCGTCCTGTAAGGTCACGGACACATCGTCGGTGCCGACCTGGGCCAGTTCGAGGATGGCCACGTAATCCGTTTCGATCTCGTAGAAATCCGTGGGCGGCCGCCAGGAGAGTTCCTTGCGGTACAGTGTGGGATAATGCGACCCGAAGAAATTCGAGAAAAGGAAATCCAGCTCATCCTCCATCGTGCTCGCGGTTTCGATATCAGGCGCCTGTCGACTTTTGTCCCTGGACATTCTGTTTATCCTCTTTTGGCATTCGCTGTACTTTGAGATACAGGCTGCGCCGACCGGTTGTTCCCTCCACGTTTTTTCCGGGAACGGGCGGCCTGGCAGTGTATTCAATAATAATGCGATACGGGATGAAATGCAAGCGGAATCATGGAAGCGGGATGAGATCAGCAAATCCGCGGCAGGGGGTCGCCCGTCAGGAGGTCCAGGATCCGGGTGCCGCCGAAGGCGTTATCAGCGACGACGCGTCCGGGATCGCCGGATTCCACGCGGCCGATGATGCAGGCGCGCTCTCCCGACGGATCTTTCCGCAGGACGGTCAGCGCGGTCTCCGCCGATTCCTCCGGCACAAACATCACGAACCGGCCTTCGTTTGCCACGTACAGCGGATCCAGCCCCAACAGTTCGCACGCGCCCTGAACCGCCCCGTGGACGGGGACGGCTTCCTCTGCGATGCGGAAGCAGGTCCCGCTGTCCGCCGCGAGTTCCACCAGCGCCGTCGCCAGGCCGCCCCGGGTCGGGTCGCGCAGGCAGTGAACCGGGATCCCCACGGCCAGAAGCTTTCCGACGATCTCGTGGAGCGGCGCGCAGTCGCTTTCGATTCCGCCTTCCAGGGCGAGTCCTTCCCGCGCGCACATCACCGCGATGCCGTGCCGTCCAATATCCCCGCTCAGGATGATCCGGTCTCCGGGCCGGATCCGCGCGGGAGCGGGGGCGGGTTCCCGTTCCAGGACGCCGATGCCGGTCGTGTTGATCAGGAGTTCCCCGCCTCCGCGCCGGTCGATGACCTTGGTGTCGCCGGTCACCACCGTCACGCCGGTTTCCCGGGCGGCCTCTCCGATGCTCCGGATCACGCGCCAGAGCGTCTCCATGTCCAGTCCCTCCTCCAGGATCAGGGAGAGGCTGAGCCAGCGGGGCGCCGCGCCGCACATGGCGAGGTCGTTCACCGTGCCGAAGACCGAGAGCCTTCCGATATCGCCTCCGGGGAAGAAGAGCGGGCGGATGACGTGGCTGTCCGTGGTCATGACGATCCGGCCCCCGGGATCGTCCAGCACAGTGCCGTCGTGAGCCTGATTGAGAAGGGGATTCGCGAGCACGGGCCGGAACATCCGGCCGATGAGATCGCGGGTGAGCCGTCCGCCGCTCCCGTGGGCCATGACGATCCGGGGATACCGGGACAGGGGAACCGGACAGGCCGGCCCCTTCCATTCAGTTTCCGTCATGATTCCTCCTGTACCGCCAGTAGGCGGCGCAGGCGCCTTCCGACGAGACCATGGTCGCGCCGAGCGGCGTTTCCGGCGTGCAGTCGGTTCCGAAGGCCGGACAGGCATCCGGTTTCTTCAGTCCCTGGAGGATTTCGCCTCCGATGCAGATCCGGGATTCCTCGACCACTTCGTCCCTTAACTCGAATTTCCGCTCCGCGTCGAACTCCCGGTACGCCTCGTTCAGATCGAGTCCGCTTTCCGGGATGACGCCGATGCCGCGCCACTCCCGGTCCACGACCCGGAACACGGCGCGCATCGCATCCCGGGCGGGGCGGTTTCCTTCCGGCCGGACAGAGCGGGCGTACCGGTTCTCGACCTCATGGCGCCCCTGTTCCAGCTGCAGGATGCAGGCGTGCAGGCCCTGGAGCAGGTCGAGGGGTTCGAATCCCGTGACGACGATCGGCACGCCGAATTTTTGGGCGATCGGGACGTATTCTTCGGTGCCCATCACGGTGCAGACATGCCCGGCGGCGAGGAAACCGTCGATGCCGGTTTGGGGCGAAGACAGCAAAATTTCGACGGCGGGCGGGACGCGCACATGGGCGACCAGCAGGGAGAAGTTGGTCAGTCCCGTCCTTTCCGCCTGTTGGACGGCCGCGGCCGTGGCGGGCGCGGTGGTCTCGAAGCCGATGGCGAAGAAAACGACCTCGCGGTCCGGGTTCTCCCGCGCGATCCGGACCGCGTCGAGGGGCGAGTAGACCATGCGCACATCGCCTCCCTCCGACCGGACGGACATCAGATCCCCCTTCCGGCCAGGCACGCGGAGCATGTCGCCGAAGGAACAGAAAATCACCCCGGGCCGTGACGCGAGGGCGAGGGCCATCCCGATTTTGCCCGCGGGCGTGACGCAGACCGGACAGCCCGGGCCGTGCAGCAGCGTGATCTGATCCGGCAGCAGCGGCTGGAGTCCGTACCGGAGGAAGGCGTGGGTCTGGCCGCCGCAGATTTCCATGATCCGCCAGCTTCGCGTCGTGATCCCGCGGATTTCGTCCAGCACATCCCGGACGGGGCCCGGCCGCCTGAATTCCTCCACATACCTCACGGGGACCGCCGTTCCGATTCCTTTTCCGCGATCTGGTTCCAGAGCCGCAGGGATTCCCGCGCCTCCTTTGCATCGATGACGGCGAGCGCGAATCCCGCATGGACGTTGACATAGTCCCCGACCCGCGCCTCCGGCACATAGCCGAGGTGGACTTCGCGGATCGCGCCGCCGAAACGCACCCGGCCGCTCCGGCGCACGGGTTCGTCTTCCGTGATTTCAACGATCTGTCCGGGGATGGCGAGACACATTTTCTTCTCCTCAATCCATGCGCAGAATCCGAATTTATGGCTCCGGCCGAACCAGCCCGTATTTCAGGGCGGCGAGCTGTCCGACGCTGATGCCGCCGTCGTTGGGCGGGACGGACCGGTGGAAGTATGCCTGGAAACCGGATGCTGTGAGTCTCTCGGCCGCGCGCTCGGTCAGGCGTTTGTTCTGGAAACATCCGCCGCTGAGGACGACCCGCCTGATCCCGATGCGGACCGCCGTCTCTTCGATGATCCGGGCCAGCGTCTCGTGGAAGCGCGCGGAGATATACGCCGGCTCCGCGCCGTCCCGGATTCCGGCCAGGATTTCGAGGATCATGGGGCCCCAGTCGACGCGGGACGTCTCCGCCTTTCCGTCCCGGATATGGAACGGATACGCGGGCGGGATCGCCTCCGCCTTTCCCGCGAGGTGTTCGAGGCGCATGGCGGCCTGTCCCTCGAAGCGGTTGAACAGCATCGTCCCGGTCATCGCGGCCACGGCGTCGAAGAGCCGGCCCGCACTGGAGGCGGGCGGGGCGAGGGACGGTTTCTGCATGATTTGAAGGAGCCCCGTCCGTTCCGCATCCGAAAAGGCCCGCCATACCGCGGGACAGTCCGGTTCCGTCCACTTATCCCCGAACAGCCCCCACAATACACCCAGCGCGGAACGGCGCGGCTCGCGCGCGGCCCGATCGCCGCCCGCGAGGGGGAAGGGGCGGAATGCGGCGGTGCGCTCCCAACCGCCGTCCCGGACGGTCAGAAACTCCCCGCCCCACACCGTCCCGTCCGTCCCGTATCCCGCGCCGTCCCAGGCCACGCCGAGCACGGGCGGCTCCAGTCCATGTTCCGCCATGCAGGCGGCGACGTGGGCCAGGTGATGCTGCACGGGGATCCGTCTGCCTTCCATCCGCGAGGCTTCCTGTGTGGAGGCGTAATCCGGATTCAGGTCATGGAGGACGGTCCCGGGACGGACTTCCGTGAACGCCTGCAGATCCCGGACGATCCGGATGAAATGGTCCCTTGCGGGCTCGGAATCCAGATCGCCGATGTGCTGGCCGGGCTGGATCCGGTCC
The DNA here is from genome assembly GCA_011046415.1 of bacterium. GTDB lineage: Bacteria > Zhuqueibacterota > QNDG01 > QNDG01 > JABMRT01 > DSAP01. Next base: position 21,569 of record DSAP01000094.1, on the reverse strand, counting down.
CCATACGCCAGGGCGACGGTGTTTTTCAACTGGCCGCCCACGGCCAGCGCGGGTTCCCCCTTCCATCCGACTGAAATCGGCAGGGGCGCGTATCCCCGCGACCGGCGCAGCAGCGTCCGCTCCCCCGCGACGATGCGGCCGACCGAGTCGTCCACGGGGCGGAGGATCGGGCGGTCGTGGACCAGGAAAGCGTCCGCGACACCGCGCAGGCGCGCGAGGGCCTCGCCGTTGTCGATGCAGATCGGCTCGTCCGACCGATTCCCGCTCGTGGCCACGACCGGCCTTCCGAGCGCGGCCAGCAGAATATGGTGCAGGGGGGTGTAGGGCAGCATGATCCCCAGGAAGGGGTTGTCCGGCGCGATTTCCGGGGCGACGGCCGCGTCCGGTTTCTTGTCCGCGAGCACGATCGGGGCCTCGGGTGCGGCGAGCCAGCGACGTTCCTCTTCGGAGAGATCGCACAGCGTTTCCGCGGCATCCAAATCCGGGACCATGAGGGCGAGGGGTTTTTCCTCCCGATTTTTTCGTTCCCTCAGCGCGCGGACCGCGTCCCGGTCGGCCGCGTCCGCGATGAGGTGAAATCCGCCGAGTCCCTTGACGGTGACGATCTTCCCTCCGAGTATCGCCTCCGCGGCGCGGTCCATCGCGTCCCGGCGGGAGGAGAGGATTCTCCCGTCCCGGTCCCGGTATTCCAGCTGCGGGCCGCAGTCCGGGCAGGCGTTGGGCTGGGCGTGGAAGCGCCGGTCTCTGGGATCGTTGTATTCCCGTTCGCACGCCGCACACATCCGGAACGCCTTCATGGAGGTGTTGGGCCGGTCGTAGGGGATGCGTTCGAGGATCGTGAACCGCGGGCCGCAGTACGTGCAGTTGGTGAAGGGGTAGAGGTGTCGGCGGTCCGCCGGATCAAAAATTTCCCTGAGACAGTCCGGGCAGGTCGCGATGTCGGGCAGGATCCAGGCGGTAGGGGCGCCGCGGCCGTCGCTCTGTAGGATCCTGAACGTCCCGTCGTCCGAGGGTTCGCGGCGGGTCCGGCGGACGGACCGGATCACGGCATGGGGCGGGGCCTCCTCCCGGATCGCGCGCAGGAAGGCGTCGAGGTCGGCCGGCATGCCCTGGGCCTCGATGTGCACTCCCCCGGAATTGTTCACGATCCATCCGGTCAGATGATGTCGCTCCGCCAGCCGGTAAATGAAGGGACGGAATCCGACGCCCTGCACAGCGCCCCGGACGCGGATGGACAGACGGGATTTGTCTTTGGATTCCATGTGTCTGATTTCGATCAGAGTGAGCTGAACACCCCTCTTCCGTTCGCTTCGCTCATGGGTCTCCCCTCAAGGGGAGAAAACAGATAAAAAAGGGGAGCGGATGAATTGATTGTTTCCACTCCCCGACCGGATTCAAGGATCAGCCATTTCTCATCGGATGTTGATCGGCATCCGGAAGGCCAGGCGCGGCTGGATCCGTTCCTGGGGTTTGTAGGATCCGGCCTCGTCATCCCACTGGAAGGTCCAGATATAATCCACATACAGCAAGAGATAGGGCTTGATCTTGTAGCCGAGGCCGACGCGCGCGACGGACCGGCTGTCGAGCGTGCGGATGTCTTTCAATTTCTCCACACCGATTTTGGTATAGCTGGCCTCGAGCGAGATGAGGGGGATTTCCTGCGAGAGTCCGGCTCCGCAGTTGAGGACACCGCTGCCCGGGTTCTGGTCGATCATCTGGAACGATCCGATCACCTGAATGAGGCGGAGGAAATCGAGGTTCAGGCCGCCGAACCATCCGGTCCGTTTTCCGGTCATGAGCGGGAGCAGCATTTTCTGGTTGACCGGGTCATTCTTCACGAGGGGCAGGTACGGAATGATTGCGGCGAGGTCTCCGCCCAGGGATTCATAATAGCCGGCCAGTTCCCCGACCGTGGTGTGCCGCATGATCTCGTACAGGGGGCCGAAATAGTTGGGGATGAACCCCTGGCCGAGCCAGCGCCGCTCGAACTGGGCCGTCATATTCAAAAAACTGAACAAATGGAAATCGGAGAGCAGGCCGACCGTCCGGCCGCTGCCCGATCCTTTTTTACCCCGGCCTTCCATATGGGGCGGATCCGGCACGATGAAGCCGATCATGTCCGTTTCGCTGGGTGGATTGACAATGGCCGCATGATCGGCGAAGAGTTTGACCTTGAGCAGGTCTGATCTGATCAGGGGGAGTTCCACGTCCACGCCCCAGAAGGCGATGCCGTCGTCCGTGTTCCGATTTCCGTCTGGATCGACATCGGTGACGTAACTCGCGCCGAACGCGAGGTTCCTGAGCACGGGAACGGGTCGTTTATAAATCGGACGGACGTATCCGCGCATACCGAGCACTTCCATGCGGCCCAGATTGTTGGTCATTGTTTCGAATCCAAAAAGGCCGAAATCCACGTCGAAGCTGAGACCGATCTTACGTTCATCGTAAATAGCCTGGTTGTTGTAATAGTTGAGGATGAAGCCGTGACCGATGCGGGCGGCGTCGAGCGCGCCGATCTGGCCGTACACCGGATCATTTTTGCGGCCGTAACGCAGATACCGGATGATGCGGGCGTAGTCATATTTGGAGTCCCAGTCCTGCGACCGGAACTTGCCCGTTTTGGTGTTGTAGAGCAGGTTGATGTTGAGGCCGATGCCGAATTTGCCGATGGCCAGGTCGGGCTGGAAGGAGATGTTGAAGTAAGGATCCTCGTCGATCCAGGTCATGCCGAGACCGCCGTCGAGGGCGCTCCCCTGGGTGGCGGTGTAGCCGCTCCATTGCGAGAGGCCGGCCTGCATCCCCGCGGCCAGAAACAGGATCACCACGGCTGCACGTTTCATAGGATTTCCCTCCGAATAGGATTAGGTTTGGATGATTTGAGTTTACAGAAATTTTGGCGGATTGTCAAGGGGTTCGTGAAGCGGATTTCGTACTGCGGAAACCGTAATAAATCAAAGGCGACTGACAAAAGAGGACGACGGTCCTAAACGGGGACCGGGAGAATTCGGTTCTAGATCTTAGAAATACGCTTACGTCCCCACGGACGGCATGGACAGGGTGGATTCAGTGGTTCGGCACCCTTCCCCGCATGTTGTGGAACTGATGATCCACAACATGTACTCCCCAAAGCGGATTCCGCTCGTTCCCGCCGGCCTGGTTTCTTTCTCTGACAGGCGGGAAGTCACACGCTGTAGGCTTGTCATCATAATTGCTGAGTTTAATGAATAAGCGCAAATCCGGGGGGGCGATAATTCCGTTAATAAATTTTCATAAGCATCAAAAACAAATTTCTCTCCTTGTTTATGTTTACTGTTACAACCGTGAGAGTCCACCACTTCTAAAACGATAAGCTTGTTTGCGAGTGTTTTTCCTCTACTCAACACATCTTCATTCTTCAGACAGGGGTAACAGTTCACGCGTCCGGACCCAGTCGGGTGCTGTAAGCGTGGACTACTCCCGTTGCGAGGTGCCCGCCGGATGCCCGCGGGAATGGTCTACGGTGGCGACCAGCCCGAAAACCACCATGTTGCAGAACAGGCCGATCACGAGACCGTTGATGTCGGAGGCCGCGGCGGTGGAATTCCAGATCAGCGTGCCGGCAATGCCGGCAGACGCCCCGGCCAGAAAGCTCCGGCGGCCGGCATGGATGCCGAGCAGCGCGGCCGTCAGCGGCACCAGAATGACCGGCGCCCAGAAATTGTAGGCGAAAATCAGAATATCCAGCACGCTGCGGATGGATAGCGCAAAGATCACGGCCAGAATTCCGACAACGAGTGTGGTTGTTTTGGCAATGATCAACTCCTGCCGGGGACCGATCCGGTTCCGGGCAAAGGGTTTGACAACATCGTGTGTCAGCGCGATGGAAGCCGCATTGAGAAAGGAGTCGGCAGAGGACATGACGATGGAGATCACCCCGGCGATCACGATTCCTTTAATGCCGGCCGGCAGGACTTCACGGATGACGTAGGGCAGTGAGAGGTTGGCGTCGAGTTGGGGATTCAGGACGAGCGCCACGAGTCCGATCAGGCCGGTAACGGCGAAGAACGGTATAGAGAAAATGCCGCTGAACAGGATACCGCGGGCGGTGTGTCCGGCATTCCGGCCGATATAGAGGCGCTGCACATACGGAGGCACCAGAGTTTCGCCCAACAGAAAGGTAAGGGACAGCGAAATAAAACCGATGGCGGTCTTTCCGGCGCCGGGAATGGTCAGATGAACGGCGGGGACAGCGGTAATCAGGGTGTCCCAGCCGCCCACGCTCCGGATGCCCAGCAGCAGCGTGACCGGCATGGCAACTGCCAGCACGATGAACTGGACGATATCAGTCAATACAATCGCCCGCATCCCGCCGATCGTCGTGTAGGCGATCACAATTCCGCAGCCGATCAGAATGCCGAGAAGTGGCGACATACCCAGAAAGACATGAAAGACAATCCCCATGCTCCCCACCTGCGCTCCGACGATTCCCGCGCAAAGCAGCAGCGAAAAGAGGCCGGTGATGACTTTGCCGAGAATCCCATAGTCGTGTTTCATGATGTCACCGACCGAGATCACATCCCTGAAGCGATCCATTCGCGGGGCAATGAAGGTGCCGACGAGAATTTCCTTGAGACTGAACCCCCATAGAGCAAAAATATTGACGATTCCGAACAGGTAAACTTTTTCAGCATTGCCGATTGAGAAGCCGTCACCGATAAAGGAGGCCGAGAGGGTGGCAAAGATAACGAGCGAGGTAAAAGAGCGGCCGGCAACCGCGAATTGTTCCATGCTTTTGACGTGCCGGCCTGACCAGAGACCGATTGCGAGCACACAGGCAAGATAAAATGTGACAACCAGTTGATCCAGCAAAAGGCCCCTCCTTTTCAATCGGTTTTTTGTGAAAAGATGCGCCAACAGAGTTCATGGCTGACCGTGATGGAATTCCTGCCTCAGGACGTCAAACATGGCGGGCTAAGCCCTCACGAAATTAGATCCCCCTGGTCTTCGGAAACCGGGGCGTTTTTTTTTGAGGGGGCTCTTGCCCCAAATTGATTTTCTGCAAGGGATTTCTTTTCGGGGGATAACGATTCAAGCGGCAGGTCCTCACGGCTCCATGATATTCTGAAGGAGTTTTCTCACTTCCCCGAAGTCGTCGAGCTGAAACATCCGCCGGCATATTTCCGCGGCGCCGGGCAGGCATTTGACATTCCGTTTGGCCTTCATCTTCTTCACATTGGGGGGCGAAAAGTCCCAGGATACAGACTCCTTTCCTTGTTTTGTTGCGGTTCAAATCGATATCATCGCGGTCGGAGCCTGCGGCAGCGGCAGGCCGGCAGACAGCCGGCGATCGGTGCTTGTTCCCAGACATTTTTCATCGCCCCGGGGTTCCGGCCCAGTGGATTTTTCCGGGAGGGCTATTTCATCATACCCTCCCAAAATGCGAAAGCAAAGCCCCGGCCGTTTATGCGAACCGAGGCGGAACTCCTGTACGATCATTCACGAGGCAGAGCCTCTATGCATCCGTTCCCGGCGGGACATCGGGAATGAGGGAATCGCAGCCGCTGTTCGGACGGTTTTTTATCGTTTTATCTGGAGACCCAGGATTTCTTCCATCGGATCAAAATCACGATCGTTGTGTAACAGCTCAAACCCGTTTTCAATACAGAACGTGGCAATGAGGACATCAATCGTTTTACGTACTGTGATTCCGCTTCTCTGTAATATTCTGAAGTTCTGTGCCGACCGGAAGGCAATCTTTTTTCCGACAAAGTCATGATACTCAAGACTTTGCATGATCTCTTTTGCCGCGTGATAGTCTTTCTCGCGACGAAATCCTTGAAGGAATTCTGTGATGATCAGATCCCCTGTAATGATGCGATTGTGAGCTAACTCCTCGTCAAGCAAGCGGGTATGAAGCGCGTTGATTCCCCTCACATAATCGATCCATGCAGAGGTGTCCGCAACGATCATTTGTCCGCTCTCATCTTGTCAAGATCCCCTTCCCATGCGAGTTTCCCGCGGTACTTCCGGACGCTCGCTTGCCTTTTCAGTGCAATCAGCAATTTGAGTCCTTCTTCGACCGTATCTTTTTTCGTCCGATGGCCGGACAGCTTCAGGGCTTCGCTCATCAGGGCGTCGTCGATGAGGATATTCGTTCTCATGTTGTTCTCCATTGATGTGTATGAATTTAACAAAATATACACATTACCAGAGAGGGAAACAAGTGTTTTTTCGCACAGAAATGCGGCGGTCTATATAATGTGTTCTACGGGTCGGGATGTTTCCAGAACCGAGGGTCTCCGTGGGTTCGCTCGTCGACTCTCTCAAGCAGTCTTCTCACTTCCCCGAAGTCGTCGAGCTGAAACAGCCGCCGGCGGATTTCCGCGGCGCCGGGCAGGCATTTGACATAGGCGGCGGCGTGTTTGCGCATTTCCTTGAGCGCCCGTCTCTCGCCCATCTTACGGACGGCGAGGTCGTAATGCGTCAGGCAGATCCGGATCCGCTCCTCCGGGGACGGATCCGGGAGGACCTCTCCCGTCCCGAGGAAACGGCGGATCTGTCCGAAAATCCAGGGCCGGCCCATGGCGCCCCGCCCGATCATCACGGCGTCGCAGCCGGTTTCATCGATCATCCTTCCCGCGTCCTGCGGCGCGACGATATCCCCGTTGCCGATTACCGGGATTCCGACGGCCTGTTTTATGTCACGGATGATCGCCCAGTCCGCGCGCCCCGCATATCCCATCCCGCGCGTCCGCGGATGGACGGCGACCGCGGCCGCGCCTTCGGCCTCGATAATCCGCGCCGCGCCGACCGCGACGACGGACTTCTCGTCCCATCCGCTCCGGATCTTCCCCGTCACCGGAATCCGGACGGCCCTCACGACTTCCCGCATGATTTCACCCAGGCGGGACAGGTCCCTGAGCAGGGCGGCGCCCGCGCCGTGCTTCACGACTTTTTTGACCGGGCATCCGAAATTGAGGTCGATCAGGTCGGGTTGAAATGCTTCCGCCCGTCGGGCGGCTTCGGCCATCACGGCCGGATCGCTCCCGAAGAGCTGGATGCCGATGGGCCGTTCCTCCTCCGAAAAATGGAGGAGTTCCTCCGTCCGCGCGCTGTCGCGCACCAGGCCTTCCGAACTGACGAGTTCGGAATAAACGAGGCATGCGCCGTACCGGACCGCCATCAGGCGGAAGGCGCTGTCCGCCACCCCGGCCATCGGGGCGAGGACGACCGGTCCTGTCAATGTCAGATTTGCGATTTTCAAAGCGTTGAAAGATACTGTTTCGGAGGCGAAAGATCAAGGGAGAACAAAAAAAACCGATTGTTTTTCTTCGGTGAATTGATTATTATATACTAATTTTATCCATCCTCAAAAATTAAAAGACAGGGGTGCCGATTCGATCGGAGTCCCGCGAGGGTCTGTCAAGGGTTGAAAACGTCCCCGTCTTTTCCCGGACACAACGATTCAAGGAGAAAACGTATGAAAACGCGTGGTTTGGTTCTATCTGCCTGGATCTGTCTCCCCATGCTCCTGGCGGCTCAGGCCCCGGATCCCGGTCGATCGCCGCAACCGGTCAAGGCCATTTCATCCGCAGATTTCGAAAAGGCTTTCCATCAAGCCGCCCTGGCGTCGCGCAATCATTATCGCGACATCGTCTCCTCCGGGACGGTCGAAATTCTTTCCGTACCGCATAAAAAAGTGACGATCGCATTTCCCGGCGCGGTCAAGGCGGGCTACAAGTATGAAGAATTGCCGGATTTGTTTGCCGACGCCCTTTGTGTCGACAAACTCATCGTGCTCTACTTCGAGGGCGATAATTACTCCGAGGCGGTTTCGATGTATGATCAGGTTAAAAATCTCCTGGATCAATGCAGGCGTAAAAACATCGGGGGAATCTGGAAAATGGGCGACGGGAAATATCTCGCCCTGACTCGTCACGGGAGAGCTTTCGATTTCGAGAGAGATGTGGAGGATGAAAAGACGCTACACGTCTCTTTGGTGCTGGAGTATGAAGGAACCGGGAAGGCCACGGTTCGGATGTATCTCGACATCAACCATTATTATTATGATGAATGAGTCGATCCTGAAAACCGGGGAGGAATGGTATGAAAACCAGATCGAAGGGTGCCATCGGATTGTGCCTGTTCCTGGTGTTCTGCGCCGGGATTCACGGGGCCGCTCAGCCTCAACAGCTCGACGAACGTCTCCATCCCGTCCGGGAACTCATGGAAAAGGGAGATGCGGACGGTGCCTTGACTGCACTGGACCGGTTTTTAGAGGAGCAGCCGGAGCACGAGGAAGCGCTGTCCATGCGCATCATCGTGACCGCATACAGCCAGGATGACGTTCTAAATCGGATTCTCGCAGACCTGGAGACCCTCGATTCGGTGAGTTAAAATCCTTTGAATGTCTACGAAGGCGCCGCGGCCGTTTTGATTCAACGGAAGAAAGACCGGGAGGCGCGCCGTCTGGTGGACTCTGCGATCCCGAAGTATCCGGATTCCGAAAACCTGAGGATGCTGCGGGGCAATTTGAAAGTCTTCGAAACGGATTATGAAGGGGCCATCGCGGATTATCGGCAGCTCCAAACTAAAAATCCGGATAACGTGCAGGTTTTGAACGGATTGGCCAGGGCCTATTTTCTGGACAAGCAGATCGACAACGCCTTGCAGACGGGCAAACGATTGCTCGAGATCGATTCCGGTTCCGAACTCTCCGTCCGGTTGCGGAAGGATCTGGTTGAAGGGGGACTCTGGGAGGCCGAGGATCTGCAACGGTTTCTTTTGTCGCACGGGATGCGATTCATCGTGGAAGAAATGGACGAGTATCTTTTCTTGTACGTCGATGAGCAGGCACACGCCGATCATGATTGGATCCGCGTCACGGTTTACGAGTCCACTCAGGAAGCCCGAGAGAACGCCGAGCTTCAGGACGAATCGTATCTCGAAGCCGGCGCGGAGGATCTGACCGAGAATTCCTTCTTCTGGGGTCGGTTCATCTTCACAAAGGGGTGCGGACTCAATGAAACCTGTTCCGCCACGTGGGAGAATATCCGGCAGCTTCTCAAGAACTGAGAAGTCAAGACGAAAAATTCTAAAATCCTGGAGGATACAATCATGAAACGATTTTTACTTTACCTGTTTTTTTTCGCTTGGGTCATCCCGCTGTCCGCGCAGAGCGACGCGTTGAAGGCCGCGGCCCAGGCTTACCGGGATGCGATGATCCGTGACGGATACCGGATATTGGTCCAGAAGTACGGCGACGTGAATGAAAACCGGTCGATTACCTCGGGCAAATTGAATTTTCAGTCGGGTAAGCAATATGCCATCGTGTTCCTCCTAGACGGCCGCGCCAGCGGAAAATTGACGCTCGATACGGGCACCGGAAGGGCGGAGATCAAGTCGCACTGGGAATATAAAAACAATGTGACCCAGTATCTCACCGCTTTCGACCGGGTCTACGGACAGGGCGAGATTCTGGGCTCGATCACGGGCCTGCATTGGTACACGGCGCACCTGATCGTCGGCGTCAAATAGGAAGTCCGGTTTTTCTTATTCGGTACGGCGCCGAGACGCAGGATGGCATGTGGTTCGGCGGGTCCCGGAATGTCCGTTTCTTCGTGAATCAGAAATCCCGCCCGGGGCGGGATTTGTTTTTGTTCTGAAACTTCATGATTACCCACTCAAAACAACATAGGACTATTTTTTTCTTCCTCCCGATCGATGAAACGAAGAATCCGGACTCGATCGATGTTGCTCTTTTCACGATGTGATATTCACTGTCGGCCCATCGTCTCTCTTTTTCGTCCAAATGCTGAATGGCAATGACATTCCCCGGTCCGGGGGCGTCTTCATCATGATCGGGGCATGTCGTGCATCCCGGCCGGTTCCGGACCGATCGTCCCGTGCGGTGCCTTCTGCATGATGATCCGGATCGCCGTTTCAAAGAAAAACGCCGGGGTACATCACCCATAAAGTCAGGAACCTTGTTTTAAAGGAAATCGTACTCTCAGTAGGATCCCGATCCAACCTTGGGACCTTCCCGCAGTGATCCGGCGACGGCGTATCCGTTGCGGGGGGAAAGCACGATCCGTGACGGGGAAGTTCGGCGTCCAGGGATGTCAGGGATCATAAAACCGGATGGTGATCAGAAAGGAGAATGCCATGGCTCTCCATAAATATGTTGTCTCCGCCCTCATGCTCTGTATCATGATTTCCTGTGCGTCTTCAAGAAAGACCGGCTACGGTACCAGCCGCTTCGTATTCGAACATGAGGGAAAGACTTATGCCATCATCAGCTATACGCCGGAAGACCGGATGGGGCATAATCTGTTGATATCCACCGATGAGAAACAGTCATCCCTCAAGGCGAGGGATCTGAATCAGGACGGCACCCTCGATACGGTGATCGCCGGTCCGTTGAGCTTGAAAGAGGCCAAAGGGATCTATCGGGCCGGACTGATGAAGGCGGCCCAGGCCGGAAATCTGATCAATCGTGAGACCAGACGTCAATACCAGACTGAAGACGCCGCATACCGGTATGCGATTACGACCTATATGCCGTTGATCGGCGATGCATATAATGTTTTTGAGATCGCAGATAAAAGAATTTTCACTATGACGGTGATTGCGAAAGACATGCTCTCCGATGGTTCTCTCGAGACCATCGAGCAGGGTTCGGCCGATCTGAAGAAACTGCAGACACGGTATGAGACGATCCTGAAAAAGGGGGTCGATGAGAAAAGAATTCAAAAACAAGAGGAATCCTATTTCGTCAAGATACAATAAAATTTCTTTGTTTAACTGACATTTTCAACTTGCTTATTCAGCGAATATTTCGTATAATTACAATCCGATACTGAATTTGCAAGAAAACGTCAATTGATCAGAGGATTTCATGGCAAGAAAATGTGATATTTGCGGCAAGGGGCCGACGGTCGGGAACACGGTCAGCCACGCCCATAATCTGAACCGACGCCGCTGGCTGCCGAATCTGCAGAAGGTGCGTGTCAAGGTGAAAGGTACGCCGCAACGCATGAGAATCTGTACGCGGTGCATCCGCTCGGGCGTACTCGAAGAGATTTCCTGAGAAAACAATCCGCCTCGGGCGGATCTGTTCTTTTTACCCCCCCCACCCGATTCATACGATCCAAACGCTGGAGGTGCATGATGAAGCAGAAAGGAATCATCCATTCTGTCGCGTCCATCCTACGCCCCGTCCTCCTTATTTTCCTTTTCGTATCCGGCGTCAGTACGGGACAGGATCCCAAAACCGAGTTGTTCAAGGATGCCGATCAGGCCATGAAGCGGGCCCGGGAGGTGGAGGCCCATATTTTCTCGCCGGATGCGTTCGCCACGGCCGAAAAGAGTTATGAAAAGGCCCAGGACGGATTCCGCAGGGGCAGGAATTTAGAGGATATCGAGAGAGACGTGCGAATGGCTGCCGTCTATTTTCTCCGGGCCGCCGAGAATACCCGGCTGGCGCATGAAGAATTGAAGAACTGCATCCGGGCCCGGACGGACGCGATGAAGGTCGATGCCCCGGCATTCCGTCTCGATGCCTGGAAGAATGCGGAGTCGGAGCTGAACCGCGCGGTCCGGAACCTGGAGCAGAACGACCGGAACGGCGCACAAAACCGGGCGCGCAGGGCCGAACGGGCGTACCGTGAGGTCGAACTGGAATCCATCAAGGCCGGATTCCTGGATGAAACCCGGGCCATGATCGAGGAAGGCAAGAAAACCGACGTCCGAAAGAAGGCGCCGGCGACACTGGCCAAATCCGAAGAACTGGTTGCCCAGTCCGAAAACTTGCTCATCGAGAACCGATATGATACGGATCAGGTCCGCGAACTCGCACGGCAGGCCAATTACGAGGCCAAACACGCCGTTTTCCTGACCCTGAAAATCAAGGAGATCGAGGATACGAAAGCCTCGCTCGAGCAGGTGCTGCTGGAATCAGAAGAACCTCTTCAGAAAATCGCCGACAGGCTGGACATCCCTGCCCGTTTCAACCAGGGTGTGAAACCCGTTCTGGACGAGATCCTCCACCGGGTCTGGGTGCAGCAACAGACCATCGCCGCGCTGAAACAGGATGTCGCCGACCGAGAAGCGCGCATCGCTGCGCTCAGTGCTGAGATTTCAGGCATGCAGTCCCGGCTCGGCGAATTGAAGGACAAGGAGGAAACCCTCTCCGGTCTGATCGCGCAGCAGAGGCTGCAACGTGAAAAATACGAACGGGTCGAGAAGTTATTCAATGAAGATGAGGCCCAGGTGCTGAGGACGGGTGATCAGGTCATCATCCGGCTGTACGGGCTCAGCTTTCCGGTCGGCAGGGCGATCATCGAGCCCGCACATTATGCGCTTCTCTCCAAAGTCCAGGACGCGTTCCGGGAATATCCCGGATGCGGGATCACCATCGAAGGGCATACCGATTCGTACGGTACGGACGAGGCCAATCAGATACTCTCGACGGAACGCGCCGAATCCGTCAAACAATATCTGCTGGCCGCGGCCGGCATGGAACCGTCACAGGTTCTCGCCATCGGATACGGCGAATCCCGGCCCATCGCCTCAAACGAAACGCATGAGGGTCGCCGAAGGAACCGGCGGATCGATATCGTGATCCACCCCCGGTCACCCTGAATCCTTTCATCTGGTTTAATGCTGCGGCTTATATATCAATATGCCGTTCGAAGCCGGGCGGCGGATCTTTCCGGTTTCCCTGGGCAGGTCCTGACAGGGTCCTTTCTCGAGGGGCGGTCCGAATTATTGGCGAACCGCCCCTTTTCGTCTTGCCAAAAACAGTTTGAATTTTCTCTGTTCATGTATTAAATTAACAATCATTTTCGCCAGATCACACTGTGACGCGAAACGGGACGGGCGATTCTCGCAACATCCGACCGGGGAGAAAGACGCATGCAATTCAACGTGTTCGACATCGTCATTTTCTTTATGTTCATTTTCAGCGTGGTGACCGTGGGGATCCTGAAAAGCCGCAAGGAGAAGACCGGCGAGGATTATTTTCTCGCGGGACGCGGTCTCACCTGGTGGCTCATCGGATTTTCCCTGATCGCAGCCAATATCTCGACGGAACAATTCGTCGGCATGAGCGGCAATGCCGCCAGCCATGTCGGGCTGGCGATCGCCAGTTATGAATGGATGGCCGCCATCACCTTGGTGATCGTCGCGTTCGGCTTTCTCCCGTATTTCCTCAGGGCCGGTATTTTTACGATGCCGGAATTTCTGGAATACCGATACAACGGCACAGCCCGGACCATCATGGCGGCGGCGACCATCTTCATCTACATGCTGCTTCTGGGATCGGTCACCTATTCGGGTGCGCTGACCATCCGGACGCTGGCGGGTCAGATGGGATACAATGTGACTCTCGCATCCGCTTCGCTCGTGATCGGGGTGGTCGCCATGCTTTATGTCGCGGCAGGCGGCCTCAAGGCCTGCGCCTGGGCCGATCTGATCCAGGGAAGCGCCCTCATCCTCGGGGGGGCGGTCATCATGATTTTCGCCTTTGTGAAGCTGGGAGGCGCCAGCGAAGCCGCCCATATCGTGAATGTGGATACGGGGGCGGTGGCGATCAAGGAGCTGGCCCCGGATACCGGCGCGTTCGAACGTTTCTGGGATCTGAACCGGGTCCGGATGAACATGTTCCTCCCCAAAACGGATCATATCCTGCCATGGACCGCCCTCCTCCTCGGCTTGTGGATCCCGAATTTTTATTACTGGGGGCTGAATCAATACATCACCCAGCGTACCCTGGGTTCCGCCTCCCTGAGGCAGGGACAGAAAGGCATTGTTTTCGCCGCATTTCTCAAGCTGATTATCCCTTTTGTCATCGTCGTTCCCGGCATTATCGCGTTCAATCTGTTCGCGGGGAACATGCAACGGGAAGCCATCTATGACAACGCGAAAGTCATGACCCGGTATCTGAAGTCCAATCCGGAGACCCAGCTGGTGGATGTCAAGTTTGCACCGTCCGAAGAAGCCGTCGCCGACTGGGAACCCGGCCGTTTCATGATCGCGGTCTATGAAAACGACCAGGCGCTCAAGCTGGTCAGGACGCGCAATCCGTATGTACTCCCCCTTCTGAAATCCGAATATGACGCCCAGGGCGCCACCCCCTATGCCCTGTTCAAGACGGAAGACAAGGCCTGGGAAAGCGTATTTCCCGCATTGGCGCGCGAAGTCGATGCCTATAATGCACGCACCACCGATGCGGCTCTCGCGGCGGGCAGGGCGACGGCGATCGAGAAATTTATCGCCTATAAATATGATACGGCCATGGCCCAGCTTCTGGGCAATGTGCTCCCCCAGGGCGTCGGCGTCGTCGGGTTCGTAATCGCCGCCCTGCTCGGCGCCGTGGTGAGTTCGCTCGCCGCCATGCTCAATGCCTCCTCCACCATTTTTACGATGGACATCTATAAAAAATATCTGTCCCCCGGTGCTTCACAGAAAGGTCTTGTTCTCATCGGACGGATCTGTGTGGTGATTTTCGCATTCGTGGCGGTAATGCTGGCTCCCAGGCTCGGGGATCCCAAGATTTCCAATTCCATTTTCACCATCATCCAGGAAGGCCAGGGCTTCATTTCGCCCGGCATCCTGGCGGTCTTTGCGTTCGGCCTGATCGTACGCAAGGCGCCTCCGATGGCCGGCGTGGTCGGACTGTTGACCAACATCGTTGTATACGGCGTGCTGAAGCTGGCCGTACCCCAGGTTCAATTCCTGAACCGGATGGCGTTCTGCTTCGCGCTCTGCATCGGGGTGATGGGGCTGATCACGGCGCTGAAACCGCTGCCGAAACCGGTGGAATTCAAACAGAAGGGAACACTCAATCTGGAATCGTCGAAAGGAGCGCGGATCGCCGGATTCGTGGTCGTGGCTTTGACGCTCATTCTCTATCTGTTATTCAGTCCGCTCGGACTGGTGAAATAGGAGGGACATTCTCCGGATATTTTTATCTGAAATAAGCCGGAGCAGAATGAAACAGAAGGAAGAGGAGACCGGGCGGGCTATCGGGTATGAATCCGAACCAAACCCGCAGGATTATTTGATAGCGATCCGGGAAGGAATTTTTTGGCAGGAATCCTGATCCATGGACCGGCGCGGACATGCGCCATTTTTTTTCCGGGTTGCCGCAAACGTTTGTGTTCCTGTAGAATGTGATTAACAATGAGGAGAATCATGAAATTCGGACACTTCGACAACAAGAACCGGGAATATGTGATCGAACGCCCGGACACCCCTCTGCCCTGGCTGAACTACATGGGGTCACAGAAATTTTTCGGCATGATTTCGAATACCGGCGGCGGATACTGTTTCATGGTCGATGCGCGCAAGCAGCGCCTGACCCGGTACCGCTACAACAACACGCCGATGGACAGCGACGGCCGGTATATCTATATCCGCGAGGAAGACGGCGCGGTCTGGTCGCCGACCTGGATGCCGGTGAAGAAGAAACTGGATTTCTACGAATGCCGCCATGGTCTCGGCTATTCCGTCCTCTCCGGAGAAAAAGACGGCCTGCGGATTTCGACCCGGTATTTCGTCCCGGTCGACGGGAATCTCGAAGTCTGGGAAATGGATCTTACGAATCGGACGGAGATGACCCGTTCGGTCCAGTTGTACAGCTATATCGAATTCTGTCTCTGGGAGGCGCTCAACGACGCGACCAACCTGCAGCGGACGCTGAATCTCGGGGAGGTCGAGGTCGGGGACGGCGTCATCTATCACAAGACCGAATACCGCGAACGGCGGAACCATTTCGCCTATTTCGCCTGTTCCGAAGCGGTCTCGGGGTTCGACACCGACCGGGACGTTTTTCTCGGTCCCTACCGGGGCGTCCATGAACCGATTGTGGTCGAGGAGGGAAAGTCCAAAAACTCCATCGCCTGCGGCTGGAATCCCTGCGGCTCTCACAGGCTCCAATTGACGCTCAAACCGGGCGAGACCCGGAAGATCAACTTCGTCCTCGGATTCGGAGAGAATCCCGAAAACCAGAAATTTGAAAAGAAGGGCGTCCTGAACAAGAAGGTCATCCAGCCGGTCATCCGGAAATTCCTGAACCGGGAGCATTCCGAAAAGGCGTTCGACGCGCTGAAAGCCTCCTGGGAAGGTCTCATCGGCAACCTTCAGGTCGAGACGCCGGACGAGGCGTTGAACACAATGGTGAATATCTGGAATCAGTACCAGGACGTCATCACCTACAACATGGCCCGATCCACATCGCTCTACGAGACGGGTATCGGCCGGGGCATCGGCTTCCGGGACGCCTGTCAGGATTTGTTCGGTGTGGTCCATCTCCTTCCCATAGAACGTTCGCGTGAACGGATTCTGGATCTCGCGGCCATTCAGTGGCGCGGCGGAGACTGCTACCATCAATATCAACTCCTCGATAAAAAAGGCAACGCGGATCTGGGCGTCGGATTCAACGACGATCCGTGCTGGCTGATCCTCGCCACGGCCCACTACATCCGCGAGACCGGAGACTGGTCGATCCTCGACGAACAGGCGCCGTTCGACAACAATCCCAACGACACGGCCTCCCTGTACGAGCATTTGGTGCTTTCATTCCGGTTCATCCTGAGAAACCTCGGTCCGCACAGGCTGCCCAAGATCGGCCGCGCGGACTGGAACGACTGCCTGAACCTGATTATGACCTCGATCAAACCGGGCGACACCTTCCAGGCCGACGCCACGCATGCCGACCTGGACGATCCCGTCGGTTCCGTGCCGGAGTCGCTCATGATCGCCGCGCAGTTCGTGTGGGCGGGTAAGGAATTCGAACGCATGGCCCGGGAAAAGGGAGACACGGAGCATGTGGTCCTGGCCGGAGAATCCGTCCGGAACATGCTTGACGCCATTTACAAACATGGCTGGGACGGCGAGTGGTTCCTGCGCGCCTACGACCGGTTCGGCAAAAAACTGGGTTCCAAAGAATGCGAGGAAGGCCGGATCTTCATCGAGCCGCAGGCGTTCATGGGCATGGCGCGTGTGGGCATGGAGAACGGGATGCTCGAGAAGGCGCTCGATTCCCTCGGAAAGCGTCTGTTCACCCGGCACGGCGTGATGATCCAGCAGCCCGCCTATACCGAATATAATTTCAACTGGGGCGAGATCACATCCTATCCCCCCGGGGTGAAAGAGAACGCCGGGATCTTCTGCCATCCCAACGGCTGGGTGGTGATCGCCGAGTGCAATCTCGGACGCGGCGACAAGGCGTTCCAATATTACAAAACAATCTGTCCCGCGGCGCGCGAGGAGATCAGCGAGGTTCACCGCTGCGAGCCCTACTGTTACGCCCAGATGATCGCGGGATCGGATTCCCCCCGGCACGGCGAGGCGAAGAATTCCTGGCTGACAGGGACGGCCTCGGCCAATTTCCTCGGCGTGTCCCAGTATCTGCTGGGCATCCGGCCCGACTACGAGGGGCTGCGGATCGATCCATGCATCCCGAAATCGTGGAAGGAGTTCACGATCCAACGCCGGTTCCGCGGCGAGACCTACCACATCACGGTCGAGAATCCCGACGGGGTTTCCAAGGGGGTGAGGGAGATCATCGTGGACGGGAAAACGTATCCGGACAATCTCATCCCGGTTTTCGGCGACGGGAAGGTCCATGAAGTGCGCGTGATCATGGGGTGACGCGCGGGCGGAAAGCGGAAAGCGGAAAGCGGGTGCCGGGGATGTCTTCCATCAAAAACGGGGGCATCCCCGTTTTGTTTCGGGAGTCCAACTCCCTCACAGCAACAGAGTAAGCAAAAGGTGTATGGGTTCGGGAGTACAACTCCCTCACAGCAACAGAGTAAGCAAAAGGTGTATGGGTTCGTGAGTACAACTCCATCACAGCATAATATAGAAGTTTGGTTCGGGACTACACGTTCATCCCGGAAAGGGAGTAAGCGAACGGTGTACGGGGTCGGACGAATAACTCCATCAGAGCTAAAATGCAATTCTCTCAGAGCGTATTACAATTCCAAAAGGATTCGTCAAGCTGGGAGGGAGTTGTACTCCCGACCGGGAACGATACTCGACTTTTCCCCGATGCCTTTATCCTACGATAGACACTCGATTTGCATTGTGGAAGGGTCATTCAAAACCCAATTCCGCGCGCCGGCGTATTTCCATTGTTCCGTGCGTTCGACCGGTCACTTTCGAACAACGCTCCCGTGCAAATCACGATGATTTTCCCACCCCCAGCCAGGCCTTCCCCAGCGTCACGCTCAGGATCGTCTTCGAATCCACGATCTCGTTGGCCCGCACTTTCCGCGCAAGTTCCGGAAAGGGCAGACAGACGGCGTGGAGATTTTCCGTCCGGTCCAGACGGATACGGCCGGTATGCACCAGGTCCGATCCGACAAACAGCGTCATCCAGCCGGTCGAATATCCTTCCGCGTGGGCGTAGGTGATCAGCTTTTCCAGTCTTCCGGGACGGTACCCCGTCTCCTCCTCACATTCCCGCAGGGCGGCCTCCTCCGGCGATTCGCCCTCGTCCAGCAGGCCCGCGGGGATCTCGATCAGCGTCTTCCCGACTGCGGGACGGTGCTGGCGTACCAGGATCACCCGGCCTTCCGGATCGACCGGCAGGACCGCCACGGAATCCCGCACATGCACGATCTCCCGCACCGCTTTGCGGCCGTCCGGCAGGCGGAGGTGGTATTTCCGGACATCCAAATACTTTCCGGTGAAGACCGTTTCGAGGTGTTCGAGCCGTTCGTCGAGGTTCATCTCTCTCTCCGGTCAAGATCCAATCCAAATGACAGTCCGTTCCCTCCATCCCCGTCGCGCCGCTTCGGGACGCGCCCGGTCTTTTCCATTCACCGGACGAGGACCACTTTGAATGAGGCGGTGTCTCCGTCCACTTCGACTTTCAGAAGATAGATGCCCGATGCGGCGGGTTTCAGGCTTTTCGTCGTGCCGTCCCAGACGATCCGATGTTCCCCGGCGGCCATTTCCCCGTGCGCGAGTACGCGGACGCGCGCGCCCTTCGCATTCCACACGGCCGCGTCGACCGGTTCCGGTTTCTCCAGACGGAGGATGCAGAAGGTCCGGTCGTTGAACGGATTGGGATGGGGCGGGGAGAGGAAGGCGCTATCCGAGATCCGCGCCCAGCCGTCCGGAACGGATCGATGGGACCGGGTGAGGATGAATTCCAGCTGATTCAGGTTGAAGCCGCCTCCGGGAAAGGACAAGGTCAGACGATGCGCGCCCTCCCCGACCGCCACATCCCGGATCGTCTGTGACGCCCAGTTCTGCCAGCCTCCGGTGGACGGGATCTGGAGAACCGGCGTCACGGGAATCCCGCTCAGGGAGAGTTCGAGCCGGCCGGTCGCCTGGGGCGAGGCCGTCCGGATCCGGATTTCGTATTCGCCGGGGATGTCCGCGTTCACGGTATAGGACAGCCACTCTCCGTCCTCGATCCAGCCCACATTGTACGGCGTCCCTTCCGGATCCGCGGATCGCTCGATGTCCACGCCGTCGTTGCGGTACGTATATCCGCGATTCCAGGGCTGCGAGACGTCCCACCGGGTTTGCTGATAGTCCCTGTCCCAATACGCGACGCCCTGGCCGCCGATGTCATAGTCCTCGCAGGCGATCACGCCGGGAATGCGGTGATCCCTATAAGGCGTCGCCGCGGTGAGGAAATCCCCCCGGGTCAGGGCGGCGAGCATGTCCGGCAGGAACGTGCAGTTTTCGATTTTGAGGCCTTCGGCCATTTCCAGCAGGGCGGAGCGGGCGGAGAACAGATCCGGTCCGGGTGCGTTTCCGTTCCAGTAATCCAGCACCTTCTGATAATCCGGGGGCAGCGGCGCGGAGAAGGGGGCGGTCGTGGTCGCGACTTTCTTGTGCGTCCACCAGTTCCAGCCGATCCGGTTCTCTTCCATGAGCCGGATGGCATCCGCGGCCCAGGGGTTGGAATTTTCCCCGAATTCACCGAGCCAGAGCGGGACGCCGTGACGTTCCCGGATGTCCAGATACGGCCGGATCGAGGCGGCGGTGTTCTCGCTCCAGTATTTGTGAAAACTGTACACCATGTTGTCGTCGAAGGGGGGGGTGAGTCCCGAAAAATCCGTGGCGTACCAGTTTCCCTCCACGAACAGGATGTGGTTGTCGTCCACCTCGCGGACGGCATCGCGGATCCGGATCGAGAGCGCCCTGATTTCGGCGTTGGCATGTCCCGCGGGCAGGACCGGTTCGTTGATGAGATCGTATCCGCCGATCCAGGTTTCCTCCGCATACCGCTCCGCGATCTTTCTCCAGATCGCCACGATGCGGTCCTGATTCGCCGGCTCCGTCCACAGCCGGGCCTCGATCCCGTCCGAGTCGCTGATGTTGCCGGCGTTCTGGCCGCCGGGCGCGCAGTGCATGTCCAGGATGAGATAGAGGTTGTATCTTCCGCACCAGTCCAGGACCCGGTCGATGACTTCGAATCCTTCCTCCAGATACACCCCCGGGAGATCTTCCGGAGACAGCATCCGGTAATTGAAGGGCAGGCGGATGGAGTTGAAGCCCCAATCCGCGATAGTCCGGATGTCTGCTTCGTTCACGTAATTGGCCTCGTATTCCCCGTAAAATTCCGCCGCATGGACCGGGCCGATCAGGTCCGTGATCTGTTTGCGGATGGAGGAAGGCGATCCGAAACCGGGGATTTTGAGCTGATAACCCTCGGGAACGAGCCAGCCGCCGAGGCCGATCCCGCGCAGGATGACGGGATTGCCGTCCGGATCCACGATTTCCCCGCCGTCGGTATGCAGGAAGCCCGCGGCGAAGAGTTGCGTTCCGGCGAAGACGCAGAGAGTGGCGATGGACAGGGTTTTCATGGCTGCTCCCGGGGAAAGTGATGTTGAGCCAATATAAAAAAAGATCGGCAGGAAAGAAAGGAAGAATCAGTTCAGATTAATCAGGTTTTGATAGCTTTGTATCAGGGTTTCATTGATCCGGCGCCAGCTGTAGCTTCCGGCCGTTTCCCGTGCGTTTTGGCCCAGAATCTTTCTTTTTTCCGGATCATCAAGCAATTCCGCGATTCTTCCCGCGAATGCCTCCGGATCATGGGCGGGGGTGATGGATCCGTTGACGGCTTCCCGGATCAGATCGGTCTGTCCTCCCCGGTCGACTCCGATAACCGGCAGACACGAGGCGAAGGCTTCCAAAATGACATTTCCGAAGGTCTCGGTCGTCGACGGGAAGACGAAAAGATCCGAGGAGGCATACCACGCGGCCAGATCCTGCCCGTGTTGATATCCCGCGAAGAACGCGTCGGGCAGGTGTTTCCCGAGTTCTTCACGCATGGGACCATTGCCCACGAAAACCTGCTTGAAATCATATCCCCAGGCTTTCAGGATCAGGTTGGCCTCGATCAGATCGTCCAGGTCCTTTTCTCGGACAAGTCGCCCGACGAAAAGCAGGATCGGTTTGTCTTTGGCACCGATCTGTTCACGTAACGCCTCACTCCGAAAATCCGGCGAAAACCGGTCCGACGCGATACCCCGGGGCCAGATTTCCACATTCCTGAATCCCCTGTGCCGGAGTTCTTCGGCCGTGTCCCGGCTCGGCGCATAGGTGCAGTCGCATTGATTGTG
>DSAP01000099.1 GCA_011046415.1 bacterium | reverse complement strand
GAGGAAGGCGTCCCGGACGCCTTCGAGCGCGCCAGCAAGCCGCCGGAGTTGTCTGCGGGGCCGGAGCGTCCGGTCTTCGAGAACCGCCGCGGCCTCGCGGATCCCTTCTCCGAGGATCCGGTCCGCGTCTCCGGGAACGGCCTCGTAGGGCCGGCGCATCAGATGGATCTTCCGGAGAATATCCGAGGCGATCACGGCGCGCCAGGCCGTCCGTTTGAACCGGGTCACGTCGCGTGCGATCCCCTCGTATCCGTCGCTGCTGGTCGGCGAGAACACCAGGGCATCCTCATGGCTCAGCTCCTTCAGGATTTTCCGCATGAACGGGGCGTACTGGCCGAACCGGCACGGCCCGGAGGAGGTGGGCAGGAAGAAGGCGGTGTGCGCCGGATCGAAATCGTCCCGCCGCATCACGCGGAGGAAATTCCCGAGCACGACCCGCTGGGGCAGGCACTCCTCTCCGGTCGTGAACCGGGCGGCCAGGGCCAGGGTCTCGTCGTTGGAGGGCGGAGAGACCTCGGCGTCGAAACCGATCGACCGCAGCGCGGCAGCCAGGCACTCCGCCCCGACCGTGCTCATCCGCGGCACCCAGAGTCTCCGTCCCGAAACCCGCGAATCCTTACCCTTATTCACTTTCAACTTTCAACTTTCAACTTTCAACTTTTTACTTTCAACTCTTCACTCTCAACTCTCATCATCCCCTTGCTCTCGAGAAACGCCTCGATTCGCGTCATGACGCCGGCGTCGTTGGAATGGCTGTCGAGCTGGAGGAAAAGGATCGGTTCGCCCGCCGCCTCTTCGAGCCAGTGGCGGATGTACGAATCCGGCCCGCATTTGAAATTGCTCAGGCAGATCACCCGGAGGAAGGGATACCGGCGCTTCCATTTCACCGCCTGGAGCATGCGGCGTCCGAAATTCCAGAACATATGATCATGGATTTCGCGGATCGGGATCCGGTCGACCGGACAGAGGTCCATCGGGATCACATCCAAACCATAGAATTCCCTCAGTTTGGAGGGGATGTTCAGATTGAGTCCGGGATCGTGGAGATTGTAAGGCCGGCCGATCAGGAGGATGGAGGGCAGCCGTTCCTCGAGAATCCGGCCGATCCCGGGTCCGGTTTCCTGGCGGAGCATCTCCCGGAAACGGGCGTCGGCCCGGTACGCGGAATCGACAGCCTTCCTGTGCAGGGATGCCGGACAACCCAGGACGTCCATCTGGCGGATCAGGGCGGAACGCACGAATTCCCGGCCCCTGTGAAACTCGATGTTGGGTGAAAGCAGCCGGTCCCGGCGGGAGACCGCGGCGCTTTCCGAAGCCACCAACGCGGCCGTCTGACCCCAGGGACAGATGAACGAGGCGACGCTCCCGGTCGGATCCTCCTCGTTCACCACGTTGGGCAGAAACAGATAATCGACATCCCCCGAATCGAGTTGTCTGAGATGCCCGTGGGCCACCTGGACTGGGAAACAGGGCTCGGCCACGGCCGCCTCGACGCCGAGATGGACCGTCTCCCGGTGGGTCTTCTGGGAAAGAACGACCTCAAACCCGAGTGTCTCGAAATAGGCCCGCCAGAAGGGAAGACGGTCGAATGCGTACAGGGCGAGGGGAATCCCGATCCGTCCCCGGGACGGGCGTCTCTTCTCCGCAGGAGCGGGGTCGCCGTGAAGGATATCCTGGCGCATTTTAAACAAATCGGGGATCCGGGGACGCCGTTCCGTCCGGGCCCGCTTCCGGAACCGGTCGGAACACTTATCCCCCCAACAGGACTTCTCGCCCTCGACGGTGAATTCCTGGATCTCGCACCGGTTCGCGCATCCGTCGCAGCTGAACTCGCGCAGCGACCAGTCGACCCGGGACAGGTCCCATCCCCGGAACGCGGTGGGACGGCCCGGACGGGCGTGATGACTCGCCTGCAGCGCCGCGCCGACGGCCCCCAGGATGCCGTTGTGCGGCGGGACGATGATCTCCCGGTCGAGCACGGTCGCGAACGCGGCGGCCACCGCGTCGTTGTACGCCGTGCCCCCCTGAAAGAAGATGACGTCTCCGATTTTCCGTTTTTTCACGACCCGGTTGAGATAATTGTGCACGACGGAACAGGCGAGGCCGGCCACGATGTCTTCCTTCTTCACCCCCCGGTGGAGATAGGGCACCATCTCTTTTTCCATGAAAACCGTGCACCGTTCGCCGATCTGCAGGGGATGCCGGGAAGACAGGGCCAGCCGGGCGAATTCCTCCTTGATCGGGATGCCGAGCTTGTTCGCCTGCTCTTCCAGAAAGGAGCCGGTGCCCGCGGCGCACGCCTCGTTCAGGCTGAAATCGACCACGACGCCCTCGCGGATGGAGATGAATTTGGAATCCTGACCGCCGATTTCGAAGATGGTGTCCACTTGCCGGCCCAGACGGCTGCGCCCGATGAATTCGGCGCCTGTCCTGTGGCAGGTGATCTCGTCCTTCACCACATCGGCGCCCGTCAGGATCCCGATGAGCTCGCGGCCCGAGCCCGTCGTACCGACGCCCTTCACGACCACGCGATCCTTCACGATTTGCGCCATCTCTTTCAGCGCATCCGCCACGACCGCGACGGGCCGGCCCTCGGTCATCCGGTAGATCCCGTGGATCAGGTTCCCCTCGCCGTCGATCAGGGCGAGGTTGGTGCTGACGGATCCCACGTCGATGCCCAGATAGGCATCCACGGTGCAGCCCTCTTTCAGGCAAACCGCGGGCGCCTCATTCCTCAACAGGCGGACCTTTTCCATCGAGAGCGGCGGGCCGGACGGATAGGAAACGGAGGCGCCGGAGAGCGCGGGCGGAAGCGAAGGCTCTTCACCGGGCCGGACGGATGTGCAGATCCATCTCGCCGCGCCGATCGCCCCCATCCACGCGTGGGGTTGCGGGACTACGAGTTCGCCGTCCTGGAATCCGAAAAGGCTGCGGAACGCCTGCACGATCCCCGCATTGGCGGCCACCCCCCCCACGAGCGCAACGACCGGATCGATGGGCTTGCCCCGGACGATGCACCCCTTGAAATTCCGGACGACCGATTCGCAGAGTCCCCTGAGAATCTGAGCGGATGAATATCCGCGCTGCTGGGCGTGGATCATGTCCGATTTCGCGAAGACGGAGCAGCGCCCGGCGATATTGGCCGCCTTGTCCGTGGAGAGGATGAGCGGCCCCACTTCCTCGATCCGGTACCGGAGCCGCTCGACCTGCTGATCGATGAACGAACCCGTCCCCGCCGCGCATTCGCCGTGCGTCTGGTAATCGACGATCTGGACCCGGTCCGGACCCGATGGCCGGATCCGGAGATAATTCGAACTCTCCCCGCCCATCTCGAATAGGGTCCGGACCTCCGGATAAAGCCATCCCGTCCCGGCGGCGAGCGCGCGGAACCCGTTCATATAGAAGAGGCCGTTTTCTTCGGCGAACCGCCTCCCCCCGGATCCGGTGACCGCGCAGCGGATGTCTTCAGGAGCGAACCCGGCTTCGTGCAACCGGCGGTTCACCCGCGCGATACAGGCCGGCGCATCGCCCTGATGCCGGAGATAATCGGAGATAAAGACGGTTGCGCCGTTTGCCGAAACCGCATGAAATCCCGCCGGACCCGTGAGCCGGTCCTGAAGAACCGGATCCGGATCACGGGGAATGGCGGCCAGCTTGACGCTGACCGACCCGATATCGATGCCGAGGATGAGGTCAGACTTTTTCATGGAGTTAATAATTTAACAGAAACGGGAAAAGATGCAAGCGATTCGTGGACAGGACAGGGAAAGTTACGTCCTGTGGAACAGGAAAAAGGGCCTGTCTTTTCAGACAGGCCCCGGTCACATGAAAAACAATTCGTGTTACGGATGCTTAATAGGCATCCCCCGGATCATTCGCGTTGCGCAGCGGTTGCGCCGCGGGTGTCGGGAAATTGGGGTTGACATTGCGCTCGTCATTGCTGTAGTACAGCCGCCTGGGAATGGGTTTGTCCTGAAAGGTCTGCAGGACGGGCCGGTTCGTCCGTTTCCAGTCGTTGTACACTTCCATGTTCCGGAACAGCGCGATGTATTTCTCTTCGAGGATGGCGTCGATCAGCGCCGCGCCGGTCAGCCCTTCGGCCACGCCCAGCGCGCCGTCATCCAGCCCCCACCGGGCTTCGATGCCCCGCCGGGTCTCGTTGAGTTTGGCCAGCGCGGTGGCCTCGTCTCCGGTCTTGAAGGCGCATTCCGCGATGATGAGCTGGGTCTCTTCCCAGGTCAGCACGTCGACCGACTTCGCGGGATTCAGGGCGTCGCTCACATTCGACACCGCGGGATTGGGGTTTTCGGGGCGTGCGCCCGTGTACCCGCCTTCGTCATCCGGTACGAAATAGATCTCGAGACGCGGATCCTGCCGGGTCTTGAGCAGTTCGATCAGATTTTCTCCGGCCCGCACGTACCCTGAACGCAATTTCTCAAACTGATACCACAAATTGCCCTCGTTCAGCTGGGCCGAATGCTGTGTCATGAAATTGCCGTCCGTGGAACCGATGCCGTTCTGTGCCGCGGCGAGCGCCCGGCCGTAATTGGCCGCATCCACCTCGGCCCAGTGCATATAGAGGCGCGCCTTCAGCGAATGGCACGCCGCGACCCATTTGGCCAGGTCGCCCCCGAACACGAAATCATTGACCGGAACGTATCCCTCTCCGGTCGTCAGGTCAACGATCGCCTCGTCCAGCAGGGCCTGGACCGCGGCGTACACGTCCGCCTGCGGATCCAGCTTCGGGGTCTCCACGTCGGTCACGGCCTCGGAATAGGGGATGTCGCCCCAGATGCTGGCGCCCATGCCCACACGGAAGGCCTCGTAGAATTTGACCATGCCCCGGTAGGCGGTCCAGCCGCGTTCGGTCGCCTCTTCCTTCAGCTTCTTGATGTCGACGAGGCCGCCCCGCAGGTAGATGTTCTCGAAAGGCTCGGCATGGTCCGTCTCGGAGATGACGTACTGGCCGATCGTCACGAACTGGCGGTCGGTGCCGCACATCTGCTGCATCCACATCGAGATCGTTTTATTAACCTGGTCTTCCGCGGCGAAGAACGCGGCGACCTGGATCCCGTTAAATAACTGGTCCGGCAGCACCTCGACGGGCCGGTTGGGATCCTTCTGCAAATCGGGGTCGGACAGGAAATCGCTGCAACCGCCCAGCAAGCCGATCAGCGCCAGCCCCGCGATGAAGACAGACAACCGTTTCAATGCTTTGATCATAGTTGTACTCCTCTCATAATTGGATCCGGAATTAGTAGTTCAACCGCAGGGTCACCACATACGAGCGGGTCATCGGGTTGTTGAAATAATCGAGACCGCGCCACCCGGCGTTTCCGGCCAAATTCGTCTCCGGATCGATTCCGGTATAATTCGTCCACGTCGCGAGGTTGCGGCCGCTCAGGCGGATATCGATGTCGCTCAGCCCCGTCCATCTTTTGATCGAGGGATGGGCGAACTTGTAGGTGACGGCGATCTCGCGGAGTTTCACATAGCTGCCGTCTTCGAGGGCAGGCGCTCCCGGGCCATAAAAATGGTTTCCGAGCCCGAAAGCATACCAGTTATCCTGATCCAGGAAAACCGCGGTGCCCGCGCCGGGTCCCACGCCGTCGAAGGTCTTCCAACTTCCCCGGCGCAGCACGCCGTCCGCATCCACCGCCTCGACATCGGTGTCTTTATGGGTGCCGAAATAATAGAGGGCGCCCTTGGTGCCGTTCCACACGTCGCCGCCCTGTTTGATATCGACCAGGGCCGAGACCTTCAGCTTGCCGAACAGGGTGACTTCGGTCCGGACGCTGCCGGTCCAGTCGGGATTCGGGTCGCCGATGATCCGCTCCTGCGGATCTTCACGCGGTAAACCGTCTTCTGCGATGTACATATCGCCGGGTTTCCACTGGCCCGCGTACAGCTCGTCGATGTTCTCTCCGTTAATCGTGTTGCCGAGCCCGAACCGGACATAATCGAGTGCCCGGATCACGCCGAGCGGATATCCGTCCGCCGCATAGCAGGCGCCGTTAAAGAAACCGCCGAGCAGCAGGTCATCCGCGCCGGCCAGGTTCACCATGTTCCGGTTCCGGGCCCAGATCAGGCTCAGATCCCAGACGAAGTCTTTCTTGCTCACGGGCTGGGCCGAGAATTCGACTTCCCATCCCTTGTTCGTGATCGTGCCCGCATTCCGGACCTGATAGGCATACCCGGTCATCATGGAGATCGGGAAGGTCAGGATGGCGTCCGTGGTGTTCTGTTCGTAATACGTGACGTCCAGCCCGACGCGGTTGTTCAGGAAGGCCAGGTCCACGCCGACCTCGATCTCTTCGGTGCGTTCGGGTTTGATCTTGTCCTGACCCTTGACGACAGAACTCCAGAACCCGGAGTACCCGAGATAGGTCGGTTTCAGCCCTTCCTCGCGGATGTACCCGTCGGTGATCGCACCGGAGGAGAAGGCCGTGACCATGGAATAGGCTTCCGGCTGCTTGCCGGCCACGCCGAATCCGCCCCGGAGCTTGCCGAAACTCAGCCAGTTGTTGATCTTCCTGAAGGGCGCCTGTTTGGTGAATTCCCATGCGCCGCTGACCTTGGGGTACCAGAAACGCTGTTGGTCCTGGCTGAACGTGGAGGAGCCGTCGTAACGCAGCGCGCCCGAGATCGAGAGCTGGTCGAACATATAGGCCATGACCTGTCCGAAGAGGGCCTCGTCGCGGACTTCTTCCTCGTACTCGGAGGGGGCGTAGCTCACCGTGTTCTCGAGCTGATGGAAAGTGTAGACCCCCATCTGGTCTCCGATCGTCTCGAACCCGTTGTACGTCCGGATGTTCCACTGATGGCCGAGCATGGTGGTGAGCTGGAGCCCGGCGGGTTTGAACGTATGGTTCGTGGTGACGGTCAACAGGCCGTCCGTCTCGGCGTTGTTGTATTTCTCGCGGATGATCTGACCCATCGGAGCGCTCGAACTGCTCGGGGGCAGCACTGTGCGGCGCTCGTCCGTCCAGAAATCGTGGCCCAGCGTGTAGCTGACGCTCATCCAGTCGAACGGGTCATAGACCACATTCACGTTGCCGAATCCCCGGCCCACGTCGCTCGTGTTCACGTGCTCGTTGACCACGAAGAAGGGGTTGTCATACCCGCGGTTTGCCGTCAAGACAGCGGCCGAGGGATACCGATACGAACGGTGCAGGCCCGTCACCGGATCGAGATAGGGCAGGTTGTTGAAATCCGGCGGCGTGCGCCAGGCGCCCAGCATAAGACCGCTGACATTGGAGCCCTTCTGGATCCGGTTCGAGAAGGTCTTGGCCAGGGTCAGGCCGGCGGTCACGTTCAGCTTCTCGTTGACGCGCTGCGAGGCCTTCAACCGCACGCTGTTGCGCTTGTAATCGCTGTTGCCCTTGATCGCGCCGTCCACATCGCTCTGCGAGAGGGACATGTAATAGGTGGTCCACTCGTTCCCGCCCGACAGCGTGAGCGTGTTCTCGAACGTGTGGCCGGTCTCGAACATCTCGCCGGCGTGATCGTAAGTCGGTACGGATGCATCGAGCTTGGGCCCATAGCTAAAGGGATAACCGGGTACTGACACACCATCGATGCCCTGACCCCACCGGGTCTGGAGATCCGGGAGTTTATTGACCTCGTCGAAGGAGTAGGACATCTTGTACGACAGGCTGGGCTTGCCCACCTTGCCGCTCTTGGTCGTGATCAGGACCACGCCGTTGGCCGCGCGGGATCCGTAGATGGCCGACGCGGCCGCGCCTTTGAGGATCTCGATCGATTCGATGTCCTCCGGGTTGATGTCTGCGGCCCGGTTCTGCTCCATCACACCCCCGTGGCCGGCGTCGTTCGCCCCGAACACGCTGGTGTTGTCGATCGGGCTGCCGTCGACCACGAACAGCGGCTGGGAGCCGCCGGTCACAGAGTGGCCGCCCCGGATGCGGATATAGGTGGCCGCGCCGGGATCGCCGCTGTTGGTGGTGATTTCGACATTCGCCACCTTGCCGTACAGGGCGCTGACGATGTTGCTCTCATCGGATGCGGCCACGTCTTCTCCCCGCACCTTGCCGATCGACACGCCGAGTCTCTCTTTCTCGACCCCGACGTTCATGCCGGTGACCACCACCGCGCTCATCTGCAGCACATCCGTCTCCAGGACGAAATCCTGCTGGAGGGTGCCGGCGGAAAGCGTGACGGTCTCCTTTTTCGTCTTGTACCCCATGTAGCTCACGATCAGGTCGACTTCCTGACCTCGCGCGGCGGTACCGGGGACGTTGATGACGTACTCGCCCGTCCGGGCGCTGACGGCACCGTATATGGTTCCCGCAATGTAAATGTTGGCACCGGTCAATGCATTGCCTGCGGCATCCGTCACGTTCCCCGTGATGACAGCTTCACCCTGGGCCATGGCGAACAGCGGCAACAACAACATAATACATGCAATCGAAACGATTCGTTTCATAGCATTCTCCTCCTGTTTATGGCATTCTCCTGCTCAAAATTTGCGCTTTGGGTCTCCACCTGATACCCCCTCATCCTCTGAAACGACAAACAGTGTGTGTTGTTGACCTCCCTGTGTTGATGATTCGAATGCCTCGGCAAGAATCGGATCTCGGTGTGCAAGAAAACAGATACGGGTCCGTCCTTTCACCATGATCCTTCGTCTTATGACAGGGGGATATGGGTCATGCTCATGAGATCATAACCCCCGGTTTCTCTCTGAATCACCCCCCTTCCGATGTTTGATGATTGGCCGCTTATTATAATGTTGTTGTTCTGATTTCCTCTTATCCGGCATTCAACCCCTGAAAGCACCCGGCATCGGATTAAAGCACGCCGACATGCCCGGTTCATTGACGGGGAGTTCCCTTCTTTGATAAGTCGAATCACAAGAATCCATCAAGAAGTCGATGCACACTGTTTTTCCTGTTGGGTAGGGAGAATATCTTTTCTTGCAGATGTTCACAACATCTTCAAACCGATACCCGAAAAAGCGCTTCCATATCAACCGGATAACCCCATGTAATCGGTTATTGATGTTAGTTAAATGTTAAAAAATCATTTCACCATTGTCAAGGAGTTTTTATTATTTCAGGCCCTGTTTTTCCGGGTTTTCCGTTTGTATCCATAAACCGGCTCGGTCCGGCTGACAATCGTTTCCGTCGTGATCGTGCAATCGGTCACGCCTTTGAGCGAAGGCAGTTCGTACATGATCTCGAGCATGGCATCCTCCATGATCGACCGCAGGGCGCGCGCGCCTGTTTTTTTCTGAATCGACTTGCGGACGATCGCCCTGAGCGCCTCTTCCTCGATATGCAGTGTGACGCCGTCCATGTCGAACAGCCGTTTGTACTGCTTCACGAGGGCATTATTCGGTTCCGTCAGGATACGCATCAGCAGGTCTTCATCCAGATCGTCCAGCGCGGTAGTGACCGGAAGGCGTCCGATCAACTCGGGGATGAGTCCGAACCGGAGCAAATCGTCCGGCTCGACGAGACGGAACAATCCGTTCAGAACCGGATCCCGCCTGACCTTGAGATCCGCTCCGAACCCCATGGCCTTCTTGCCGATCCGCTGAAGGACAATCTTTTCCAGTCCGTCGAAAGAACCGCCGCAGATGAAGAGGATATCCTTGGTATTGATGTTGATCAGGTTCTGCTCGGGATGCTTCCGTCCCCCCTTCGGGGGAACCGAGACGACCGATCCTTCGAGCAGTTTGAGCAGTCCCTGCTGAACGCCTTCCCCGGATACGTCCCGGGTGATGGAGGAACTTTCTCCCTTGCGCGCGATCTTGTCGATCTCATCGACGTAAACGATGCCTTTTTCAGCCCGTTCGATCCGGTAATCGGCCGCCTGAAGCAACCGGACCAGTACGTTCTCGACATCCTCCCCCACGTAACCGGCCTCGGTCAGCGTGGTGGCGTCGGCGATGGCGAAGGGAACCTGGAGAAAACGCGCCAGGGTCTGCGCCATGAGCGTCTTTCCCGTTCCCGTGGGGCCGATCAGCAGGATGTTGCTCTTCGAAAGCTCCACCCCGCCGTCCGCATCCTCCGTCGAAACCCGTTTATAGTGGTTGTAGACCGCCACCGAAATGGCCTTCTTGGCGGCCTCCTGTCCGATCACATACTGGTCCAGCTCTTCCTTGATTTTTTTGGGATTCGGAACCGGCTGAACCAGTTTGAGCGAACGTTCGGACAGGTCGGTCCGGATGATTTCCCGGGCGTAATGGACGCATTCGTTACAGATGTTGACACCCGGCCCCGTGACGATGGCCTCGACCTCTTCGGACGAACGTCCGCAGAAAGAGCAGATGTATTTCCGTTCCAGATCAGTTCCCCTTGTTCTCATCCTGCCTCGGCCTTCTGGTTAGAATTTCATCGACGATGCCGTATTCCCTGGCCTTCTCCGAAGACATGAAGAAATTCCGGTCGGTGTCTTTCTCGATTTTTTTGATCGGCTGTCCGGTGTGTTTCGCGAGCAGTTCGTTCAGGCGTTCGCGAAGCGTCAGGATCTCCCGGGTCTGAATTTCGATATCCGTGGCCTGCCCCTGTGCGCCGCCCCACGGCTGATGGATCATGATGCGGGCATGCGGCAGGGCGGAACGCTTTCCCTTCGTGCCCGCCGCCAGGAGGAAGGCTCCCATGCTCGACGCCTGGCCCATGCAGATCGTGGCCACATCCGGACGCACATACTGCATGGTGTCATAGATGGCCATGCCCGACGAGACGGCGCCCCCGGGGGAGTTGATATAGATGAAGATGTCCTTCTCGGGATCCTCGGCTTCGAGGAAAAGGAGCTGGGCGATAACCAGGCTCGACACGACATCGTCGATCCCCGACCCGATGAAGATGATGCGCTCCTTGAGGAGTCTCGAGAAAATATCATAGGCGCGTTCGCCGCGGCCGGTCTGTTCGATGACGATGGGAACCAAACTCATGTCGTTTTCCTATGGTCTAATGATTTTTGAGGCATTCTTTTTCGCCGGTTTGACGGTCACTTCCTTGATCTTTCCGTGCGCTTTGATGAACTGCATGGTCGCTTCTTCGAGCAGTTGCCCCCTCAGGCGTCTCCTCCGCCATTCTTCCTTGAAAAGGGCACGAATTTTCCGCTCTTCCTTGGGTGAGGCGGAGGCCGTGCGGTCGATCTCTTCCTGGAGCGCCTCCTCGGTGATCGTGATGGACTCGGTCTCGGCGATCCGGTTCCAGAGCATCTCCCATTTCAGACTCCGGACGACTTCCGGACGAAAATGCGATTTATAGGCTTCTTCTTCGGCCTCCGGATGTTCATCCCGATAGGATTCCCACATGGAGTCGAGTGCGCGCCGGATCATGGCCGGAGGGACCTCGAAATCATTCTTCCGGATGATTTCATCCGCGATGCGTCGCCGGAGTTGTGCCTCGGACGCCTCTTCGTGTTCGGCCGCAATGTTGTTCCGGATCCGTGTCCGCAATTCATCGAGGGTGTCCAATTGACCGATCTTTTTCGCGAAATCATCATCGAGACCGGGGAGATTTTTTTTCTTCACGGCATGGACATGAATCAGATAATGCTGCGCCTCATCCTCTGCGGGTGATCCGTCCGCATCCCGGGGCCGGACATGAAACCGCCGTTCTTCGCCCGCTTTCACGCCGAGAAGATCCTCGGTCGCATCTTCGAGGGGCGGCTTGCCGAGTTCGAAGATCCGGTCCGTCCATTTTTGTCCGATGACGGGAAGCCCCGTCCGGTCGAGCACCTGCACGTCTCCCTCGATGAAAAAGCCGATTTCGGCGCCCGATTCCACCGGCTCGAATTCGGCCCGCTGTTCACGGATCATTTCGATCACGTGATCCACCTGTTCTTCTTCCACCGGATGAATCTCTTTCTCGGCCTTGATGCCCTGGTAGTGTCGGACCGAAATCTCCGGTTCGACCTCCACTTCGGCCGTGAAATGAAACGGTTCGGCCTGATCGAGGGAAATCGAAGATTGTTTCTGGATCACGCCGGGCGCCACGACCGGCAGTTTGTGATCGGTGACCGCCTGCGCGAAGAAGGCCTCCACCAGCCTCTCGGCGACATCTTCTACGATGGCGGGCCCGAACTGCTTACGAATCAGGTGAAGGGGCGCCTTGCCCTTCCTGAATCCGTCGATTTGAACCTTTTTCTGATAATCGGCGAGCGTTTCTTTGACAAACGGTGAAATCTCTTCGGCATCCACCTCCACATCGACACGGCGTTTCCAGGATTCGATCTCTTTGATCTCGGCTTTCAATACGTTCTCACTTTCTTTTCCGGTTCACACGCCGGATTTCCCGGCATCCTGTGGGCCGCGACTCATTCCGCCTGTCATCCCGGGACCGTGCAAGAAGGTGCGTCTCCCGCGCACCCGTTTTCAGGCCCCTCCCGCATCAAACCGATGCAAACGGTGCGAGAGAAGGGACTCGAACCCCCACGTCCGCAAGGACACTAGATCCTAAGTCTAGCGCGTCTACCCGTTTCGCCACTCTCGCAATAAATCGCATCCGGACCGCGCCGCATACGCCGGACCCGGCACTTTAGAAAAATAATGTACAAAAAAAGCACCCTGAAATCAATCAATTTGGTTCCGGACCCGGACCCTGAAAATGAATCCCGGGCGGGAACGTTCATGTCATGCCCTCTTTTTCTTCCTGCGGCAACACGATGCGGACCAGCTTGATCCGGCGCCTCTGCACCCTTTCGATCACGAACCGGACACCCTGATAGGTGATGCCGTCGTCCTCGACCGGGATTCGCCCCAGTTCACTGAACAGGAATCCACCGAGACTCTCGAAATCCTCTTCGGTCGGCAAATCCACGGGTACCAGGTCGTTCAGCTCCTCGATGTTGATTTTACCGTCCGCCTGCCAGGTATGCTCGTCGATGCGCCGGACCAGCGGCTGCTCACGGTCGTATTCATCCCGGATATCGCCGACGATTTCCTCGATGACATCCTCGAGTGTGATAAGTCCGGCCGTGCCGCCGTATTCATCCACCACGATGGCCATGTGCAGGCGTTCTTTCTGAAACTCCCTGAGCAGCGCATCGATCGGCTTGCTCTGCGGCACAAAATAGGGTTTTCGCGCCAGGGTGACCAGGTTGGGAATAGGCCGGCCGGTACCCATATAGGGCAACAAATCCTTCACATACAAAATGCCGGTGATGTTGTCGATTTCCTCATCGTATACGGGAATACGCGAATGCCCCTTCGCCTTGACCTCGAGAAGCACTTCTTCGACGGACGTGTTTTTCTCGATCGCGGTCATATCCATGCGGGGGACCATGATCTCCTTGACCATGGTCTCCCGGAACTCGAAGATGGAATGGATCATTTCCCGTTCGGAGGGATCGAGCGTGCCTTTCTCCTCTCCCACCTCGATCAGGGCCTTCAATTCCTCTTCGTTGACAAACGGGATCTCCCTCTGAATGCCGAGAAGCCGGATCATGAATCCGGTCAGTCTCTCGACGATGTAAGTGACGGGAATAAAAAGGAACACAAATCCCTCGAGAAACAGCGCGGATCGCCTGGCGAACCGCAGCGGAGACTTCACGGCAAATACCTTGGGCACGATTTCACTGAAGAAAAGGATCGTGAGCGTGACCGCGGCGATCATCGCCGGCAGGCCCCAGGTTTCGAGCTGATCATGGGACAGGATCCGGCCGGCGAACAGGGTGGCCCATGTCGCGGCGGCGACATTGACGATCGTATTGCCGATCAGGATTGTAGTCAAAAGACGGCGCGGCCTGTCCATCAGGCGGATGATCCGCCGGGCGGGCGACGATCCCTCTTCCTTCCGAAGCCTCCGCATTTCCGGGGCGGTGATTGCATAGAATGCGGATTCGGATCCGGAAAAGAATGCCGACACGCCGAGCAGGACCAGATACAACAGCAGGGATAACCAGATGCCAACGTCCAAGATGATTATCAACCTCCTTTTAGGATTTCGGTTTCACGGGCTGGTGTCAACCACAAAGAGACAGATCGATTCATACCGTGCATTCATGTTTAACTTGTAACTTTAAACTTGTAACTTTAAACTCGTCACTCTAAAACGGCATAAAACCGCTCCACCAGCCCATCCTCCCGTTCCCGCATGACGGACCGGGATCCGGCATCCCGGTCGTCGTATCCGAACAGATGGAGCAGGCCGTGTATGATCAGGCGGGCCAGTTCATTTTCATACGAAACACCGTATTCCAGGGACTGTTCCCGCGCCCTTTCCACATTCACATAGATTTCACCCCAGGTCTCGTCTTCCCCGTCATCATACCGAAATGCGATCACATCGGTCGGTTCATCATGCGCCATAAATTCCCGGTTGATCCGGCGGCTCGTGACGTGGTCGACGAAAACCAGCCCCAGGATTCCGGTTTCACCGCGGGCTTCCGCGTCAAGAACCGCCTTCACCATCGCGCGGATCCGCGTGGCGGGAACTCCCGGATCCTCCGGAACATGCGTTTCAATTTGACGGGCCGTCCCCGGCCTCCTTCTTCGTTTCGCCGGTTCGTCTGACCGACTTCAGCTCATCCGCATCGGGATATTCGATACGGGCATGGAATGTCCCCGCGAGAATCTTCAGGAAACTCTCCTTGATCCGTTCGAGATCGCGGAGCGTCAGGGGAGACTGATCCAGTTCACCCGCCTGAAACCGTTCATCCACGATATCTTCGATCAGTCCCTTCAGACGGCTGTATGTCGGTTCCTTGAGGGTCCGGGAGGCCGCTTCGATGGCGTCTGCCAGCATCACGATGGCGGCTTCCTTGGATTGCGGCAGGGGGCCGGGATACCGGTATTCTGTTTCATTGACGCCCTCGGCGCCGACCTTCGCCAGGGCTTTCTGGTAGAAGAACGTCATGATGGTCTTCCCGTGATGCTGGGTCATGATGTCCCGAATCGCTTTGGGCAGTCTGTATCTTTCGGCGAGCTCGATTCCGCGTTTGACATGGTTGATCAGAATCA
This sequence comes from bacterium, assembly GCA_011046415.1. Taxonomy (GTDB): domain Bacteria; phylum Zhuqueibacterota; class QNDG01; order QNDG01; family JABMRT01; genus DSAP01. The sequence continues at coordinate 11,810 of DSAP01000099.1, read as the reverse complement.
GTGCGCTCATGCTCGGAGCCAGTTTTTTATGGGGATTCTCGGATCTCACCTGATTCTCCACGAAATATTCGGCTTTCTCAAGCTTGCCGATATCGTGATAATAGCAACCCACCCGGGCCAGCAGGGAATTGGCGCCGACGGCCTGAGCCGCCGCCTCGGCCATATTGCCCACGAGGATGGAATGGTGATAGGTGCCCGGAGCCTCGACACTCAACCGTTTCAGGAGCGGATGGTTCAGATTCGAGAGTTCCAGCAGGGCATAATCGGTCGTCATGTCAAACAGCGACTCGATCAGCGCGAGCATTCCGTAGGCGATGATGGGTGTAAACAGGCCGTTCAGTGCGCCGAATTGCCAATAATGGACGATCTGGTTGAACGGCAGGAAACGAATAAATCCCATCATGGTAATCGTGACGAGGTGGATGACCATCATGTAAAAAACCGCCTGAACGAGCTGCCCCCGCGTGCGTACGCGTTTGATGATCAGGATGCCGAAAATCCCCGTAAAAAAAGAAACGGCCATGAGATTGAACTCATTGCCCCACAAGGCCGAGACGAGCAGGCTGAGTATGGCTGTGCCGGCGTATGCGATTCGTGTGCCGAAGATGGAGGCCAGAAGCATCGCGCCGATGGCGCTGGGCATCAGATATTCCGAGGCCTCCAGGCGGCGGATGAGAAAGGCGGACAGCGCCATCAGGAGGATGATGAGGGATAAAAGGAGGAGCGACTTGGCGTCTTCCAGGAGCTTTCGGTTTTCAAACGCCAGATAAAAGGCGAACAGGAAAAGGAGGGAGAAAACAAAGGCAATCTTCCCGAACAGGGGGAAAATACGACTGATCCCTCCCTCGAGCATGCCTTTCTCGACCATCTTTGCTGAAAGGGAATCGAGCCGCTTGCGAATATCGGCCGTGACGCGCTGATTCCGGTCGACGATCAGTTCGTCTTCGTAAACGAACCCGCTGCTGAGCGGAATCCGGGACTGGGCCTCGCTGATCCGCTCCTGATTCAGGGCCTCTTCGTTGAGGATGTTGGGACGGAGATAATAACTGATCACCGCCGCGCCGATCTGGGCCAGACTCGTCTCACGGCCATAGTAGGCGTCCAGCAGTTCGTTTGCACGGATTCGTGCCGATTCCAGATCGAAGAAGTCCTCGATCGGGAGCATCGTTTCTTCTTCCTGATCACGGAGAATGAGGCGTCCGTCCGCCACGACAAGAAGAGATTTATTCTGGTTCAGTATACCCGTCCGGCTGATATCGCGGACGATTTGTCCGAGTTGGTTCTGAAAAGTATGGTACTGGGAAGGTGTCAGAATACCCTCGGGATTCAACAGGACACGCCAGTGCTCGGGGGTCAGTGAAAAAATCGGAAACTGAAAACTCAGGGAATCGATTTTTGCGGAGAGGGGAACGGATTTTCTCCGCATCTGACCGACCGCCTGAAAGAAGGCCACGATCCGGTTCTCGATCCGTTGCGTTTCCTGTTCGTTTTTCGTGAAAACCGGATTGACGCTTTGAATGACCTGTAGACGATCCTGCTGGTACTCCTCCCGGGTCTTGAGTATTTCAAAACTGAACGGGGCCACGATCCGTCGCGGACTGATGCTTCCCACGGTCAGATCGGAAAACTGGAATGAATGGCCGCGGGGAAAGAGGAAAATGAGTATGATTCCCAGGATAAAAGGAATCAAAAGCGGCAGCCAGATCCGTTTCTTGCCGGCCGGTTTCTTCGCCGACAGGCTCAGTTCGGAAGACCGCTTTGTCTTCTTTGAAAATTGGGACTTCATCCGATCCCAGAGCTTCATGTCGCAGTCTCCCCTTCTTCTTCGGATGGCTGATGAAAGGCTTCATAGGCTTCGATGATGTCTTTGACCAGCCGGTGTCTGACCACGTCGTCACGGTCCAGGTACACGAAATCGATCCCGGCGATTCCGGTGAGAATCTCCTGGATTTGAATCAGTCCGGACGGTGTCCCATTCGCCAGATCGACCTGTGTGATATCGCCGGTTGCGATGGCTTTGGAATGGAGTCCGAGTCGTGTTAAAAACATCTTCATCTGCATGGGTGTGGTGTTCTGGGCCTCATCCAGGATGACGAAGGCGTTGTTGAGCGTGCGCCCCCGCATATAGGCCAGCGGGACGATCTCGATGATCCGTCGTTCCATGTATTTCTGAAGCTGATCGGCCGGCAGCATATCGAACAGGGCGTCGGTCAGGGGACGCAGATAGGGATCGACCTTCTCCATCAAATCACCGGGAAGGAATCCCAGGCTCTCCCCCGCTTCGATGGCGGGACGCGCGAGAACGATTTTGGAGATTTCCTTTTCCCTCAGGAACGCCACGGCCATCGCCACGGCCAGATAGGTCTTGCCGGTTCCGGCCGGGCCGATGCAGAAGACGATGTCGTTTTTCAAAACCGCGCGATAATAGGCCTCCTGCCCCGAAGTCTTCGGCCGGACCAGGCCTTTCTTGGCGTAGAGGATGATTTCCTGACGCGCCTGCATCTCCCGTTCCGGAAGCGCCACATCGCCTTCCAGCTTCACGAGGTCGATGACCGTCTCGACATCCCGCGGTGCGAGTGTGCCGCTCCGTGCGATGAGCAGACGGATTTCCGTGATCACTTTCTCGATGAGGGGAATCCGGTCTGCCGCCCCGATCACGGTCAGTTCGTCACCGCGAACCACGAGCCGCCCTTCGAAGGCGGATTCGATCAACCGAAGATGACGATCTCCGACCCCCAGGAATACCGGTTGCTCGACTCCCCGTATGGATATTTTTTTCTGTGCCATCGCCATAAAAAAAGCCCCTGGTTCGTGAACTTGCGCAGAACCAAGAGCTTTTTCAAACCTGTGATTAAATCGTCATTAGAGAAAGGTTTGCGGAAAACCGCGCACCCGATTCCCTTCGAAAACTAGTCCCGGGGAACCTGCAACACCTGATGCGGATAAATCAGGTTCGGATCCGAAATCAGGTCTTTGTTGGCCTGATAGAGTTTCGTCCATTTGGTCGGATCACTGTACACCTTCGAATAGCCGGCGATCTGGCCCAGCCACTCGCCCTTGACGACCAGGTGTTCGTTGCGGCCAACCCCGCGGGCGATCTTGAGCACCCAATCCGGATGAATCAGATTCGGGTCCTTGATCATGTCCTTGTTGACGGAATAGATCCGGATCCACTGATACGGATCGCCGTAAATGTCCGCCCTCTTGGAAATTTTCCAGAGATAGTCGCCCCTGACCACGGTATAATTGTCGTAAATATTGGCCGGTGTCTTGGCTTTTACGTTGGCCAGTTTGCCGTCGATTTCGGCCAGTTTGTTTTCCATCTCGGTGAGGATGGCGATATTGCTTTCCTTGGCTTCCTGGATGCGCTTGGCAAGCGCGTCGATCTCGTCCTGCCTGCGGAACAGTTCTTCGGGTGACAGGGCGGCGAGCGCATCGATCTGGCTTTCGATGTCTGCGAGATTAGTCCGGTAGGCCTCGACATCCGCCTGGGTGACGCCCAGCCTGGCATAGACGGCTTCCCATTCGGCGTCGATCTCCGCCTGAGTTTCGGCGATCTCTTTCTTTAACGCCGCGATGTCGATCTCGAGTTGTGCAATCCGTTCATTGGCCGCCGCCTCCCGTTCCTGTACGCTGGCGAGCATGGATTTGTACTCATCCATTTTGATTTTGCGTTCTTCCTGTCCGAAAGCCACACTGCTGAATACCAGAAGCAGAATCATGGCCATCGACAGGAGTACAAGCATCTGACCCTTTATTCTCATCCTCTTATCCTCCTTCACCTGAATGAATGCTTGAAACCCGAATTCCCTTGCGAAGATCACTCGGCCAGTTCGGCTTCAACCTTCTTGTTTTCGGCCTTGACTGCGGCCAGATCCTGTTGCTTCTTTTCCAGCTTGGCCTCGAGCTCGGCTTTCTCGCCTTCGAGTTCGGCGACACGTGCTTCAGCAGAGGAGGCCGCGGCCTCGGACTCGTCCAGTGTCGAAAGCTGCTTTTCGTTGGCATAACGGCTACAACCGGTCATTACCACAGACGCCGCGAACACCAGACAGAACAAACCGATCCTCACTAATTTTGTGCCTTTTGCCATTCCCTACACCTCCTTTTACATAAAATTTAAGATGTTAACACTTTGTAGAAAATAATACCAAAAAAAACCGCCATTGTCAAGTAATATTTCATGCGGCAACACGATCGCCCGGAGCGAAAAACAATCAGGACGTGATCCATTTCAGACCCAGTTCCGCGAGTTGTGCCGGTTCGACTTCCGAAGGACAGCCGTCCATGAGCGATATGGCGCTGGTGGTCTTGGGAAACGCGATCACCTCGCGGATCGAGGATTCGCCGGCCAGGATCGTGACGAGCCGGTCGAAACCGAATGCGATGCCGCCGTGCGGCGGCGCACCGTAATCGAGTGCCTCGATGAGATGTCCGAATTTCCGCCGGGCTGTTTCCGCGTCGATGCCGAGAAGCCGGAACAGGGTGGACTGCATCCCGCTCTGATGGATGCGGATGGAACCGCCCGCGATCTCGGATCCGTTCAGGACGAGGTCGTACGCCCGCGCGCGCGCCTTTCCCGGATCGGTTTCGAGGAGCGGAATGTCTTCCGGCCTCGGCGCGGTGAAGGGATGGTGCATGGCCACCCAGCGGTTTTCTCCGGAATCCCAGTCCAGAAGCGGAAACTCCGTCACCCAGAGCGGGGCCATGCGGGACCGGTCGATCAGGCCGAAATCGGCCGCGAGTTTGTTCCGCAGATTGCCGAGGGCATCGCAGACCCCTTTTTTATCGGAAGCCACGATCAGGACGGCGTCTCCCGTTTCCACCCCGAACCGGGAACGGAGGCGTTCCATCCATCCCGCCGCGACGAATTTGGAAACCGGTGATTTGACGCCGTCGGGCTGAAACTGGACGGCGATCAGCCCTTTCGGGCCGAAGTTCCGGACGAATGCCGTAAGGTCGTCCACCTGTTTGCGGGAGAACGTGCCGGCGCCGGGAAGCCGGAATCCGCGCACCGCGCCGCCGGACCGGATCACCTGTTCGAACACCTCGAATCCGCATCCCGGGACGAGATCGCCCAGGTCCTGAATTTCGAGTCCGAACCGGAGGTCGGGACGGTCCAGGCCGTATTTGAGCATCGCCTCGTCGTAGGAGATCCGGGGAAACGGCAGGATTATTTCGCGGTTCAGCGTCTCCCTGAACAGCCGGGACATCAGCCCCTCCATGACCGTGAACACCGCCTCTTCATCCACGAAGGACATCTCGACGTCGATCTGGGTGAATTCGGGCTGACGGTCGGCCCGCAGGTCCTCGTCTCGGAAACATTTCACGATCTGGAAATACCGGTCGAATCCGGAGACCATGAGCAGTTGTTTGTAGGTCTGTGGAGACTGAGGCAGGGCGTAGAATTTGCCCGGATGAATCCGGCTGGGAACCAGATAATCCCGCGCGCCTTCGGGCGTGGATTTCATGAGTACGGGCGTCTCGATTTCCAGAAATTCGTTTTCGTCGAAATAGCGGCGGACGACTTGGGCGGCCCGATGACGCAGGAGCAGATTTCTCTGCATCGCGGGGCGGCGAAGATCGAGATACCGGTATTTGAACCGGGTTTCCTCCAGTGCCTCCGGCGGATCCTTGATCACGAAAGGAAGCGGCCTGGCCCGGTTCAGCACCTCGAGCCGGTCGGCGACCACCTCGACCCGGCCGGTCTCGATCTGGGGATTCACCATCTCGGGGGGGCGTTCCACCACCCGGCCCCGGATGCCGATCACCGACTCCATGTTCAGCCGCTTGGCCTGCTCGATCAGCGCCGCGTCCTCGGGATGAAACACCACCTGGGTGCGGCCCCACCGGTCGCGGAGATCGACGAAAATCACCCCGCCGTGATCACGGGTGCTCTGCACCCAGCCGGTGAGTATGACCTGTTCCCCCGTGTTTCCGGGACGCAGATCGCCGCATGTATGGGTGCGTTGCCACCTGAAAGTCTGGCTCAACTGTTCTCCTTCATTCGACACAGGAAAGGATTCCGCCGCATGGAAACGAAAGGGATACCGCCATTCGACCCCTGCCGCACAAATCGCCCGATGGTTTTTTCTGGATGATACATGCTTCCGGGTACGCAACCCGGCGAATCGGGCCGGATTGGATTTAAAGATACGATTTCTGATACGGAATCGCAACAAAAAGTAAAAAAACGGATCCCGGAAAAACAGGCGAATGATTTTTTTTCAACCCCTCTTTGCGGCAATGCTTCTCACCGGCGGCTCCGGACGGATCCGGTCACGCCGTCACCGGAGGCGCCGAACCCCGGATGATGTCCAGCCAGCGGCCGGCTTCTTCTTTCATTTTCCCGGGATCATCGATCCGCCGTGTCACGGCCGATCCGCAGAATATTCCCTCCGGATCCTGTGCGGCCAGTCCGCCGAGATTCTGAAGCGAGATGCCGCCGGTATATACCATACGGAGTCCCTTGAAGGCGGCTTTCCACGCCTTGGACAGGGAAACGAAATTCAGATTTTCGGTGGTCGCTGGAAACAGCTTGTAAATCCACTGATAGGGATATTTCTCACGCAGAGCCTCGAAGTCACAGCCGTAGAGCTCGGCCTTCTGGACGAGTTGTTTCCCCGCATCCCCCAGCCCGCCCGGAACGCACATCACATCGGCCCCGACGCAGGCTTCCACGACGGAGGGGACATAGTCGGCCGAGATGATCCCCGCGACGCCCGCCCGGACCGCCGCATCGGCCTGTTTGGAGGTCATCACGGTCCCCGCCAGCACGAGCGCATCCGGATGTTTCTCGACCGTCGCCCGGATGCCTTCCAGGGCCGCAGCGGTCCGGAAGGCGATTTCAAGAACGATACCCATCGGAGCGAGCGTCTCGTACGCCCGCACGCAATCCTCGACTGTTTGGGGCGCAAGAAACGCGATGAGCCGCCGGGTTGTAAGGACCTCGAATATCTTCTGGGAACGATGCATCGGAACTCCGTTTCTACAAGGTGACTTTCAGGGGCGCATCCAGTTTCTGGACGGTCTCGTTCAGGTAGTCGAGAAACGCCTTCTCGGACTGGATACCGCCCGGTTCCTGTTCCCAGGCCGCCAGATAGTAATAGGTCAGAATCCCTTCCTTCGGCTTCAGCACGATCACATGGCTGTGTGCGTCTTCCGTCACCTCGACCAGATCCGTCCTGCGGAACAGGACCGCCATGCCGAGCTTGTCCCCGGACAGGCTCTGCATGCCGTATGTGGCAAGCGCCATCCACACGCCTGCGGGACGGGACGTGCTCATGAACTGGGTGTCGTCCAGCTTCACGATACCCGTACACAGATTCGGCGGATCGCCGTTCACCCGGACATCATGGCGCGTCATCCGGCTGCCTGCGGTGATGGACAGGTCGGAGACGAGATCGTATTTCCCGGAGCCGGTTTTCCATCCGTAATAGCGGGTGCGTATCTGGGACCGGATCGGCCCGTCCGAAACGACGGCGCACAGGACGCTGTCCGTCACGGAGACGCGCTCGGCCCGGCCGTCGATCCACATGCCGAGGGAGCCTACCCCCAGTGATTCTCCGACCTTCAGGATATCCATGCCCCAGCCGGCCATCTCGTGATACGAATCGAATCCATCCAGGCCGACGTCCTGCAGGACCATGTCGGAGACTTTTTTTCCGAAGATATCGACCGCGTTGCGCCAATCCAGATAAAACCGGTATCCGACCCGGTCGGACTCCCAGCCCGGCCCCTCATAGCGGATGAAGGTCGAATGGTCCGTATGCTCGGAAGGGACGCGCAGGGACGTCACGTTCCTGAATTCCCCCCCCTCGTATTTGCGGTTGACGAACCGTCCCCCGAATTTATGGGAAAGTTCCGCCTGGGTTCGTTTGGGATAGGTCCGCTGAATCACGCCGTCTGCGGCATAACGGACGGTGACGTTTCCGCCCTCTCCCGCCTCGACATCTTTGATCAGGAAAATCGTGTCGGCCTTGCCGTCTCCATCCAGATCGTCGGCCTGGCTGGCCGTTTCCTTCCGGCCGGACAGGACGATGAACGCCTCCGGATTGAAATCAGGGTAAGAGGCCTCGATCTCCCGGATGGTCAGCGAGATGACTGCATCCGTCCTGTCGACGACCGCATCGTTTCGTATCGAGACGATAAACGACTTCGGATATTCAAGCCGCCATTTGAAGCCGCTGCATGCCAAGACGGAAAGACCCGTCAGCGCGATGCATCCGATGATTCCTCTGATTTTTTTCATCCTTTCCATCCTTGTTTTTATTTCGTCGGGGTTACCTGAGAAGCACGAGTTTTCGTACCGCCGTCATCTCATCCGTGATCAGCCGGCAGGTATATATCCCGGCCGGGTATGACCGGGCATTCCAGACGATCCGGTAAGATCCCGCGTCATGATATCCATCGGCCAGGGAGGCGACTTCCCGCCCGGTCACGTCGAACAGACTGACGGCGGCGTGTGTCCCGCGCGGGAGATGATAGACGATCGTGGTGACCGGATTGAACGGATTCGGGTAGTTCTGAAGCAGGACGAAACCGGAAGGCGCGGGGCGTGTGTTTTCCGCCACGGCCGAATCCGTGTCGCCGGCCAGGACGAGATACATCAGGGCGTCGGCCGCCCCGTCCCGGGTATTTCTTCCGAGGGTTATGATTTCGCCCGCACCGGCCTCCCGGTCAAAAAGGGTGAAAAAAATCTCCGTATCGTCCGGCCCGGCGACGGATAATTTCATTCCGGTCTCCCGGTAATCGGAAAGCCAGTCCGGCCTGTTTGAAGTCCGGATAGCATCGGCATACGCGATATAAATGCGTGCAGGCGCATCGACCGTGAATTCGGCGGTCGTGAACAGATAGTTCTTTGTGCGCGTCTCGAGGGAAGGCCGGATCCATTCATCGATCCGAAGCATACCGGGTATGGAAGAAAGGATCGGGTCTCCGTCTCCATAGGCCTTTTTTCCCGCCTGGAAATCATCCGAAATCGACCAACTTTCTGCGTCGTCCATATCGTAGAGCACGAGATCGCGGATCAGGCTTCCCGACCCTCTGTGCACCCGGGGTTCGACCCAGTCTCCGGCCGGGTGTTCCCGGGCTCCGATATCCGGGGCGGAACCCCGGAAGGGTTCCCCGATCTTGACCCCGCCGTCGATGAGGAAGCTCCCCGGCTCCGGTTTGAGCAGATCGATCTCCGGGAGAGAACCGTCCGGCCGGCGCGGCCCCCTGGCGGGTCCGGTGTCCACGCACCGAAACATCTCCGGGGCGACGGGCGTCGTGTGCTGCCAGCTGTTTCCCGCCGTGACCGCATTCGGAGGGAGTCCGGCCAGGAGAGAAGAAACCGCGCTCAGGTTATTGATAAAGGCGGATTGCCCTCTTGAAGGATCCCGGGGAAAATAATAATTCCGGCCGTTGTTGTACGCCGTATTGTGAATCAGGGTCAGTGCGCCCGTGTTGTTGTTGTGATCGAATCCCTTGGCCTGACGGCTGACTCCGAGATTGTCGAATGCCATGCACCGGATCACGACGTGATCGCCCGCGACATAGTCCCCCCCCAATTTAAACCCGTTCCCGGCCCCCTCGAAATTCGCCGGATTGCCGAAAACAGAGGGATCTCCGTTGTTGAACGACCAGCAATTCTCGACGACGATTGGATTGGCCGCACGCCACAAATCGAAGCCGTCATCGGAATTCTCCCAGGCGCGGCATCCGTAAAACCGATTCCCTGGCAGGATATCGAACTTCGCCCCGAATCCGTCCGCGTTGTTTCCCACCCTACCTGTCGTATTGAAATTGTGAAAACTGTCGCAATTTTTGATGAGGTTGTGGGACGCATTTCCGGCCATATGAATCCCGGTGTCATGATTGCCATAGGCTGTGATCTGTTCCAGAATGTTGTGACTGCCGTCCATCCGGATGCCGTTATGACCCGCATACCGGATGGTGATCCCGATCACGTGCCAGTACCAGCCGTTCAGGCGAACCCCGATATTCCCGCTCGCTTTCGGCTGTTCTGAAAAATCCAGGATCGGGACTTCTCCCGGGAATGCCACGAGGGTGACCGGCCGTTCGGCGGAACCATGCCGGTTGATCCGGATCGTCGCATCGTGTGCGTACACGCCGCCGCGCATGACAAAAACATCCCCGGCCTCGGCCTTCCCCGCGGCGAATTCCAGCGTCGCCCAGGGTTCGGCCTCCGTACCGGGATGGGCATCGTCACCGTCCGGGGCGATATAAAAAATGCGGTCGGAATCGGGCAAACCGCCATGATACACATTGAGGAATGTATCCCCGTTCTGTGCGAACAAATGTAACAAACAAAAAGACAGCATTCCAAGGACAAATAGGTTCTGTTGAGATTTCATTACGATTTCAATCCCATTCAATCACGGTTCGGTTTTTGACATCCGTATATTCTAAGGAACAAACAACGATAGACTGTGAATTTTCCGGGAGTTTCCCGTGGCCGGGATACGTCCCGGATACCGGTTCCATAGACGCGCATCCTCTTTTTTCCTCCAGGAATAGTCCCCCTCCCATGATTCATCGCGGGAGGGGGACATGGAGAGTGGAATTCTTACTTCATCAGAACGAGTTTCCGCACCGAGACGAAATCCCCGGCGGTGATCCGGCAATAATACACGCCGCTTGCGAATGCCTGCGCATTCCAGACGACCTGGAAGGCGCCCGCGTCATGATCGCCGTGAACCAGGTCCGCCACTTCGCGGCCCATGGCGTCATAAATCTTCAACGTCACCAGGGTCTGCTTCGGTACGTCGTAACGGATGGTCGTCACCGGATTGAAGGGATTCGGTGCATTCTGGTGCAAGGCGAATTCGGTCGGCACGACAGGCAATCCCGCCACATCCGAATCAATGACCTTGAGACTCCCGCCTTCAAACGAAACCGATCCCTCCGTACCCAGGGTGAACGGGATGGTATTGTCGAACTCGCCCGCAATGAGTCTCAGCACGCCGTTGATCATCGTCTCCCGGGAAAGCACGACGCCTGCCTCATTGTCTATGGCCAGGTTGTTCACCACGGTCGGCATGAGCTCGCTGGTGATCTGGACTGCGGTGCCGTTGAATACGTAATTGGCCCCCTCATCGAGGACGACGTAACCGGCAGACTGAACCGCGCCTGCGATTCCGTCCTCATGGGCCGTCGCCAGGGTGGCGCCTTCATTCAGCACGAACAGGCCGTTGCCTTCCAGTTCACTCGCACCGAAATCGAGCGTCGTGCCTCCGGCCACTTCGATCGCCAATCCGCCTCCGCCGTAAGTCACCGAGGAGAGTTCGAGAGCCTGAACACCCTCTTTGTCGAACACAAACCAGGCATTCGAGGGATTGGAATTCTGGGTGGTGGCGTCAGACATCCGGAAATCGCCCTCGTGAAGATGCCAGCGGGTCGATCCCGAACCGTCTCCCTGGGAGCCTCTGGCCACAGAGAAGTTTCCGCCGGTGACCACAACATTTCCATAATGATGGATGTCAAACACAGTCAGTGCGTTTCCAGTGCCTTGTGTCTCGAACGAGCCCGACTCGATAATGACATCGCCCATGATGGTCACAGTGGCGGTATCACCCGCAGAAACGGACGTCAGCCGCCAGCGCGCGCTTCCGGTGTCTACCACCCGGATGTCTCCTCCGATCACCACGCCATTCAGGCTCATATCCCGGTTTGAATTCATATGGGGCGTATTGAATGTCACGTTGTAATAACTCTGATTCCTGTTGCCGGGAGCAGAACCCACCGTCCCGGTCATCAGCAGGGTCGATCCCTCCAGCCAGAGACCGGTCGGAATGCTACCGCCGTCCCGG
>DSAP01000098.1 GCA_011046415.1 bacterium | reverse complement strand
GTGAACGGAATGCTCATCCGGAAAACACCTGTCTCCCGCAGGCCATCCCCTCACCCCTCATGGGTCATGCCCGAGATCTTCTGTCGGGCATCTTTTTGGAATGGTTATCGATGACAACCCCGTTTTATAACTACAGGAAAAAAAATTGTAAGTACAGAAAAAATTTGTGTAAGTACAGAAAATAAAGTTATAACTACGTTTTGTGAAAGTCGTACTTACAGAAAAAAAAGTTATAACTACGTAAAAAAAAGTTATAAGTACAGAAAATATTTATCTCCTTACGTTTTGCCCTCCATTATTTATTGTGAATAGAATTGGCCGTTCAAAAGAGAAAAAACCAACCGGGAAGGGGCGGGGCGCTCACCCCTTCCCGGTTCTTGTGAAGTAGTTTGCGTGGGTTATGTTTTCTGGATGGAGGCACAGATTTCCCGATGCAGGGGGGAATCAACCGTGTTTTTCCAAAGAACACGTGAGATATTTTAAAAAACACGTGAGATTTTCCGAAAAACACAGGAGATTTTTTAAAAAACACAGGACATTTTCCGAAAAACACGTGAGATATTTCCAAAAACACAGGAGATTTTCAGAAAAACACGTGAGTTTTTTCCAGAAACACCTGTGATTTTCGAATCAGAGTCCGTTGTTTGTCGGCGCCCCGACGCATCAGATGAATTGAGACGTGACGATGCATTGCGGTATCGACGATGAACACAAGATCTCCGAATCGAGAAGAACCAAGTACGGAATGGGAGCATTCGGGTTTTCATGAATATGTAATGAAAGGAATATACGAAAAGGATTTTGGGAGGGGTGAAAGGATGAGGTTCGATGAATCCATCGGACGGGAATGACGGGTGTCGGGTTTCGCTTCGCTCAACCCAACCTACTTTCTGAAATTTTACTCTCTTCCAGTGATTCCACAGAAATCTCAGGTTCCAAAAGAAGCCGCGGGTCAAAATCCTTTGCATGCCGGTGTGTACGCCCGGCATGGGCATGATCTTATGGGGTGTGTCCGTCTTTACGATATTTTTGAATGGTTGAAAAGACTTATCTTTGATGATTCATCCGCGCTTTTGCGCTCTTGCAGTCTCTTTCAGAAAACAATACCAAAAATGTAAAATCCAAATGGGGTTGACCTCCCCGCCCTGCCGGCTTAGTCCCTGCCTGCGGTATGCAGGCAACCACACGCTGCACGGCAGACCCATCCTCATTTCATGATTGGCCGCTTGTTCTCTTGTGTTCGGGTCTGGTGTAACTCTGTATCGTTATGTGTGAATGTTCCTTAAAAACTGTCGATATCTTTGATCATCGATCTGAGCATATCAAATTCATTAAGTTTGGTCTTCTTATTTCCAAGGCTTTTACGAATTTCAAGGAGAAGGCTTCCCCACAGACGCATCATTTCTTTCGGGTTTTGCTTTCCTGTGGACTCAGCCTCGTATGTATGCTTCATGAGAGAATTATAGGCACGAACTACTTCATCAGAACCGAAGAGGTTTAGATCAAATGCAGTCTTCCTATACTCATATGAAGTAATTCTCTTTATTGCCTGCGCTGGGCTCTGGCCCTTAAGGTCAGCGAAAAGGCGAACATATGGGTCCAATATCTGGCCGTAAATCTTCCTGCGTTCTTCTCGCAGTCTTTCCTCAGTAGCTCGCAGTTCTTCCACACGGGACTTAAGCAACCAAGTGATGATTCCTCCAAGTACCATGAGAAGGGATGGTCCCAGAACCTGCAACCAGTTCATTTTTTCTCCTCACACATAGTATAAACTATCACAAACCTCTTGTTTTCTTATGGCTTATATAGGGCATCGGTCAATGGCTTATATAAGCCATAAATTCCAATCGGGTCTGAAAACATTGAACCATTTCGAATATAGACGCCGTTCCGAATACGTCTTAAAGAATTTCGTTTGGGATCTCGCGGAAAAGGCTTCAAAGCCCATGAAGGTGTCTCCCTGTACACATCCATGCAGCCGAACCGGGCTGGCCGTACCGCGGGATCATGAATCGGGAACGTATTAGATTGGATTCATATTATAAAACTACGCAGCCAATGTCAAGCAAAAAACGGCGCATGCTTGTTTTCGTGGAATCAGAATCGGGGGCAGATCGATAACATCCCGTTCATCATCCGGCCGCATGGAAGATCCGGTTCTCGAAGATCGGGAGGGAAAGAGATCCGTCCCGGATCGCGGTCCGGGACGATCTGAAAATTCCCCTCACACCTCCCTCGCAGACGTCTCCGCCGCCCACGCTTCCGCACGCACCCGGTCCCGGCCTTCCGTTCGATGCGCCGATCGGAGCGGATTTCCCTGATATTTTGATCGTATCTCCTTTTTCTTCTTGACAAACAAAAAAAAATTTAGTAAATATCAAACGTTTGCGGAAACGTTTGCGACGCGTTTCCGGATAATCTGATTCCCTTGAAATGAAACATCATACATGCAAGGATCATGTCATGCGGCAGACGACCATCAAGGACATCGCCGAAAAACTCCGGCTTTCTCCCTCAACCGTGTCCCGGGCGTTGAACGACCATCCCGATATCAGCGAAAACACCAAGGATCGCGTCCGGTCTCTCGCCGAAAGACTCGAATATCAGCCCAATTCGATCGCGCAGAGTCTTCAGAAAAGACGCTCCAAAATCATCGGAGTCGTGGTTCCCCAGGTCAAACATGTCTTCTTCGCCTCGATCATGGGCGGCATTACCGACGTCGCCTATGACGCGGGCTATACGGTGATGATCTGTTCATCCAATGAAAGCCATCAGCGGGAAGAGATGAACATCCGCGAGCTCATCGCGCAGCGCGTCGCCGGTCTGCTGATTTCGATCACCCAGTCGACCGAGGGATGCGAACATTTCAAGTGGATCCGTAAACGCAACATTCCCCTGGTTTTCTTCGACCGGGTCTGCGAGGAACTCGAAGCCTCACAGGTTGTGGTGGACGACCATGACGGCGCGTTCAAGGCCGTACAACATCTCGTCCAAAGGGGGTATAAACGGATTGCGCACATCGGCGGACCGGAATTTCTGAACATCAGCCGGGAACGGCTGCGCGGTTACCGGGACGCCCTTCATGCCGCCGGAAGAGAGATCGACGAGACACTGATCCTTCACGCGGGCCTCAATGAAGAGCATGGTATTCAGGGCATGACCGAATTACTGGATGCCGTATCACCGGGGCCCGACGCGGTGTTCTGCGTCAACGATCCGGTTGCGATCGGGGCCTATTCGGTGTTGCGTCAGAAAGGGCTCAAAATTCCCGCCGATGTGGCGCTCGCCGGTTTCAGCGACAACCCGATCGCATCGATCATCGATCCGCCGCTGACGACGGTCCTTCAGCCGGCTACGGAAATGGGAAGGCGGGCGGCTCAATTGCTGCTCCGTCAAATCGAGTTTGAGAAAGAGACAGTTCCGGTCCGGGAGGTTCTCAAGACGGAACTGGTGGTGCGTCAATCCACATAAGATTCCATTCACCATACAGAACAGGAGGAGGATTTTACATGATGAGAAGGAGATATTTAATGAAGGCGACAGCGTGTGTTTTCGCCGTCTTCATGGCTGCGCATGTCGCGTTTGCCGCGACAACCGGCAAGATTGCGGGCGTCGTGACGGAAAAGGAAACGGGAAACCCGTTGCCGGGCGCGAATGTGATCATCCCGGGTACCACGATGGGCGCCGCATCCGATATGCAGGGGAATTATACCATCCTGCATGTGCCGCCGGGAGTATATGACGTCATGATCTCCGTCATCGGATATACCCGCGTGACGGTGCAGGAAGTCCGTGTCCGGATCGATCAGACCACCCGTCTTGACTTCGAACTCGAATCCGAGACACTGATGGGCGAGGCCGTGTCGGTCGTCGCCGAGCGCAAAGTGGTCAAGGAAGATGTGTCCTCGAGCGTGACTTCCGTCTCGGCCGAAGATGTGCGCGACCTGCCGATTTCCACGATCCAGCAGGTTATCGGACTCCAGGCCGGGGTCGAAGACGGACTGGTGATCCGCGGGGGAGATGCGGATGCAGCGCTGTTCCAGGTGGACGGCGTCACGCTGCGTGATCCGCGGAACAATCAACCGATCACCGGAATCGCACTCAGCGCGGTCCAGGAAATCTCGATCGAACGCGGCGGATTCAACGCCGAATACGGTCAGGTCCGGTCCGGGGTGGTCAACGTCGTGACCCGGGAAGGGAGCAAGAAGGGGTATGAAGGCACCGTCACCCTCAAATACAGTCCGCCTCAGGCGAAACATTTCGGTGTCTCTCCCTTCGACGCCGAATCGATGTGGATGCGTCCGTATCTCGATGACGCGGTGTGCTGGACGGGGACGGAGAGCGGTGCGTGGGACGTGTATGAACAACGCCAGTATCCCCGTTTCGACGGGTGGAATCAGATTTCAAGAAATCTCCTGTCCGACGACGATCCCGCAAACGACCTGACGCCCCAGGGGGCACAACGGCTCTGGCAGTTTCATCACCGCCGCCGTCCGTTGACGGACCAGCCCGATTACAACATCGACGCCGGATTCGGCGGTCCCGTGCCGTTCATCGGGGAGAAGTTGGGCGGCCTGCGGTTTTTCACCAGTTACCGGAGGCAGCGGGAAATGCTGCTCATCCCCCTGTCCCGGGACGATTATCTGGACTGGGACTGGTCCCTCCAACTGACTTCCGATATCCGAAAGTCCATGAAACTCAGGTTCTCCGCAATGACGGGCAAGAGTTATAATGTGGCGATCAATGCGACGGATTACATTTATTACGGCCCGGGATTCGGCAGGACGGCAGCCCCTTACTGGAATCCGACCGATTTCATGCGCACGCCCTTCGAGATCGCCAAGATGACCGATGAACAGCGTCCGGGACGCATTTTCGTCGACTCCTGGTATTGTCCCGCCGAGGTCGGCTATCTGACACTCGCGGCGAAATTCACGCACATGCTGGGGGCCAGGACGTTCTACGAGGCGGGCATCGAGCATATCCGGCGCAGCTATCATACCGAACCGATCAGAAACCGGGATCTGACGCCACAGTATGAAATCGTACCGGGGTATTTTGTCGACGAGGCCCCGTCCGGATTCCATCCGGATCCCGAGACCGGGCTCGACGGGATGTTTTTCGGCGGACACACGAGCACCGTGCGGGATTACAGCAACGTATCCGCCACCACCCTGAAATTCGATCTGACCAGTCAGGTCAATCCCGCGCATATGATCAAGACCGGTGCCGAGTTCGTGGTCAACGCCCTCGATCTCGAATACGGAGAAATCAACAGTTTCACGGGCGGCATGAATTACGTAGAGCGCAGCGACAAACCCTACCGGGGGGCGGTGTACGCACAGGACAAACTCGAGACCAAAGGATTCATCGTCAATCTCGGCCTGCGCCTCGACTTCAGCAACGCCAATACGGACTGGATCATCCAGGAGAATCCGTTCTACCGGAATTATTATTCATCCCGGTACAATTCCGACGAGGAACATCCGATGACGAGCCCCAAAGTCCAGTGGTCTCTCAGCCCCCGGCTCGGGATCTCGCATCCCATCACGGAAAACTCCAAACTCTTTTTCAATTACGGGCATTTCAAGCAGTTGCCGAGCTATGAACAGATGTTCCGGGAAGGCCGGGGCGCCTCGGGCCGGATCAACAATATCGGCGATCCGAATCTGATTCTCGCGAAAACCGTTTCCTATGAACTCGGCTTCGACTGGGGATTGTTCAACACCTACCTGATCCAGCTCGCCGCTTTCTATCACGACATCACCGATCAGCAGGCCTATACCCAGTACATCAGCGCGGACGCCTCGATGAATTATTTCAAGGCGACGAACACGAGCTACGAAGATATCCGCGGATTCGAGCTGAACCTGCAGAAACGCGTCGGCCGCTGGTGGACCGCCTTCGCCAATTATACCTACCAGGTTTCGACGTCCGGCCATTTCGGATCCGGAATACTCTACGAAGATCCGGCGGAACAGCTGCAGTATGACCGGGAGACCCGGAATCTGTATCAGGAGCGGCCGATCCCGCGGCCCTACGCCCGGGTCCAACTCTCCCTCCACACGCCGACCGATTTCGGCCCCCAGGTCCTGGCAGGCAGGCCCCTGTCCGGATGGACGGCGTCCTTCGTGGGGAACTGGCGGTCGGGGGGCTGGTATAGCTGGAACCCCAACGCCATCCGCGCCGTGGCGCAGAATGTCCGCATCCGGGATTATCACAACATCACCCTGCGCATGAACAAGACGTTCCGGTTCAACCGGTTTCAATGCACGGTTTTCGCCGAAATCGAAAACCTGCTGAATACCCGTCGCCTCTCCGGGGCCGGCTTCGACAACGCGGACGACGAACGGTTCTACATGGAATCGCTGCATCTGCCCGCGAGCAACGCCTACAACAATATCGTGGGTACGGACAAGGTCGGCGCTTACAGGAAAGACGGCGTTGATTTTCGTCCCATCGAGCGGGTCGGCAGTCTCGACCGGGTATCGAATCCGAGCGCCCGGGCAGTCTATTACCTGACAGGTGAAGAGAAATACATGAAATTTACGGACGACGCCTGGCAAGAGGTCCCCACGTCCGAGATGAATCAGATCCTGAAAGACAAGGCCTATATCGACATGCCGAATCAGACGTCCTTCAATTTCCTGAATCCGAGGCAGGTTTTCTTCGGGATCCGGACGTCCTTCGATCTGAATTAACCCTGTGAAATAAACAGCGAAGAGGATAATCCATGAAACGATTTCAAACCATACCGACACTGAATCCGGTCCGGCTCATCGGCCTTCTGATCCTGTCGGCGTCGGCCCTGATGGCTCAGGACCGGATCATCAGCCGGGGTGTGAAATGGCTGCGGGTCGGCAACCTGCACAGCACGTTCGCCATCGAAGGTGCGGAATTCGAAATGCACCGCACGGGAAACCTGCCGGAACAATCGGACGGCATGCGCTGGCCGGCCCAGTTCAGATGGCAGGATTGTACGGCCGCCAAATCGATGTGGGTCGGCGTGACGGACTGGGAGGACCCGGTTTCGGATCGCACATACAAACACAAGGTCGTGTGCGTGGGACCCCGCCAGGTTTTCCCTGACACGGAGATCATGCCCTATTTCTTCGAGATGTACGGACGGTTTCCGGCGCCCCTGGTCACGGTGGACGGCCTGACGGCCACGGCGAACCGGCTGAACGATATCCTCGAAGACATCCGGCCCGAACTGAAGGCCGACCGGATGATCGTCAATAAAATGCGCACCGCCATCGGCCTCGACGTGACCCGCCGGCTCATGGCTTTCAGCCAGCAAAACCATGACAATTACTTCATTTATGAATATGTACTCACGAATACGGGGATCATCGACCTGGAGGGAACCACGATCAACCGGACGCTGAAGGATCTGGTCTTTCATCTTCAGTTCCGTTACGCGCCGGCCAATGAATCCTTCAAGCGGGGATGGGGACTTTCCGGGGTGAGCTGGGGCAGGAATACGGTGAATCATGTGATCGGAACCGATCCCGCGGCTCCCGATTTTGAAATGCGCGCCTTCTATTCCTGGTACGGCCCCTTCTCCTCCGCGCCGACCGACGACTGGGGCAGTCCGGATCCCGCACGCACGGGCGTGCTGGGCGCGGCGCAGTACCCCGGCGTTGTGACGCTGCATGCAGACAGATCCGTGACGGATTTTTCCGATGATCCTTATCAGCCGCGATGCACCTGGTATGTCGGATCCGATCAGGGCCCGCAGGCCATCAACCAGTATGACCCCCAGCTCATGACCCGGAAATACACCACGGCGATGGCGGTTTACGATCCCGATAAGGGGCAGGGGCCGATGGATGACGGCCATCCCGCGAAGACACACGCCGAAGAGGTCGGGGACGGCTACGCCAACCTGTGGACCACGGATGCGGGCGGGATCTCACAGGGCGTCGGGTACGGTCCCTATACGCTGGCTCCCGGGGACAGCATCCGGATCGTGGTGGCCGAGGGCGTGGGCGGCATCGGCCGGGCCCGCAATCTTGAGGTCGGGCGAAACTGGATTAATGTCGCCGTGCTCAACCAGGCGCCCGCGACACCCATGATCATGCCGGACGGGACGGTGCTTTCGAATCCGTCGGTGGCCCAGGCAAATGATTACAAGAAAGCCTGGGTTAAGACCGGCGCGGATTCGATTCGCAAGGCATTTCGTCATGCCATCCGGAATTTTGAATCGGGATATGATATCCCCCAACCCCCGCCCCCTCCGTCCGAGTTCACGGTGCGTTCGGGAGGAGACCGGATCATCCTTTCGTGGGCGGACAACGCCGTCTCCTGGAACAAGTTCGACGGCTATGAGGTGTACCGGGCCATCGACAAACCCGACACGTTTTACACGAAAATTTTCTCCTGCAACAGGGGGAATGCCGTCCACACCTATGAAGACACCACGGCACGTCGCGGATTCAATTATTTCTATTATGTCGTGAGCAAGGATGACGGTTCGGCCAACGATATCCGCCCGGGCGTGCCTCTCGTGTCCAGCCGATTTTACACGATGACCAATCAACCGGCTTTTCTGAGGAGACCCGCAGAAGACCGACTCGAAGAAATCCGGGTGGTGCCCAACCCCTTCCATATCCGGGCCCAGGAACTGCAGTTCGGTGTCGAGACGCCCGACCGGATCGCCTTCTTCGGGCTGCCGCCCAAATGCACGATCCGGATCTACACCGAACGGGGTGACCTGATCAAAACCATCCATCACACGGATCAGACCGGCGATGAATTGTGGGACTGCACGACCGAATCCAAACAGATCATCGTGAGCGGACTCTATATTGCCCATTTCGAGATCACAGAAGACACATACGACAGCGAAACGGGCGCCATGCTGTTCCGTAAGGGGCAGCAGACATTCCGAAAATTTATTGTGATCCGATAAAGGAAGGGAATCATGAAAAACAAACGGAAGATCGTTCTCTGCGGCCTGATTTTCGGGGCTGCAGTACAATTTGTTGCGGCACAGGATTATAAGAAGCTTGCCCAGACCGGATTCCAGTTCCTGAGCGTCAACTCCGACGGCCGCGCTTCCGCGCTCGCGGGCGCCGTGACCGCGACCGAAATGGGATCCGCCGCACTCTTCTTTAATCCTGCGACCATGGGCGGTATGACCGGCCTGATCGATGCGACGGCAAGCATCAATGAATTCATCGCGGATATCCGGCATAATACATTCAGCCTGGCGCTCAGTCCGCTGCGCGGCGAATACGGCGTCATCGGTTTCAGCGTCCAGACCGTGGATTACGGAGAACTGCAGGGGACGCGGGTGGCCGCCAACGACAAAGGGTTTGTCGATACGGAGATCATGACTCCCACGGCCTTGGCCATCGGTGTCGGGTACGCCAAACGGCTCACCGACCGATTTACGGTCGGCGGTCAGATCAAATACACCCATCAGAATCTTCATGAAAGTTTTGTCGTGGCTTCGAGGGTTACACCGGATTCGTTGGAAACCGGGACGGTGGAGAACGAACTCAGCCCCCTGGCGTACGACTTCGGGACGCTGTTCAAGACCGGATTCAAGAGCCTGGCATTCGGCATGTCGGTCCGGAACTTCTCCCGGGAAATCAAATACGCCGAGGAGGGGTTTCAACTGCCCCTGGTCTTTCAGCTCGGTATTGCGATGGATCTGTTCGATCTGTGGAAACCGGGCGTCATCGACCATTCCCTGGTCATGAGTGTGGACGCCACCCATTACCGCTCCCATCCCGAACAGATTCTTGTCGGACTCGATTACCGGGTGATGGACTTCCTGTCATTCCGGGGCGGTTATGTATCGAACAACGACGAAGACGGCCTCACGTTCGGATTCGGAGTGTGTTACATGGGGTTGTCGCTCGATTACGCTTATACGCCTTTTGGTGTGTTTGACAGGGTGCAGCGCATGACGGCGCGTTTTTCGATGTAATTCCAAGACATGAAATCAGGAGCCTGAAGATGAAAGTGAAACTGCTAACACGATTCGGATGGATCGCGGCGGCGATCCTGCTTCTTGCGGGATGTGAATATTCCGGTCCGGAAGCGATCTGGAATCCGGACGCGGACCTGGGTGAGATTCCCCTCATCACCCGGATCGATCCGCCGGACAGCGCGGGGATCGGGGTGGGAGAGATCCGGATTATCGGGGAGGGCCTCGGTCTTTCCAGAGATCAGACCGAGATCTATTTCAACCATTACAGGGCACAGATCAAAACATTTTCTCCCACCGAAATCGTGGTCTGGCGTCCGGCGGTTACGGGAGATGATATCACCATCAAGGTGCTGGTCGACGGGGCGTATGTGATGGCGAAATCGCCGCATTATCAAATCCCCGCCGTGTACCGGGATTATGGAGACATCCTCCAGAAAGGGGTCGTCGTCCTGCTCGATGTGGCCGCGGACGACAATGTCTATGTCATGATCCGGAGAGATATCTACAAGGTGACCCCGGATGAGACGAATTATCAGGTCGGGACCCAGGGATTCAGCGGATCGACGAGCGACATCAAGATCGGGCCGGGCGGATATCTTTATATGAAAAAGGTGAACCATGCGCTCGTTTACAGACTCGACCTGTCTATCGAGGATCCCGCCGCGGAACCCGAAGAATTCGGCACGATGGCGCGCCAGGCCAGTTATATCGATTTCGACGCACACGGCAATCTATACGGGGGCGGCAGGCAGACGGGGATTTCCGTCCTGAAAGACGGTGAAAGCCGGCGGGTAAGTAATTTTCAGGATCTCGATATCCGGGGTCTTCGGGTATTCGACGGTTACGTCTATGTCTTTGACAACCAGAGCAATATATGGCGGGCGCGCATTCTGGATGCGGACGGAAACCTGGACGACAAAGAGCCGGAGCTTTCGTGGGAGGATACGGGTGAATACGCCACATCCACGCTGTCATCCTTCGATTTCGCCGCGGACGGCACGATCTACTGCGGTACGGATCACGCCAATCCGATCTTCATGCTGTACCGGGACGGGACGATCGAACCGCTCTATCCCGGCATCCTGACTCCCGTGGCCGGCAAGGTGGTCTGGTCGAATCACGGCGATATCTTCGTAAACCAGACCGGCCGGGCCGGGATACCGGATCTGTATCTCCTGCGCGTGAACAAAGAGGGCGCGCCTTATTACGGCCGCATCCTGTAAAAGCAATTCGGATATCAAATTTCGGATTGAGGAGCCGCCGGCATTTTGACTGAAAGAGGATTGCAAAGAACATAAAGAACACAGAAAAAATTCCTTGATCCCTTTGTGTGCTTTGTGGTTTAACACAGATCCTGGACAAGGTTTCTGTGAAGTTTTCGGGGAGGGTCCGTCTTTTTCAGACGGACCCTTTTTTCGTTTGTTTCCCATCCGATAATTTTGCATATTTCCCCCGGATTTTCCGCATACATCCATTCACATGACCGGGAGTCGTTACATGGCTGAAAAGTACATCCTGGCGCACGACATGGGAACCAGCGCCGACAAGGCGATCCTCGTTTCGGTAAAAGGCGACATCGTCCGGACCGCAAAACGGGAGTATGAGATTCACCATCCCCATCCCAGCTGGGCGGAACAGGATCCCGAAGACTGGTGGCGGGCGATCGGAGAGACATCCCGGGAGGTGCTTCACAAGGCCGGAGTCAAAGCCCAGGATGTGGCCGGCCTGACCTTTTCGTCCCAGACGCAGAGCCTGATCCCCGTGGACAAATCGGGCAACGCCCTCCGTCCCTCGATCAGCTGGCTCGACGGCCGCAGCGCGGACATCATGCGCGAGAAACTCTGGACCTGGCCCCGGATCAAGGGATTCAACATTCCGCGTATCCTGAGATTTATCCGTCTCACCGGCGGCGCACCCGGCAAGACGGGCAAGGATCAGATCGGGAAAATCCTCTGGCTCAGGGCGCATGAACCGGATGTCGTTCATAAGACCCATAAGTTTCTGGATGCGAAAGATTATATCATCCATCGGCTCACCGGGAACATGACGGCTTCCGTGGACATCGCGGTCATCTGGTGGATGCTCGACACCCGCAACAACCGGAATACCTGGCATCCCGGACTCTGCGCCATGGCGGGGATCACCCCGGACATGCTTCCCGAAGTCCGGCCCAGCTCGGCGATTGTCGGCGAGCTCACCGCTCAGGCCGCCCGGCATCTGGGACTGAATTCCGGCACGCCGGTGATCAACGGGGCCGGGGATCTTGCGGCGGCCGCCCTCGGATCGGGCGCGATCCGTGACGGAGAGATGCACATCTGCGTGGGCACGAGCGGCTGGGTGGCCGGCCATTTCAAGAAACGCAGGATCGATCTGCCGCATTACACGGGCTGTATCGGGTCCACCTGTCCAGAAACTTATTATCTGGGCATGGCGCATCAGGAGACGATCGGCATCTGTCTCGAATGGTTGC
Organism: bacterium; assembly: GCA_011046415.1. Taxonomy (GTDB): domain Bacteria; phylum Zhuqueibacterota; class QNDG01; order QNDG01; family JABMRT01; genus DSAP01. Next base: position 14,347 of record DSAP01000098.1, on the reverse strand, counting down.
GCAATCAGGTGCTCTATCACAAAGACCAGCTGAAAAAAGAGTATCACGTCTCGGAGGTTTATCAGATCTTCGACGAACTGGCCGGGCGGGTGAATCCGGGGGCCGAGGGCATGATGTTCACGCCGTGGATGTACGGGGAACGGTCACCGCTCGACGACGATTATGTCCGGGCAGGACTCTACAATGTCGGTCTCAACCATTCCCGGGAACACATCATACGCGCCGTATTCGAGGGCATCGCGTTCAACCTGCGCTGGGCAAAGGATACGCTCGAGGCCCTCTACCGTCCCGTCGATACCCTGCATCTCATCGGCGGCGGGGCGAACAGCGACGTGTGGTGCCAGATCTTCGCGGATGTGATGAACCGGGACATCCGCCGGGTGGCAGACCCCCGAAACGCCGGGGCCAAGGGCGTGGCCCTGCTCGCCGCCATGACCCTGGGATATATCGATTCCTATGAGGCCATCGCGGATCATATCCGCGTGGACCGGACCTTTACGCCGAATTCCGCCAACCGGGAACTGTATGAGCGGCTGTTCCGGGAATTCAAGAATCTGTACAGACAGAACAAAAAATGGTTCAGGCGGATGAACGAATGAGGCGTGACAAGTTGAAAAAATCCAAAGGTATGCAGTCATTCCGCATATCCGTCAGGCGGTCGGATCGGGGCCGTTTTCTCCCTCACGGCACGAATTCCGTGCCCATCCTTCCGGTCAGATTCCCAACAGTTTCTGGATCGTGGTGAAATAGATCAACAGGCCGGTGATGTCCACGATGGTGGTCAGGGCGGGGCTGGCCACCACGGCCGGATCCCATTTCATTCGGGCCGCAAAAATGGGCAGTACCGCGCCGATCAGTGTGGCGGTCACGACCTGCAGGGCCAGGGCCAGGGCGATCACGGCCCCGAGCATTCCCAGAGAAAACTCTTCCGGAATGGTCGAGCCGCCCCCGAACACCAGCACCCGGCCGTAGGCGATGGATCCCAAAAGCAGGCCGAGCATCAGCGCGACCCGGAGTTCCTTGGCCAGGATGCGGAAAATGTCCCCGGGAACAATTTCCCGCAGTGCGAGGGCACGGATTACGAGCGTCGCCGACTGACTCCCCGTGTTGCCGCCCGTGTCCGCCAGCATGGGCATGAAGGCTGCGAGAATGGCGAATTGGAGGAGGAGCCCCTCGAAACGCTGCACGATGAGTCCCGAGATCAGGCCGAACAGGGCGAGGATGACGACCCAGACGGCGCGGTTCTTGAAATGAATCCAGGAAGGCGTCCGGAGATACACGCCGGCCTCATGGCTGCCCGAAATGGCCATGAGTTTCTCGATGTCCTCCGTGTTTTCCTGGGAGATGATGTCCATGGCGTCGTCATGTGTGATGATGCCTGTCAGGGCCCCGTGATCGTCGATGACCGGCAGGGCGATGAGATCGTACTTCTGGATTTTCCGTGCGACGTCTTCCTGATCGTCTGTGACGCGGGCGTGGATGACGTCGGTATGCATGATCTCCGGGATGCGTTCGTTACGGCGGGCGAGGATCAGGTCTTTCAGGGAGACGAAACCGAGCAGCCGTCTGTTTTCATCCACCACGTAGGCATAATAGATCGTCTCCTTGTCAGGGGCGACCTCGCGCAGACGCTCGAGGGCCTGGAACGCGGTCAGATCCGGAGAAAGGGTGGCGTAGTCGGATGTCATGACCGAACCCGCCGTCCCTTCTCTGTAGGCGGCCAGGCGCCGGATGTCCTCCCGTTCGGCCTGGGCCATGGCCGGCAGCAGGTACTCACGCCGTTCTTCAGGAAGCCGTTTGAACAGGTCCGCCCGGTCGTCCGGCGGCATGTCCGCGATCAGACGGGCGGCCTCTCTGCGTCCGAGAATATCCACGATTTGCAGTTCGAATTCTTCGTCCAGATGGCTGAAGATATCGGCACGGAGTATGGGTTCGGTATAATTCAGTACCCGCCATGCCTCCGCGGGAGATAATGCCGAAATGAGATCGGCGATCACGGCGGGGTGTACTGAAATGAGAAATTCACGCAGGTTTTCGGTGTCATTCGTCTCGAGGAGCTCGCGGAGTTCGGGAGCCAGGAGCGGATTTTTCATCGGTTCGCCTCCTTTCAGGCCGCTTATACGGATTCATGCGGCCCGCGGCGAACCAGGGGGGATCATCCTGTCATGTCTGTCCGAAATCCCGCAGGAACCGGACAAACCGGGCGTTCCCCGTTCGCTATGCGGACCGCCGCATGCATCCGTTGCGGTCCGGTATCGTCTGCTTCGTCAGTATTCCGGCTCATGTTTCGGCGACTGGGACCGCCGTCCGGGACATTCATGTCGGTTCCCTTTGGTGAAATATTATTTGATGAACGGTATTTCATTGAGATCCTTTTGAATATACAACAATTTATCGCTGATTTCAAGTTGTCAGTTTACAACTGAACATCGCGACAACAGGTTACGATTCTTCACAGATCAGGAGTCCGGACAATCCGTGACCAGTCCGGAAAATGAGATGGGCCTGAACCCGGTGAATAAGTGAATATTCAACAGGGAAACAAGAATCACGGTGATGATTCCCAAAATCAAAAGAAATGAAAAATCACGGCCCTGATCGAGGAGGAGTCCGAAAAGGAGAGGACTCAACGCGGTGCCCAGCACGGCGATGGTCGCAAACACACTCCGGATGCCTCCCAGATTTTTTTGGCCGAAGATTTCAGCCATTGCCGATGTTGTGATCGTCATGCTCAGACCCTGAGACATTCCGGTCAAAGAGAGATACAGAAAACCTGCCAGTGGATTATCCATGATCAGCAGGATAACCAGCCCGAAGAAAAATGGAATCAGGAATAAGGGGATCAGTCTTGTGGCCGAATATCTGTCGATGAACGGCCCGCCGATCAGCGAGAAGGCCGTTCTGCATCCGGCAAATCCCAGGAAACAAAATGACAACCATTCCATGTCCCAGTTTTTATGCCCGGCCAGGGCGGATTGATAAAAAAAGAATCCGGTCACAAAGAAAGGCAGCACAATGGTATAAAGAGCCAATCCATAAAACCGGCGATCCTTGAAAAGTAGCCTGCGTGAAAAATGATCCGCCGATGCGGCATCGGTTTTATCCGAATCGATTCCATGGTTTTTTGGAAGTGTTAAGTAAATAACCGGAATCAAAATCATTGCGATGGCCGCGGAATTTGTCATCAATGAATAACGCCAGCCTGCAAAGCCCATGATCAGGCTCACCAGGATGGGGAAAAGCCCTTCACCGCTGGAATAACCCAATGAAGTGATCCCCAGGGCCTTGCCCCGGTTCAGATCAAAGGATTTCGAGATGGTTGTACTCGAAATATGGCTCAACAATCCCTGTCCGGAAAAACGCAGGCCCAGCAATCCCAGGAAGACCATGAAAATATTGAAAGAAAAAGCCAACATCAGACAGGACGCCATCAATAAAAAAGCGGAAGACACGGTGTATTTCCGGAGATCGGTGTTGTCGATCCGTTTTCCAACAAAGACCAGCATGAAAGAACCGATGACGGTCGCAACGGCGTACACCCCGCCGAACAACGTATTCGAAAACCCGAAATCCGTGATAATCTTCGGCACGTACAGGGAAAGCAGGAAGGTTTGCCCGAAACTGGAAAAGAAGGTGAGTAAAAATCCGAAAACCATTAATCGTTTATTTTGAAAGATAAATCGTGTATATTTTCTCATATTTTTAACATTCCATTCGAGAAACAAAGTATATCAAGCGAGTACCGGCCGGCAGGGCCATCCGGCCGGATTCAGGCGCAGGAAATACAAACATCTGTATAGGGGATTGCCATCAAGCGATTTTCCGCGATTTCATTTCCGCATTTTCGGCACCTGCCGTAATCGGACGAGTCGATTCTTGCCAGGGCGGATTTATATTGCTGCAGGGTGATGCGCTTTTTTCTCAATGCCGCATCGACGATCGCCTGGTTGTTAATCGCGTCCATTCTGGATACGCGTCCGTAGGCGTTATCGGGAGCCACCGGCTTTGCCGCCTTTTCAAGCGAGACGAGGTCTTTTTCCAACTCTGATATGTGTTCCAGGATGGATTCCTTGATTTTTATTCTGATGTTTTCGTTCATGTCTTCCCAACCCTATGCGACATTTTCCAATGTCAGTGTCTGTTCATTGTGCTCGACGGTTGTCAGAAAACCCGCTTTCGGGCATTTCTCCATCGCCGACTGGTATGCAAACTGTGTAGAGGCGATAAACACCGGATTGTCGTTCTTGTCGGTATAGAGGCTTCCGGGATATACATCGAGCAGATAATCGATTTCAGCGGGGGCTTCATATTTCAGCCAGAAGGCCTTGAAAGCGCTCATCGGCAGAAAATCGACCCGTGCGCCGTATTCATTCAAGAGCCTGTACTTCAATACGTCGAACTGAAGTTCTCCGACCACGCCGACCACTTTCCTGTTGCCCGAATCCTGGGTGAACAGTTGCGCCAGCCCTTCATCAGTTAAGTATTGAATGCCTTTCTGCATCTGTTTTGATTTAAAAGGATCCCTGTTCTGGACCACCCGAAAGACTTCCGGTGAAAACCTCGGTATATTCTTGAACATGAAGGATTCGCCTTCTGTGAGGGTGTCGCCGATCGTGAAAATTCCCGAATCATACAACCCGATGACATCACCCGGATAGGCTTCTTCGAGCAGCGATTTGCTTTGCGCCATGAAGGATGCCGGATTGGCGAATTTCAGTTTCCGGTTCAGCCTGACATGGTGATAAAATGTATTCCGTACGAATTTTCCCGAGCAAACCCTCAGGAAGGCGATCCTGTCCCGGTGCTTCGGATTCAGATTGGCATGGATCTTGAAAACGAAACCGCTGAAACGATTGTCCCCGGGCTTGACGATGCCGCCGGTGTGTTGGCGGTCACCGGGGGCGGGAGCGATATCGATAAACGTGTCGAGCAACTCCTTGACACCGAAGTTGTTCAGCGCGCTGCCGAAGAAGACCGGCGCCAGCCTGCCGGTCCGATACTTTTCGCGTGAAAAGTTCTCATAAATGCCGTCCATCAATTCCACGTCATGCCTTAATTTCTCCGCATCGGCGCCAAAGGTCTTATCCAGGCCGGGATCCGACAGCCCCTTGAAAATCTGTTTTTCTTCTTCCACTTTCGTTTTACCGGATCTGTAAAAGGAGAAAGTGTTCTGATAGATGTCGTATACGCCCCTGAACCGTGAACCCATGCCGAGCGGGAAAGTCAGGGGACGGACATGGATGGACAGTTTGGATTCCAACTCATCCAGCAATTCAATCGGATCCCGGCCTTCCCGGTCCATTTTGTTGATAAAAATGATGACAGGCGTGTTCCGCATCCGGCAGACCTGCATCAGTTTTTCCGTCTGTTCCTCAACCCCTTTCACGCAATCGATGACGAGTATGACGCTGTCCACCGCGGTCAAGGTCCGGTACGTATCTTCCGCGAAATCTTTATGACCGGGCGTGTCGAGCAGATTCATTTTGTACCCGTGATACGCGAACGAAAGCACGGAGGTCGTTACTGAAATACCCCTTTGTTTCTCGATCTCCAGGAAATCCGAAGTCGCCGTCCTTTTGATCTTATTGGATTTGACTGCGCCGGCGATCTGGATGGCCCCGCTGTAGAGGAGCAGTTTTTCCGTCAATGTCGTCTTGCCCGCGTCCGGGTGGCTGATGACGGCAAATGTTCTTCGTTTTTTTACTTCTGAAATCGTGGACATGGCGATTCCTGTTCTTGGATCATGAAAAATATTTTATTCGGGAAGGTCAATAGAATCGAAGATCAAAGGGATTTCCGTTCCCCTTTGAGGATCAGATCGGACGGGCTGCAGCGGTTTCGTTCATCATTCGCAATTGCAAGACGTTTTCTCGGGATTAAAGGGTTCTCTATTCAATCCAACAAACCGCCTCAAGTTAGTCAGATTCACGGACAATGTCAAGTGTTCCGGATCATTTTAACCAAAAATGATCCTATGCCGGACGGACCCGATACCCCCCGGCAGGATTCCCATTGTCATCCAGATGATCTGATCCGGGCGAACGGTCCCGGTCGTTTCACGGATCCTGAGCGGCTTCTCGATCCATACGTTTATTCCCACGACGAACGCCGTGCAGGAAGAGAGTACGAGCAACAGGATGGCGGTCGCAATCGCCGCATCGAAATGGTTGGAAACGCCGATCAGGGCGGCCGGGGCCGCATCCCGGTTAAACCGGTTTTTCCGGTGCCGCCTGTCTCGCAAGCCAGGAGCCGATCCTCTCCTTCAGGTCTTCCCGGGTCCGTCGAAAGGCCCCGATCACGGTATCGGGATCTCCCGTGACGCCGGCGGGATCGGTGAGAGGCCAGCGCTCCATGTCCAGCGCCAGCGGAATCAGGCCCGGACATTCGGCCTCTCCATCCTGGCAGACGATGATGATGTGATCGAAGGGAGGTTTGTTTACGAAAGAATCGATCCCCTTTGAGGTTTGTCCGGCGATCGACAGGCCCGCTTCCCGCATCACCCGGTCCACGAGGGGATGAATGGGTCCCGGGAAACAGCCCCGCGCTGAAGACCTCGTATACATCTCCGGCCCTGTTCCGCAGAAGCGCTTCCGCCATCTGACTGCGGCAGGAATTGTGTTTACAATAAAAAAGAACCCGTTTCTTCCGGTTCATATCAAGCCTCGTATCTTGGTGAATATCAGGTATATAACCGAATATCAAGGCCGACGGTTCCCGTCCGGATATGGAACTGAGGGCGGGCGGGTTTTCCGTCGGAGGTATCCGTCCTTCTGCGGCAGTGGAAGCCCATTTCCTACCCACCGATTATCAAGAAACCGTCCGGAATCCGTTTGCGGTACGCAGACAGATGCGAACCAGCATCAGCATGACCGGCACCTCGATCAAGACGCCGACGACCGTGGCGAGTGCGGCTCCGGAAGAAAGACCGAAAAGCATGGTCACTTCGAAATAGTTGGACGCGCCGATCAATCCGCCAGAAAGAACCTGGTATTGCTGCTGATCGATACCCCGAGATGAAAGGATCAGAAATGTAATTGTACTGGTTCGTTCATAACGGCTGGATACAAGAGAAACTATTTTCAAGCGATACGAATCACTTCTCGTCTACATTCAGTGATTATTTTTTTCGATGTTCCAGCGAACTCCACTTCCAATTGCGAATCTCCGGCAGGTCCTCCCCATGCTTTGCGATGTAATGTTTGTGCTCAATGAGCTTGTCGTGAATTTCCTGTTTGGCGTAGGCCGCGCGCGGACCGAGGGCCGGCACGCGCTCAATCACCTCGGCCACGAGATGAAAGCGGTCGAGATCGTTCCGCACCACCATATCGAACGGGGTCGTGGTGCTTCCTTCCTCCTTGAAGCCGCGCACGTGCAGGTTCTTGTGATTGGTGCGGCGATACGTGAGCCGGTGAATCAGCCACGGATACCCGTGGAAGGCGAAGACAATGGGTTTATCGGTTGTGAACAGCGTGTCGAAATCGCGGTCGCTCAGTCCGTGAGGATGCTCGCTTGGCGGTTGGAGTTTCATGAGGTTGACCACGTTCACCACCCGGATTTTCAGTTCCGGGAACTGTTCGCGCAGCAACTGCACGGCCGCCAGCGTCTCCAGCGTGGGGATGTCGCCGCTGCAGGCCATGACCACGTCCGGTTCGCCGCCCTCGTCGTTGCTGGCCCACGGCCAGATACCAAGTCCGGCCGTCGTGTGCTTAACGGCCGCATCCATGTCGAGCCATTGCGGAGAAGGCTGCTTGCCCGCCACGATCACGTTCACATAGTTGCGGCTACGCAGGCAATGGTCCGTCACGGAGAGCAGCGTGTTGGCGTCCGGGGGAAAGTAGACGCGGACGATGGAGGCCTTCTTGTTGACTACGACATCAATGAAGCCGGGATCCTGGTGGCTGAAACCGTTGTGGTCCTGCCGCCACACATGCGACGAGAGCAGGTAGTTCAGAGAAGCGATCGGCCGACGCCACGGAATCTCTTCGCACACGTCCAACCACTTGGCGTGCTGATTGAACATGGAGTCCACGATGTGAATGAATGCCTCATAGCAGGAGAAGAAGCCGTGACGGCCGGTCAGCAGATACCCTTCGAGCCAGCCCTGGCATTGATGCTCGCTCAGCATTTCCATGATCCGGCCGTCGGGCGCGACATGGTCGTCGCCTGGGACGATCTCCGCCGTCGAGCAACGATCCGTCACCTCAAAGGTGGCGCCCCAGCGGTTCGATGCCGTCTCGTCCGGGCTGAAAACTCGGAAGGTATTTGGATTCCGCACAATCACGTCACGGATAAACTCGCCCTGCACGCGGGTGGCTTCGGCATCTACGGCGCCTGGCTTGGGGACGTTGACCGCGTAGTCACGGAAATCAGGCAGGCGGAGATCGCGCAGGAACAGGCCGCCGTTGGCGTGAGGATTGGCGCTCATGCGGCTCTCGCCTTGCGGGGCCAATTCCGCGAGATCGGGAAGCAGTTTTCCTGCTTTATCGAACAACTTCTTTGGACTGTAACTTTTCATCCACTTTTCCAGAATCTTCACATGTCCCGTATGACTCATGTCACCCATCGGCACCTGATGCGAGCGCCACGTGCCTTCCGCCGGCTTGCCGTCCACGGCTTTCGGGCCGGTCCAGCCCTTCGGCGAGCGCAGGATGATCATGGGCCAGAGGGGCCGCTCCTTGAACCCCTTCTCGCGGGCGTCATGCTGGATTCTCTGAATCTCGCCGACCACCCGGTCTAGCGTGGCGGCCATGAGGGGATGCATCTTCTCGGGGTCGTCGCCCTCAACAAAATAGGGTGTGTAGCCATAACCCCTGAAGAGTGCTTCCAGTTCGTCACGGGAAATGCGCGCCAACACAGTGGGGCCGGCGATCTTGTAGCCGTTCAGGTGCAGAATCGGCAACACGGCGCCGTCATGGACCGGATTGAGGAACTTGTTCGAGTGCCAGCTCGTGGCGAGCGGGCCGGTCTCGGCTTCGCCATCGCCGACCACGCAGGCGACCAGCAGATCGGGATTGTCGAAGGCCGCCCCAAAGGCATGGGACAGCGAATACCCCAGCTCGCCCCCCTCGTGAATCGAGCCCGGCGTCTCCGGCGCAACGTGGCTCGGAATGCCGCCGGGGAAAGAGAACTGTTTGAACAGCCGCCGCATCCCGTCCTCATCTTGCGAGATGTTGGGGTAAACCTCGCTGTAGGTTCCCTCCAAATAGGCGTTGGCCACCAGACCCGGACCTCCGTGGCCCGGACCAGTGACATAGATGACGTTCAGGTCGTGCTCCTTGATGACGCGATTCAGGTGAACGTAGATGAAGTTCAGCCCCGGCGTCGTGCCCCAATGACCGAGCAGGCGCGGCTTGATGTGTTCCAACTTCAACGGTTTTTTTAATAGTGGATTGTCATACAGATAGATTTGCCCGACCGACAAATAATTGGCGGCACGCCAATAGGCGTCCATTTTGCGGAGCAGATCGGGGGTGAGGGTCTTTGTCTTCGTCTTCATGTTTCAGTTCTCCTCTTAGCTGCAAATGCCAAGTACGTTGCAAACAGTCTCGGCTATCATGCGTTCTTCATCCGTGCGAATGACGCGGACCGTGGTTGCATTCTCTCCGATGCCACCGGTAAAGACAAGCGTATCCAGTCCGCCTAGCGCCGCCGCTAAACCGTCGATCCATTTTTTGACCTGGTAGCAGAGCAGCGCGAACTTGATGTTCGATGAGCCTCCATAGATCGTCAATATGTGTGGAATGGATGGTTTCATTGACTCCTTTGTCCTTTTCCGTATACCCCGAACCACTTCAATATTTCATCGGCCACCCAAATCGAGCTCGACACCAGGACGATCATGAGCCAGTCTGTCCACGAAAGGCCGGTGGTGCCGAGGAGCCGATGTCCGATCACGGTGTGTACGGCTCCGAGTTGCAGTAGAATGGCCACTCCCACGCCCACAAGCAGCGATCGATTGCTGAACACCCCGATAGAAAATAGGGACTGGTAGTTGGAGCGCGCATTGAAGGCCTGAAACCACTGGAAGGCCGCCATGGCGGTGAAGGCGACGGTTCTCGCGTAAGCCAGATCGCCATTTTGCCTTGCATACCAGAAAAGGCCAAGCGTACCGGCAGCCATGATTGGCATCAGCAGCGCCATACGCAAGGCCACGCGACGGTCCACAATGAAGGCCTTGGGTGCCCGCGGCGGGTGCTTGAGGACATCCGAGTGTCTGGGCTCGACGCCGAGCGGCACGGTGCAGGCGCCATCCGTCACCAAATTGATCCAGAGGATCATGACCGCGGTCAGGGGTAAATCCAGACCGATGGCCAGCGCGCCAACCAGGGTTAGAATTTCGCCTAGGTTGGTCGTCAGAAGGAAATACACTACGCGACGCAGGTTGCTGTAGATAACCCGGCCTTCTTCCACCGCGTGAACGATCGTCGCAAAGTTGTCGTCCGTCAGCACCATGTCGGCGGCTTCCTTGGCCACCTCGGTGCCGGCCCGGCCCATGGCGATGCCGATGTCCGCGCCTTTCAGCGCGGGGGCGTCGTTCACGCCGTCCCCGGTCATGGCGACGATATGCCCCTGCTCCTTGAACGCCTCCATGAGCTTGAGCTTGTGCGCGGGGGAGACGCGGGCGAATACGCCCCCCGCCAGCGCCGCCTTGGCCAGCTCGGGCTTCTCCATCTTCTCGATATCCACTCCGGTCAGGACCGGTCCATCCTCGGTAATTCCCACTTTCCGGGCAATCGCCAGCGCCGTGACCGCGTGATCACCCGTGATCATGACCGGATGGATCCCCGCGCCCCTGGCGTCGCTGACGGCCTGCGCGCTTTCCTTGCGCGGCGGGTCGAACATGCCCCATAGCCCTGTAAAAATCAGGCCGCTTTCCACATCGGCCGACTCCAGCCCATCCTGATCCGTCGACATCTCCCGGTACGCGCCGGCCATCACACGCAGCGCCTCGGCCGCATAGGTTTCGCCGATCTCACCGATCTCCCGGCGAAGATCCTCGTCGAGTTCCACCGGCTTCCCGTCCCGCGACACATGGGAGCAGAATTCCAGGATCCTTTCCGGAGCGCCTTTGACGAAGACAACGCGTCCCGCCCCTTCCCGGTCCGAATGGAGGGTTGCATTGTACTTGGCATCGCTGGAGAAGGGGATCTCCGCAAGGCGCCGGCTCTGCTCTCGCATCGGGCCGATGTCCATGCCGGACTTGATCGTCACGGCCAGCAGTGCCCCTTCGCTTGGATTGCCCTCGACGCGCCACTGCCCCTCCTCTTTCTTCAGGTCGGCATTGCTGGACAACGCGCCGATTCGTAGAAGCCGTTCAAGGGCATCGGGCCGCTCGCCAACCGTTTCACCGCCCGCTTGCTTCAATTCCCCTTCGGGCCGATAGCCGTCGCCGCTCGCCTCAAACGTCCGGCCGCCCGCCCAGAGCCGTCGCACGGTCATCTGATTCTCGGTGATCGTGCCGGTCTTGTCGGAGCAGATGACGGTGGTGGAACCGAGGGTTTCGACAGCCGACATGCGTCTGACAATCGCGTTGCGCTGGGCCATGCGCCGCACGCCGAGGGCCAGGGTCACACTGATGACGGCAGGCAGGCCTTCCGGTATGGCCGAGACCGCCACGGCCACGGCATACATCAATATTTCGCCCCATTCATGACCTCGCAGCAAGCCCAGCCCGAACACGCCGATCGCCATGACGACCCCGCCGATCCCCAGAACAATACCCAGTTTGTGCATGCGCTTCTGGAGCGGCGTGCTCTCCCGGACGGTGGCGCGCACGTCTCCGGCAATCTTCCCCATGGCGGTGCGCATTCCGGTCTCGACCACCACCGCCCGGCCGCGGCCGCCGGTCACGTTGGTGGACATCCACACCATATTGTGACGATCCGCCAAGGGCGCATCTTCCGCCACTTTTTCGGATTGCTTGGCGACCGGTTGAGACTCCCCTGTTAAGGCGGATTCGTCCGTCTTCAGATGATCGCCGGAAAGCATGCGGGCGTCGGCGGCCACCCAGTCCCCCGTTTCGAGCACCAGCACATCCCCGGGCACCACTTGGGAAGCCTCGATTTCCACGGGTTGGCCGTCTCTCAATACCCGGGCGTGATGCGCGGCCATCTTGCGCAGGGCGTTCAAGGCGCCCTCGGCCCGCCATTCCTGAATGAACCCGAGCAACGTGTTGAGTACGACCACGCCCGCAATCACCGCCGCATCCACGCGATGGCCGATCACGAAGGACAGTGTTGCCGCGCCGGCCAACAGATAGATCAACGGGTTATGCACCTGTCGCGCCAGCAGACGCCACGGGCTGATGCCTTCCTCGGCTTCCAGCGAGTTCTGTCCCGTTTCTTCGATCCGTTTTTTCGCCGTCGTTTCGTCGAGACCATCGGTCCCGGTTTCCAGGCGCTCAAAGACCGCCTCTTGATCCATCGCATGCCAATGTACAGGTGTCGCTTCTTTTTTCATATTCATCCTCAGCGCGCGTAATAGGCGTTCAGCACATACTGCTGCATCATCCTCTGGGTGTTGAAAAAAGACCCGTTGATGGCGATGGAATGGATCATCACGTTCGTGAAGCCTTCCCGATCGCGGTAGAAGAGAGGCAGGATGGTCTTTTCCAGCTTCTCGTAAAGAGAGGGGGCGTCCAGAGAATGGTCCCGATGTTCGCCCTTTCCCACCACCGCATCGCCAATAGACCAGCCGGTCAGCCCCTCGATATGCCCCTCGATCCACCAGCCGTCCAGCACGCTGAAGTGCGGCACCCCGTTGAGCGCCGCTTTCATTCCGCTGGTGCCCGAGGCTTCCATGGGGGGCTCGGGGGTGTTCAGCCAGATGTCGACGCCGGCCGTCAACATTGCACCCAACGCCATGGTGTAATTCTCCAGGTACGCAATCCGGATGTCGTCTTTCAAGGCGTCTTTCGCCTGGAAAATCTGCTTGATGAGCTGCTTGCCTCCCTCATCCTTCGGGTGCGCCTTGCCGGCGTAAATCACCTGGATTCCGCCGGATTCGGCGGAGATCTTCCTCAGCCGCTCCATGTCCTGAAACAATAGGGCGGCGCGTTTGTAGGTCGAGACCCGCCGGGCAAACCCGATGGTCAGCACGTTGGCCTCCATGGCGACACCCGTCTCCCGCTTTACCTGGTCGAGCAGTCGCCTCTTGCCATGCATGTGGGCGTCCCACACCTCCCCCGGGGGAAGACTCAACGCATAACGCAGGTTGAAACTGTCGTCTTTCCAATGCGGGATATAACGGTCAAAGAGGTCTCTGAACGGCGCCGACACCCAGGTGGCGGCATGCACGCCGTTGGTGATGGCGTCAATGGAATAGCCGGCAAACATGAGCCGCGAGATTTCTCCGTGTTTTCGGGCCACGCCGTTGACATGGCGGCTCAGGTTGAGGGCCAGGTACGTCATATTGAGGACGTTCCCCTCGTGGAGGACCCCTTCCAGGCCAAAGAAATCCTCCCGCGCTCCGATCACCTTTCGGGCCAGTTCGGCCGGGAACTGGTCGTGGCCGGCGGGGACCGGGGTATGGGTCGTGAAGACGCATTGGCCCCGAACGGTCTCTATGTCGGCTGGAGCGAGCTGTTCCCTGCCGGCCTGATGCGCCGCCTCGTCCAGGAGTTCGAGAGCCAGGAGGGCGGCATGCCCTTCGTTGAGATGAAAACTTCGAATGTGGTCATGGCCCAGCGCGCGGAGCATCCGGACACCGCCGATGCCAAGAATCACCTCCTGCGAAAGCCGGTAGTGTTCGTCCCCGCCGTACAGGGATTGCGTCAGATGCCGATCCCATTCGGAGTTGTCGTCGAGATCGGCGTCGAGGAAATAGATCGGGACGGTGGCGCCGCCGATCCCTGTGACGTCGAGCTTCCAGGAGCGGAGATGCACGGTCCGCCCTTCCACGTCGACCGAGATACGCTGGGACATTTCTTCCAGAAAGTCCTCGACCGCCCATGCCGCCGACTCCTCCCGCTGCCATCCATCCGTCTCGAGCGTCTGGCGGAAGTAGCCCTTGCGATAAAGGAGGGTAACGGCCACCATGGGAACATTGAGGTCGGCCGCGGAGCGGATCGTATCGCCGGCGAGGATGCCCAGGCCGCCGCTGTACGTGCGGATGTTCTCGTCAATGCCTATCTCCATGGAGAAATAGGCCACGGATCGCTGTTCATTCGGCGTTTGTCGCTCAGACATGCTTTCGCTCCTTTCCGGCGGTTGTCCCTTACCGTGGCGACCTTTGGGCCAGGGTTTCCATCAGTTTGTCGAACGGCTGGTTGAACTTTACGACGCCTTCGTCCTCAAGCTGCTGAGTCACCTTGTCGATGCTGATCCCGAGTTCCGGCAATCGTTCCATG
>DSAP01000039.1 GCA_011046415.1 bacterium | reverse complement strand
TACAACCGCCTGTAAGACCCCCGACTGACTTGCTTTTCGAAACCTTGCCCCTTCCAGACCCCTTTTAAACTTCGACTCGACCGTTCGGAATGCTCCTCAGTGTTGATCATTGAATCTACAAATTTTTGAACATGATCCAGTTTGTTGTTCGGAATACGCGATAAACCTTTTATAATACGGGTTTTTTTTAGCGCGACTTGATTCATTTCAATCCCTCCTTCAACTTGCAATGTGAATCTAACCTCGTTCCCTTAGAAACGTCGTGAATAAAGCAAATCTCGGATTCGGAATTCCGGATCATTCCCTTCTCCCTATTCCGGTCTCTGTTACCTGCTTTCCGCTTTCCGCTTTCCTGTTTTCTCCCCGTCACGCGTCACGTGTCACGGCTTTCCTGCTTTCCGTCCATCCTGAATATACCCTTTCATCCCGCAACATGCAACATCCAAGACGAAAAAAAGCCCCGGGGCGGTTGACAGCCCGGGGCCTTCGGGGAGAGAGAGAAAAAACTGAAATCTCAACATTCGAATCGGGAATTTCGAGTTATCAATACCGAATCCTTAATTTTGAATTATTAATCCTGCCACCTATATCGCCCCGATCATGCCCCACATCGGCATGAAAATGCCCATGGCGAGAATCGCCACGGCCCCGGCGATGGCCACCGTCATGATCGGCTCGATCATGCTGGTCAGCCCGTCGACCGCGTATTCGACCTCCATGTCGAAATGCTGGGACACGCTGTCGAGCATGTCGTCGAGCGAACCCGACTGCTCGCCGATCGCGATCATCCGGATCACGAGCGGCGGAAAGATCGGAAATTTTTTCATGGACCCGGCGATGCCCTGTCCCTTTTCGATGCCGACGGTCACCTCCTTGATGATGCTCTCGATGTGCTTGTTGCCCACGGCCACCGCCACCGTGCCCATCGTCTGGATGATCGGCAGGCCGCTGCGGTTCAGGGTCTCGAACATCTTGGTGAAACGCGCCATCGTGCTCTTGAGCACCAGATTGCCGATCAGGGGGATCTTGAGAATCGTGGTGTCCCACCAGAGCTGGCCCCTGGCCGTGCGCTTGTACCCGAAAAACCCGCCCCCGAGGCCGACGACGCCGATCAGGATGTACAGGAAATTGGCTTGGAGAAAATCGCTCGTAGCTATCAGCATGCGCGTCGGCAGGGGCAGTTCCATATTGAAGGAGGCGAACATCCCCATGAAATTGGGCACGACCTGGGTCATGATCACCACGAACGCGATGGTCATGGCGCTGATCACGAACATGGGGTATTTGAGCGCGCCCTTCACCTTCTTGCGCGTCTCGGCGTCGTGTTTCAGCACGCTGACCAGACGCAGAAGCACCTCGTCGAGCGAACCGCTGAGCTCGCCCGCGCGCACCGAGTTCACGTACAGTTTCGAAAAAACCTTCGGGTGCATGTCCATGGCCTGTGAGAGGCTCTTTCCCGACATGATGCTCACGTTCATCGACCGCAGAATCTGGCCGAACTGCGAGGCGCTCTGTTCGCTCAGCGCCTCGAGAGAGGTCAGCATGGGCACGCCCGCCTTGAGCAGTGTGACCAGCTCCTTCGTGAAAAGCACCAGTTCGTCGAGCTTGATCTTCTTGGCGAACATGCCGCCGCCGGCCGTCTCTTCCGTGCTTTTGGCCTTCGCCGCCTTGACCGAGATCGGGCGGTACCCCTTGCCGAACAACTCGCGGGTCGCGCCCTCCACGCTCGCCGCATCGATGATATCCGTCACGACCTTGCCCGTGGAAGTCACCGCCTTGTATTCGAACGCCGGCATGAGGGGTCCTTTAAGTTTAAAGTTTAAAGTTTAAAGTTTAGAGTTTCGCGTTTCGGATTATTCGTCGTTCGGTTGAACACGTGGACAAATCCTGATTCATCCAGCGAGCGCCAACTGCTTTCCGCTTTCCGCTTTCTGCTTTCTGCTTTCCGCTTTCCGCTTTCCGTTCAGTTCACGTTCGTCACCCGCATGACTTCTTCGAGCGTGGTGACGCCTTTGAAGATCTTGATCCATCCGTCGGTGACCATGGTGCGCATGCCCTCCCGGGTCGCGGCGTTGCGGATGTCGTCGGTCGAGCCGCCCTTGATCACCAGTTCGCGGATGGTCTCGGTCATGGGCAGCACCTCGAGGATGGAGGCCCGGCCCTTGTATCCCTTTCCCTGGCATTTGCTGCAGCCCCGGCCGTGATAAAACTTGAGATCATGGGCGTCGTCTTTGGTCATGCCGAAGACCCGGAGCACAGGCTCGGGAATGTCATATCTCTGTTCGAGTTCCTCCTTGCAGTCCGGACAGATCCGCCGGACGAGCCGCTGCGCCTGGACGCCCAGCACCGCGGTGGAGATCAGAAAGGGTTCGATCCCCATTTCATTGAGCCGTGTGACCGCGCCGGCCGCGTCATTCGTATGAAGGGTGGAAAGCACGAGATGACCGGTGAGCGCCGCCTGGATGGCGATATTGCCGGTTTCGGAATCCCGGATCTCGCCGACCATCACGATGTCGGGGTCCTGACGCAGAATCGATCGCAGCCCCTTGGCGAAGGTCATGCCCGCCTTGTGGTTGACCTGCGACTGCCGGATGAGCGGCAGCCTGAATTCGATCGGGTCTTCGAGGGTGATGATGTTCTTCTCGACCGTATTGAGTTCGTTAAGGGCCGCATACAGGGTGGTCGTTTTACCGCTTCCCGTCGGCCCGGTCACGAGGAGAATGCCGTACGCGCTGCCCAAAATTTTGCGGAGCGTGGCGAGCACGTCTTCCTCGAAACCCAGGTTGTTCAGTTTAAGCAACGCCGCATTCTTGTCGAGGATACGCATCACCACGTTTTCTCCATAGGCGGAGGGCAGCGTGGAGACACGGATTTCGATGACCTTGCTCTTTATCTTCAGGCGCAGCTGTCCGTCCTGCGGGATACGGTTCTCGGCGATGTCCATGTTGCTGAGAATCTTGATACGGGAGACCAGCGCCTCCTGAAGATTTTTCGGCAGGTTCAGGGCATCGCGCAGCACACCGTCCACCCGGAACCGCACGCGCACCATTTTCTCTTCGGGATTGATATGGATATCCGAGGCGTCTTCGATGATGCCCTTGGTCAGGATCATGTTGGCCATCTTGACGACCGGCGCCTCTTCGGCCAGCCGTTCGAGATCCGCCGTGGAATGCTCCACATCCTGTTGATCATCTTCGGACTCGATAACTTCGAGAATATCCTGCAGTTCTTCGTTCGAAACCTTGAGAGGCGCATCTTCCGCGACCGGTTCTTCCTCCTCCTTGCCGTAATATTTCTCGATGGCGAAATTCAGCGCCTCGGAGGAAGACAGTGCCGGGGATATCTCGAGCTGGGTGAGCTGGGTTACCTTGTCTATGGCCTTGACGTCCTTGGGATCGGTCATGGCCACAAGCAGCGTGCCGTCGATACGGAAAAGGGGAAAGAATTGATAATGACGGGCGATCTTGCCGGGCACCAGCTCGATGACTTCCGGATCGATCTCGTAATTTTTGAGATCGATATAGGGCACGTGCCAGATCGAGGCCTTGGTTTCGAGAATCTGCTCTTCAGAAACGATCTTTTCTTCGAGGAGTATCTCTTCGAAAGACCGGCCGGAAACATCTCCGCCCGTCCGCGAAAGAAGGGTTTTGGCCTGCTGCAGGGTGAGCATTTCACGCTCGACGAGGACCCGCGCGAGCGCCCGGTTCTCGCCGTCTTCTACTTTTCTCCGCGGCTGTGTTTTAACCGCACTAGGCATTCAAATACCTCTTGACCGTATCCAGCACCTGGGGCGGCCGGAAAGGTTTGTACAGATATTCGCTGGCGCCGACCTGTTCGCCGAGCTTTCGTTCCCCCTCCGTCGCACGGGAGGTGAGCACGATGATCGGGATGTTGCGAAACCGCACGTCGAACTTCAGGATGCGCGCGGTCTTGAATCCGTCCAAGAGCGGCATCAGGATATCGAGGATGATCAGATCCGGCTTCCACGTCTTGACGAATTGAAGGGCTTCGAGCCCCTGCGTCGCCACCCGGACATGGTATCCGGCCCGTTCGAGGGAGTCCTTCAGGATCTTGATGATCATGGGATCATCGTCGACGATGAGCACCTGTTTGGGGGGGGATTGCAATGCGTCGCCGATTGCCGGTTTCTCTTCGTTTATCCCGGCCGTTGCGACCCGTTTTTGTTCTTCCAGACCGACCACGTTTCACATCCTTTTTTCGACTTGAAATTCAACCGCATCAACGAAATAAAATGCGTGTCATCCAATCCCCCCAGAGGACGTAGACATAAGCACCTGATGCAATAAACGGACCAAAAGCGATGCTGTTTCCCATGCGAATTTTCCCGACGGCCATTCCGCCCAGAATAAACAGCCCGGCGAGGACCACGCCCGAATAAAACGCAATCAGGACATCGGGAAACCCCACATAAACCCCGATCAGGATCATGAGTTTCACATCGCCCATGCCGAGACTCTCTTTTTTAAACAGCAGCTTTCCCAGGACGGCGAAGAACAGGAGCAACAGACCCCCGCCGAGTGCGCCGAACAGAATATCCTTCCACCGTTCCGGCCTGAGCAGGAAAATCAGGACCACCCCGGCGATGATGCCCGGCATCGTCAGCCTGTTCAGGATGAGCCGGGTATGAAAGTCGATCACACCGATGGGAATGAGAAAACAGACCAGCATCCCGAAGATCAGGGTCTCAGGACTCTGTCCGTATCGGACTGCCACGGAAAGCAGAGCCGCCCCGGAAAGCAGCTCGACGAGCGGATAGCGGACCGATATGGCGGCACCGCATGCCCGGCATCTTCCCCGGAGCAGCAGATACCCGACCAGCGGAATGTTGTCATAGAAACGGATGGACGTCCCGCAACCCGGGCAGTGAGACCGCGGCCGGATAATGGACTCGCCTTTCGGCAGCCGGTGAATCAGGACATTGAAAAAACTGCCGAGGGTCAATCCCAACAGGAATATGATCAGGTAATAGGCAATCATGGCTTATTTGATCAGCATCATGCGTTTGGTCAAGGCGTAGTGGCCCTGCTGAATACGGTAAATGTAGACTCCGCTGGCCACCCGTTGTCCGGATTCGTTATTGCCGTCCCAGGTTTCGAGGAATGTCCTGCCCGCCTCGACGGCGTCGACCCGTCTGTCGAACAGCACCCGCACCCGCTGTCCGAGAATGTTGTATATGGTGAGCGTGACATGTCCCGGTTTGTGTACGCGGAACCGGATCGTGGTTTCGGGATTGAAGGGATTCGGATAATTCTGCGCGAGCGTGAAATATCCGGGCAGGTTGTTCTGGATTTCCTGTTCAATCATTTTCTCGAGCGGCCTGATGAGCACCAGATACATGTTGTCGTCCGCGGTTCCGGCATTCCCCCCGAGCACGACCTCACCCGCGGCAAAATCCTTCCGGAAGACCTCGAAACGGGTCCCGCGGGTATCGACGATTTCTTCGCCCGTTTCTTCCCACTTCGACAGCCAGTCAGGCAATTCAGGGATGCGGGTGTCATACGCCACATGCACCCTGGATTTCACGTGTAACGTAAAGCGCAGGAAATCCGGGTCGCGATCGGTCTTGTCGTCGTTGGCGGTCTTGATCCACAGCAGGGATTCGAGCGAATCCGGAAGAGACGCGACCCGGTAATCCCGGTCGACATAAAAGGGATCACCCACTTCGACATGGGTCGCGACATAGGCCGCCTTGTTCAGATTCGAAAGCAGCGAAGAGCTCGCCATCATGGGTCTGACGAAAATCAGATACATGTTGTCGTCGAGACCGCCCGCGTTGCCTCCCAGCGTCACCCTGCCGTTACGGAAGGTCTTGCTGTACAGATTATATACCGTTGCGTTGGAACTGATCACCTGCTCACCGGTGGCCCGCCATCCCTGCATCCAGGCCGGCAATGACGGACTGCGTCTGTCGTATGCGATCTGGACCTGCGCGTCTCCTAAAATCTCAAAGTGAAAGAAAGCGCGCGACGTGTCGGCCTTGTCATCGTTGCAGGTGAGAATCTGTATGGCACCCTGGAGCGCTTCCGGGCTCTGTGAAACCGTATAGTTGCGATCCGAATACAGGGCACCCTGTGAATCGAACATCCTGATGGCGTAATCACCCCGGCTGAGCTGGCTCACGGAAACACCGTCGGACAGGATGTAGGGTACCGGAGTACCGGCCTTCATCTGATTCGGTCTGGCCGCGCGGTCGCGTATGTTTTTCACCCGGATCGTATAGGGCTTGCCCTCTTCGTGACGCGCCGTGGTCAGGTGAACGCGCACCAGATTCGAATCGAGTGTGGCGGAAAGCACTGACACGCTGTCTGCGATCGCATAGTTGGCGATATTCTCCGCGGTGGTCTGATCGACCGGCTTGGTAAACAAGACATCGATTTTTGTCTGTGACAGCGCATCGATCCGGGCCACCTGGGGCGGCGTATCGTCCGCCATGGGTTCCGTGAGCGACAGCTGATATTTATACCATTTGTTGGGTCCGATGATATTCGGGACGGCCGCCTGATCCTTGATGTTCTGGGCGCTGATCTCATACACCATGCCGGGCAGATGCATCGTGGTCTCGAGAAAGACTCTCTGCATGGAGGCGGTATCGAGTATCGCGTTCTTGACCTCCACGCCGGTCCGGATGGTGTAGTTTGAACGCGTCTCGGCCGATGTCTTTTCGATTTTTTCACTGAATACCAGTTCGAGCTGGGTGGAACCCTGAAGTTTTGCGTCCGTGATAAACGGTGCGACCGTATCCGCCGTCTGCCAGGTATAAGTCATCGTACGGGGAGAATGCATGATATTGGGCACGGGCGCGCGGTCCTGAATCCCCCGTACCTCGATCGTATAGGAAACCCTGGAAGCATGCATCGCCGTCTCGAGATGGACGATCTTGCGTCCCTCGAGCAGATAGGCCCCGTTGATTTTGACGTCGGGGACGATTGTGTAATTTTCCAGATTCTGCGCGCTCCTGAGCGTGATCTCTTCATCGAAAACGAGTTCGAGCATCATGGGGGTACGAAGCTCCGCATGCACCAGTTTCGGAGCAATCGTATCCGGAGACGTCCAGCGATACTGAAACCGGTTTTGATCACCGATCCGGTTCGGCGTAAACGCCCGGTCACGGATATTTTTTACCGTGATGGTGTAGAGTCCGGGTTCATGCGGCGCGGTGAGGAGCCACACACTGTTGCCCTCGCTCTGAAGCGAAGCCCGGTAAACCGTGATGGGCGGATCGATCTCGTAATTCGCAATCTTGTTGGCGTCTTCGGCATTGATCGTCTCGGAGAAAAACAACTCCAGATTGGTATTCGAAAAGGGCTGGACCGCGACGAGTGCAGGCGGGATCGTGTCGAGCGGATTCCAGAAATAGGTGAACTGGCTGTAGGGTTTGATCTCGTTCTGATTTGCCGAGGCATCGCGGACCCCATTCACCGTGAGTGTGTACTCTCCCGGAGCATGCTCCGACGTCTCGATGATCACCTGGGTGTTCGTGCTGTTCAGGATTACGTTATGGACCTGAATACTGTTGTTGATTCCGTAATTGGAGATCGTCTCCCCGCTCTCCCTGTCGATCGGTTCGTTGAATGACACCACGAGACGCCCGGATTCGGCCAAGTCGGCATCGGCAATGACCGGAGGGTCGGTATCGTTGATCTGCACCTGATACCCGTGCGAGACCGGGTTCGTGATCGCATTGCCGTACTGGTCCTTCATGCCGAGAATCTGGATCTCGTAATCGTCGGGAATATGATTGCTGGTTTGCAGGATGACCCGCCTCAGCGAATTATCGAGATGCGCGCTGACGACCTGGACGCCGCCGCTGATTTTATAATTTCCGGTTATCTCCGCCGTTTCAGGATCGAGCGGTTCATTGAATTCGACACGAAGCATGTTGTCGGCCAGAATCTCGAGCCGGATGAACTGGGGCGGATTGTTGTCCGGAGGAATATACCGGTACGTCCATGTCACCTCGGAGGGCATGACATTGGGCGTCTTGGCAAGATCCTGGATGTTTCGGATCGAAACCTCGTACAATCCCTCCTGATGCGGCGATGTCTCCAGCCGGACGACGTTGGGAGAATGACTCATGCGCACCCTGTGCAGGACCGGGGCGTTTCCGCCGGTGCCGCTGCGAAGCGTATAGTTGCCCGGGCTCTCAGCCGTCGCCTGATCCACCGGTTCGCTGAATACGATTTCGAGCAGGCTGCTTCCGAACAAATCCACATTCTGGACAATCGGCGGCATGAGATCCTGAAATGCGAGCTGATAAACCGCCTGATTTTCATTCCCGATGGTGTTCGGGGGCGTCGCCCGGTCTTCGACATTGAACACCGTGACGGTATATGGAACACCCATATCGTGCGCACCGGTCGTCAGGTATACTTTTTTGAGGGATAAATCCAGCCTCGCCTCGGTGACCGGGACGGAAACACCGCCGGAAGCGGTAATCGGGTAATTGGCCGGATTTCTGGCCTCCCCCTCATCCAGCGCCTCGCTGAACGTCAGGGCAAGAAACCGCTCACCCTTCAGGACCGCCTCGGTGAGCCTGGGGGGTTCGGTATCGTTCTCAATAACGGCATAGCCGATTGTGCTGTTTGGTTCGATGGTATTGGGCACGATCGCCTGGTCTTTGACGTGATTGACCGTGACGGTATACGGAATCCCGGTCTGGTGAACCGCGGTCCGGAGATAGACGTGATTCAATGAATCGCCCAGCAAGACGGCCTCATAAATCGCGACGGACGGACTGATGGAATAATTTTGTACAGTCTCAGCCGATATCCGGTCGAGCGGTTTGCTGAACCGAAGATCCAAAACGTCGGTCCCGTGAACAACCGCATTCATCAGACGCGGTTTCTCCTTGTCCGGCGGATTGTATGAATAGGTTTTCTGGGAATTGGAAAGGATGGCATTCCCGGCCAGGTCTTTGACATCATTGACGGTCAGGACGTAATTCCCGCCCGGATGATTATCCGTGGTCAGATATACCGTCTTTTCGTCGTCCACACGTGTCGCCATGTGGACGTTGACCGTGGCGGCGGTCGAAGAGATTCGATAATTGACATGCCGTTCGGCCGATTCCTTGTCGACCGGTTCGTTGAATGTGACGGAAAGCAGATTATCCGCAATCATCAAAATGGCTTCGATCTCGGGCGGAGTCAGATCGGGAGGAACATAGGTATAGGACTTCGATTGCGGTCCGCAGATATTCGGCGGAGACGCCAGATCCGCAATATCGTCGATCTGTATGGTGTATTTCGTCTCGGCATGCGCCGTGGTCGTGAGGATGACCGTCATCTGATTCTGACTCAGGGACGCACCGGTGATGGCCACGGTCGGACTGAAAGAATAATTAGCGAGTTTACCGGCGGAAACCGGATCGAGCGGTTCATTAAAATCCAGTTCGAGCCTCGTCGCGTTTATGATACGGGCAGCCAGAAGCACGGGCGCGCTCACGTCGGCTGATTTATATGTGTATGTGATGCTCGAATTCGGCGCGATGACGTTGCCGGAGGCATCCTTGATATTCGAGATGTACAGGGTATAGTTCTGGTTGTGCTGATGGTGTGCGGTGGTCAGGGTGACGCTCTTCTGATCAGAATTGTACCCCACGCCCTGAATCAGGAGTATCGGCTGGATTGCATAATTGCCGATCTGAAACGCTTCATGCTGGGCGATCGGTTTGTTGAAGGACACGTTCAGAAAATCATTTTCCGTACCCCGCGCAATGCGGACACCCACGATTTCGGGTCCCTCGGTATCGGTCATTGAAAAGGTATAGGTGCCTTTCGTATTCGTGGCGATGGTGTTCGGAATCGTCGCGAGATCCCGGATGTTGTTGATCGTGATGGTATGCGTACCCTCGGGATGTTCGGTCGTCGTCACCAAAACGGTGGTCTGATCCGGTTGAAGCACGGCACCCAGGACGACGATGGCTCCGTCATTGATTTTGTAATTGGTTTTGATCTCCGCGGAGGTTTTTTCGATCGGTTCGCTGAAAACCAGCCTCACCTGATCCGACTCGAAGATCTCGGCCCGGACCAGTGTGGGCGGCGTTTGGTCCAAAAGGGCAAACTGAACTTCAGCCGAATGATCACTTTCGTTTCCGTACTGGTCATAGGCAGTGACCGCAAAATAATAGGTCGCATCTTCCGAAAGCCCGTTCACTGAATACTGGGTGACATTCCCAACGACGATGGATGTCGGATAATTTCTCGAATGAGTTCCATAATAGATCTTATAACCTGCAGTATGAGTTTCGGCATTGGGTTCCCAGGAAACCCGAACCGACGCGGCAGAGAGGAAAACCGGCAGGAGCGCACCCAGAACGAAGATGTTCCGGAGACACTTTTTCAGCGTGGATTGATCACAATGCTGCATGCGCTCCCTTTCCCGGATGAATTGTACGGTCGTAACATCGAAGAGCAAACAGCATACCACATAATTATTTGACCATTTCTCATATTGATTCTAAAGGGTTTACGGATTCAACATCGGATCGAAAAGCCCGATTCAAGGAAATAGTTGCCTACCTTCCCGGCGGCAATTTTGTCGCGTGAAATAACTGCGACAACTGCACAAAATTAAAGGATTTAAAATGAATGCGGGGAACGATTTAAACAAATCGGAGTACCGGAATGAAAGGATATGCGCACGGATTGGCAGCGGATGCAATTCCATACATAGTCCGGCGCCCTGATTCCGTGAGAATCAGGGCGCCTCCCCCCAAGGCAATGATTCAGAAACAATTGGGAAAACCCCAAGGCGATCCCGCCCGCCGATCAACCGTATCGATTGAATCGGAGCGGTGCCTTCAATTTAAGGAAGAAAAAATAAAAAACAACTGTTTTCTGTATCTTTTTGATACATTTTTCAGTTCTATCTCACCCCGAAACACTCTTGAGCCGCATCAAGAGACGGCAGATCGTTCAGAAGTCGTACCGCCTCTTTACGACGACTCTCTTCATCCGAAATTTCCGGCAACCGGGAAAGCGTCCACGCCACATCCCATTCCGTCGTCTCTCCGGTATCAAGCAGTCTCAGCGGCGAGAGCAGCTCCAGTTCCGCATATCCGTCAGGCGAGGTATAGGCCTCCACCGATAAATCCCCATCTGGATGGACGGCGCCGGATGTTCTGGAGAATGTCTGGGCGAAAACCCTTTTACCGGAGACCGCCCCCAGCCATCCGTCTCCATTTGTGCCGATTTTTTGATGCGCCGTCCGCGACGGGAGAAAAACACCGATCCCGTGTTCTTCGGTGAAATGGGAGCGGGTCTCCGGGTCGTCGTTAAAAAAATGGACACGGCCCGGAATTCCACCGGATGAATTCAGGGGCGTCAGGATTGCTTCAGGCGTTCGGATCTGGGTAACACTCCAGACCGTCATGGGCAGGGGTTCGACTCCGGGAATGCCTGCAGGCTGCACTTTCTCCAGTCTATTACGGATCAGGATCTGTGCACCGGATTCCGCCAGTTGTATTTCACGAACCAGACGCGCTCCGCAAAAGCGGCTGACCGGACCGGTCATGCGGACGCCGTCGCGTACCCGCTCCGCGGCGTACGGACTGCCGTCGAACCAGGGATCCGGCGGCCACTCCCTCCCGTTCACCTCTGCCCATCGGAACTGTTCGAGCGGCCAGACCTTGTCTCCCCCGAAATTGGCCCACGGTGCATCCGGCTTGTCCGGATCCATGCAAATATCGGAAAGAAACTTTCCCGTCAGTCCCCGATTGACCCAGATGACATTCCGGTCTTCCCGGAAACCGTAATGCATGATCCGCCCGATCGGTGGGACGACGATCACCCGGACGGTGTCATTCACCATCTCGATACATTCGCGCCAGCCGCGATAAACCGCTTCCCGGACCGATACATTCTTTCTTTTCATTCATCCACATCGGTTTCGGATGGGTCTGGTCTTTTTTACCTCGCCAGAATCAGCTTCACTTTCCTGTTGAACTCTCCGGCTTGCATCCTGCAGAAATAGACGCCCCCCGCCGCCGCCCCGCCGGACCGGTCTCTGCCGTCCCAGGCCGCCTGATGAGAACCGGCGGGCTGTTCCTGATCGACAAGGCGGACGACCTCCCGGCCCAGCAGGTTATAGACCGTCAATGTCACATGTCCGGATACGGGAATCCGGTACCGGATCGTCGTCCCGGGGTTGAAGGGATTGGGATAGGCAGGGGAAAGCATGAAATCCTGAACGATATCCGGGGTTTCGATGGCGGAAAAACCGGTATCCGGCGCAAGCGCCCATTCCAATGACCGGTCCCAGAGGAGCCAGATGGATTCGGTCGCCCAGTTCGGCGCATCTGTCTGAAACGGAAATCCGACGAACCGGGCCTGCATGCGCCGGTCTTCGAGCAGCCGGGCCGTGTTCCGGTAGGCGAACAGGGCGGCCGTTCCGGTGTCCGGATACCGGGCGAGAACGGACACATCACCCCCGGGATCCGCGACACCGCCCCAGAATGTCGGCCGTCCTGAAATGCGGATCTCTCCGTCGAATCCTTCGGTGATCTCATGGGAAGAATCCGTGACCATCAGGCGGTCTGTCAACAAACTCGTCGCGGATGCGGGCGAGGCGGTCACCCAAGGCGTGGTCATGTGATAGGCACGCTGTTCACAATTCACAACAGGGACGCCGAAATGGTACTGATCCGGGGTCATCCCGTAATCGACGGACTCGCTGATCACGAGAATACCGGTCCGGGAATAATCGGCAGTGAAAAATTCATCCTGTCTGACGACGCGAAGGTCGAATCCCTGATTCAGAAGACGCTGCCGGAGAATCCAATCGCCCAGAGGCTGCTCAAAGGGTGCCTGTTTCGTCACGAATGCGGCCTGAATCCCGGGAGGTACACGCCGGTCTGCGAGACACCAGTCCAGAACGGCATAGAACAGCTTCCACCCCGCATCCGTGAGACTGTCTGCCACATGGTCCTGGAGAAAGAAACCGATCCGTCTCGCAGGGGCCAAGAATTTGTTGGCCATCTCATCGCCGGCTTCGAATCCGAAAACAACGGACCGGGTCGTTCCGGGAATTTTGGCCACGGTAAATCCATCACCCGCGGGAAGGGCCCAGCCCATTTTATGCCGAGTCCTGTCCGATCCGGAATAATAGGTGATCCGATCCCCGGTTTTCCAGCCGAGGGGAATCCGTTCCGTATCCACGATTTCGATCGCGTGATCTTCGGGCCCGGTTGTGACACCGAAGGGTTCTGACAGGGTCGTGTCGATGAAACAATCCACGTCCCAGGCGAAAGGCTCCATATTGATAACGGGAACAGAGACGGATTTGAATTTACCCTCCGCCCGCGAAGAAATGCAGGATTCCTGGATGATGACGAGAATCACGTCATCGGCATCGGCCGTGGTCACAGCGGCGTCATCGATCAGAACGGGATCGAGTCCCACGGCGATCAGACGTGCCTGCATCATGCTGTCTGCGGCACTCAACGTCCGGGGATCGCCCACAACATGGAGAACAGATAATTTTGTCAGGGCATGAGAGAGGACGGGTAAAAAGAAAAGGATCAGGAAACAGATGCGACAGGCCTTCCTTTCCGGCATGACAATCATAACGCCTCCGTTTTTATCAGATTCGCTTCAGGGCGCGATGTCCGATATCACGCCGGTAATAGGCGCCGTCGTAGGTAATTTTTCCGACCGCGCCGTAAACCTTGCGTATGGCCTGCTCGATCGTATCGTCCACCGCGGTGACCCCCAGCACGCGTCCCCCGTCGGTAACGAGCCTGTCGTTCTTCATCCGGGTGCCGGCGTGAAAGACCGTGACATCCCTGTAGATCTTGTTGAGGCCCTGTATTTCCTTGCCTTTCTCATAATCACCCGGATACCCGCCCGCCGCCATGACCACACAGACGGCGGCCTTGTCTTGCAACTCGACGGGTCTGTCTTTGAGACGGCCTTCGGCGGATTCAAGCAGCAAATCCACGATGTCCGTCCTGAGGAGCGGGAGGACGGCCTGTGTTTCCGGATCACCGAAACGGCAGTTGAATTCGAGTGTCTTGGGACCCTCATTCGTCATGATCAGGCCGGCATACAACACGCCGGTATAGGGATTGCCTTCGGATTTCATTCCCTGAACCACCGGGACGAGAATTTTTTCGAAAACGACCGTCTGAAGCCGTCTGTCCAAAACCGGAGCCGGTGCATAGGCGCCCATACCGCCTGTATTGGGTCCCTTGTCGCCTTCATAGATCGCCTTGTGGTCCTGTGAAGGCGGCAGAGTGACGATCGTTTCCCCGTCTGTAATGGCCAGAATGGAGACCTCTTCACCTTCGAGAAAATCCTCGATCACCACGCGGTTTCCGGCCTTGCCGAAGGCTTTCTTCTTCATGATCATCTCGATCCCGTCGAATCCCTCCGCCCGGGTCTGGCAGATGAGGACGCCCTTGCCCGATGCCAGCCCGTCGGCCTTGATGACGAAGGGAGGATCGATTTTATGGATGTGAAGGGCCGCTTCTTTCGCACTTGTAAATGTTCGGCTTGACGCCGTCGGAATCTTGTGTTTTTCCATAAACTCTTTGGCGAAGGCCTTGCTTCCCTCGAGACGGGCCGCTTTTTCGGTCGGGCCGAATATCACGAGATCCCGCTCTCTGAATTTATCGACGATTCCCAGAGTCAGGGGAAGTTCAGGACCGACCACGGTGAGGTCCACCATGTTTTTCTCGGCAAAGTGCATGAGGGATTTGATATCCGTCACCGGAATATCCACGCATTCGGCGATTTCCGCGATGCCCCCGTTTCCGGGTGCACAAAAGATTTCTTCGGCAAAAGGACTCTGGCGAATTTTCCAGATGAGTGCATGCTCGCGTCCGCCACCGCCGACAACCAATACTTTCATGATTTATTTCCTCCTGGCCGGGATCACAGGACGCTTTTTCCCGGGTTTCGGGTTCAGGATCCGCTCAATTTCATCACGCAGTTCGGCCGCGCGTTCGAATTGGAGGCGGCCCGCGGCATCTTTCATTTCACGCGTCATATGCTCGATGAATTCTTCCTTTTCAATGGGACTCATGCCGTCCGGTACTTGTTCCGTTACAAAAGCCGCCTGTCTTGAATCCGCGACGGCCGTGGTCGCGATGATCTGATCGATGGTCTTATAGACGGATTCCGGGGTGATGCCGTGCTCGATATTGTACGCCTCCTGCAGCGCGCGCCGCCTGCGGGTCTCACGGACCAGGTGCCCGATGGCATCCGTGGATTTATCGGCATAGAGAATCACCGTGCCGTTTAGATGCCGCGCGGCGCGGCCGGCGGTCTGCATCAACGACCGGCCGGATCTCAGGAACCCCTCCTTGTCCGCATCGAGTATGACCACGAGCGACACCTCGGGCAAATCCAGTCCTTCACGCAGCAGATTCACCCCGACCAGCACATCGAATTCGGCCAGCCGCAGTCCGCGGAGAATATCGACCCGGTCGAGCGCGTCGATCTCGGAATGGAGATAACGGACCTTGACGTCGATTTCCGATAGATAGTCGGACAGATCCTCGGCCATCCGTTTGGTCAGCGTCGTCACCAGCACGCGTTCGCCGGCGGCCGTCCGTTTCCGGATTTCTGCGACCAGATCGTCGATCTGGCCCGCGGTCGGACGCACGACCACCTCCGGATCCATCAATCCGGTGGGCCGGATGATTTGTTCGACCACGATCCCTCCGGATTTTTCCAGTTCATATTCGGCCGGCGTGGCGGAAATGAAGAGGGTGTTGCCGGTCACGCGTTCGAACTCCTCGAAGGTGAGCGGACGGTTGTCCAGGGCGGAAGGCAAACGAAACCCGAAATCCACCAAGGTCTGCTTGCGCGCCCGGTCGCCGTTGTACATGGCCCGGATCTGGGGAATGGTGGCGTGCGATTCATCGATGATCAGCAAGAAATCTTCCGGGAAATAATCGATCAGACAATCCGGCCGTTCGCCCGGCTTCCGACCGGCCAGATGTCGTGAATAGTTTTCGATACCGGTGCAATAACCCACTTCCTGAAGCATTTCGATATCATAAAGCGTCCGGGTCTCGAGACGCTGCGCCTCGAGGAGTTGTCCCCGTGAACGAAAAAACGCGAGGCGCTCCTCCATTTCACCGCGAATCACATCGATAGCGGCCTCGAGTTTGGGATAGGTCGTGACAAAATGCTTGGCCGGATAGATCGCCGTCTTCATCGGTTCACCCGTCACCTCGCCCGTCAGCGGACGGACAAAAGACAGGCCTGTGATCTCATCACCCCAGAATTCGACCCGGACCGCGTATTCCTCATAAGCCGGAAAAATTTCGACCACATCGCCGCGCACGCGGAATGTGCCCCGGTGAAAATCCACATCGTTCCGCGTGTAATGGATCTCGATGAGTTTCGAGAGAAGCGCACGCCGGTCGATCCGTGCGCCCCGTTCGAGAAACAGGAGCATTTCCCTGAAATCGGCCGGCGAACCCAGTCCGAAGATGCAGGATACGGACGCGACGATAAGCACGTCCTCGCGCTGCATGAGAGAACTCGTCGCCTTGAGCCTGAGCCGGTCGATCTCATCATTGATGGAGGTGTCTTTCTCGATATACGTGTCAGTGGTCGGAATATACGCCTCGGGTTGATAATAATCATAATAACTGATGAAATATTCCACCGCATTGTTCGGAAAGAATCCCTTGAATTCACCGTAAAGCTGGGCCGCGAGGGTTTTGTTATGGGAGATGACCAGTACCGGCTTACCGATCTGTTCAATCACCTGGGCAATCGTAAAGGTTTTCCCCGATCCCGTGACGCCCAGCAAAGTCTGGTGGCGACGGCCTGCACGAAGGCCCTCAACCAGACTGCGAATCGCCTCAGGCTGGTCGCCTTTCGGTATAAAATCGGAAACAAGCTGAAAATCGGCCATACCGCCCCCGGAACTTCCCGTTGAGTAAATAATTTAAGTCTTGTGGATATGAATGTCAAGCCGGGAATATTGAGTTGCATTTTGAGAAGGAAAATGTTATATTTTTTCTCTTGAGAGTATATCGGCGCACCGGGGTGATTTCCGGAATTCTCAATTCCGTTTTCCTGATTCTTGCGGACAATGTGCAGATGAGATCCAGACCGATCACAGATTCGAAAACACCTGGCGGTGCGTGTATCATCACGTGAAATGTAGGAGTACACCGGGCTATGATGCAGACATTACGCAAAAACATGAGACACATTTTAACCGTGGTTTTGCTGGCTTTTCTGGCAACTATCGTGTTCAGCTGGGGCATGGGCGGATTCGGAGGAGGATCATCGGGTGCCGAACAGGGCATTATCGGAATCATCAACGGCCGGAAAATCATGTATCAGGATTTTGCGATGATGATGGATCAGGAAATGGCGGCCGCCCGCGAACAAACCGGACTGGACGAATTGCCTCAATACCAGGTCACCATGATCCGGGATCGCGTCTGGCAGACCATGGAGCGGGAAATTCTGCTGGATCAGGAAGTCAGGCGCCTCAATATTCAGACCTCGCCTCAGGAAATCGTTTTCTTCATGCGCCACAGTCCGCCGGATTTTATCCGGAACAGCGAACAGTTCCAGACAGACGGTCAATTCGATATGTCCAAATATCAGGAGGCCCTGCACAATCCCGCCTATTATGAGGCCTGGATTCCTCTCGAGAATTATTTCCGGAATCTCATCCCGGTACAAAAACTTCAGCAACGCATCATTTCGACAGTCCGGATATCCGATCAGGAGGTCCTCGAATCATTGAGACGTGAAAACGAACGGGTCAATGTCCGGTATGCGTTTTTCAATCCGGCTACGGTTTCCCCGGAAGACATTGAAGTCTCTGATGCAGAGATCAAAAAAACCTATGATGAACGCAAGAAAGAATTTGAGGATCCCGAACTGAGAAAAATCCGTTATGTCTCTTTCGATCTGGTTCCCACGCGGGAAGACACCCAGCATACCCTCTCGGACATCGCGTATATTCTGGAAGAAATCCGCGACGGCGCCGACTTTGCGGAAATGGCCAGGGAATATTCACAGGATGGCACCGCGCAAAACGGTGGTGACCTCGGCTTTTTCGGTCGCGGTTCCATGGTCAAACCATTTGAAGAAGCGGCTTTCGGCGCCCGGGTCGGCGAGCTGGTCGGGCCGGTTGAGACGTCATTCGGAGTACATCTTATCAAAGTCATCGCAAGAAAAAAAGAAAAATCAGAAATTCAGGTTCATGCGGCGCACATCCTCCTGAAGCATCAGATCAGCCCGGCTACCCGTGAGAGAATATGGGATTCAGCCCAATATTTCTATGAATCCTTGGAAAGTGAGAGAAACAAAGAGTTTACCCTGATTGCTGAAAAGGAAGGCTATCCGGTTCATGAAACGCCGTTCTTCCGTTCGGGCGACTTCGTCCCCCAGCTCGGCATGGCCGGCCGGGTGAATCACCTGGCGTTCAGTGAAAAACCGGGCTGGATCAGTCAACCCGTCAGGCTGGGTGAACGCATCATCGTGTTTCAGATCTCCGAGATACAGAAAGCGCGTATCAAGGATTTTGAAACGGTCAGAGACGAAATCCGCAGAGAACTGGAACAGGAGAAACGCACATTCAAGGCCGAAAAATTATGCCGATCGGCATGGGAACGTATTCAATCCGGGAGCGACCTCGAAGAAATCGCCCGTGAGAATGCCCTGACCCTCTCCGAAACCGGGTTTTTTGGAATTAATTCGTCTGTCCCCGCCATCGGCAGAGATGCCGCTTTCATCGCCGCAGCTTTCAGGCTGAAACCGGAAGAAATCTCTGAACCGGTTGCAGGAAACCGCGGTTATTATCTGATCGAACTGATTGAAAAATCTGTATACCAACCCTCAAATATTGAATCGGTCATTGCAGAAAAGAAAGAAAAACTCCTCGAGGAAAAGAAAAACTCCATTTATATGGCCTGGTACAACAACCTGAAACAGGAAGCAAAAATCAAGGATTTTCGAAATAATTTCTTCTAATAATCACACAAAAGAGCCGGCCCTTGATCGGGCCGGCTCTTTTTATCTGCATCAAATCCCTTCTCGTTTACAATTCGAACCCGACACCCATCGAAAAATCGATGCCTTCGACGAGAAAATCCCCAAGATTTCCCGCCATATACTTTGCACGAAAATCAAATATTAATCCGCCTGTCGCCTCATACTGAATTCCGATACCGCCCCCGATAACGCTGGCGGCATTCCGGCCCTGTTCATTTTTGCCGTAAAACCTGCCGTCGAGCAGCGCATACAGCTTGGCATTTTCCACAGCGGCGTATTGGCCGTAAAAATCGATTTCACACTGGTATCCGTTCAGATGATAGGCCTCTTCAATGAACCCCAGTCCCTGACGGATTTCATTCTTCCCCTTATGCCGATATAATATCTGAGCCAGCAGATATTTGTCATTATATCTGTAATAGGTGCTTCCCTTGAGCACGATCTTCTGCCCTGACCCGTAAACCTCTTCTCCATCCATTAAATCGCGAAAATAATGGGTGAACATCACATCAAACATGAATTTAACATTCTTGTTGACGAGGACATCGACCCCCATTTGTCCGCTGATTTCGTCTCCCTGCTGATACTCGGGAGAAAACGTCTGTGAGTAATTCCGATTATCGACCGTATAGGCGATTTCATAGTTAACGGGTTTATAGGATCCTCTCTTCACATATTGTCCGCCGGCGCCGAATATGACCTGTGCGGAAAGCTTCTTCGCAAACAGCGCGCCGGCCCTGACCGTGAGGCCCTGCCCATAGACGGGAAGACCGAATCTGAAAAGATTCCGGGACAAGTATTGTGAGATGAGAAATTCATTGTTATCCAATTCCGTGTTTCCTGTCGGTGCACCCAAACCAAGATTGATCACGCCCAAATTATCACCAATGATCATCGATCCCTGGATCCAGGTGTCGGAAGGGCCTGTAATACTTTGTTCTTGCTCTACCCAGCTCACGGCAGGCGTATTGGACAATTGGAATTGGAACCGATCCCCGATCGGCAGAAAAAGTGAGATGGGTGCGTTGATTTGATTGACGGGATAATCTTCATACTGCACCCGCCAGGCTTGAAAATGCGCCCCTATCTGAAGAAACGGGGTTCTCCTGTCCGTAGGCAATTCTGCCTGCCCGAATACAAATTGAACAGGGATCAATAAAATCAAGCCCAAAAAGAGTCGGTTTCTTTTCATCGAGATCCTCACTGTCTCAAGATCTATCGGATGATCACCATTTTTCGGGTGGCGACATTTTCCGGCGTCTTCAACTTGTAAAAATAAACACCGCTTGCAACCGGATGACCGTAATCGTTGACCCCCTGCCAGACGACTTGATAATGTCCGGCCGCGGGGTGATTTGTTTTCGATGAGAAAATCTGCTGACCCACGACATTGAAAATTGATAATGTGATCTCACCTGCCCTGGGTATGCTGTAACGAATCGTCGTCTCCGGATTGAATGGATTGGGATAATTCTGATGCAGCGCGAATGTAACCGGTTCGAGGACAAAACCTTCCCGGTTTTCTTCGATAAACGCGGGAGATCCCACAAGCAGGCGGAAAGAATAGTCCGCAGATTTGGACGGTGATTTCCGTGTCACCGTCTCCGTTTTCGACAGGTCGATGGTATTTCCTTCCTCAAGGTCCAGCAGATATGCCCCCCAGCCGTCGGGGAGAGCATTGAGAAATGTCCATTCGATCTGGAAAACTTCCTCCGGAGAGGAATTCCTGACCCCCATTTCCCAGCGATAACCTTCCTCGCCGGATTGTCGGATGTCTGCGGCATATCGCGCCGGGTGGGTTTTCCATCCGGTGTTATCGAAAAACAGACGAATTTCGTCCCCGAGTGACGGAGGCGGCTCGATCCGGTCGAAACGGTCCAGGCCGGGATTGGCTGCGATCCGGGCTCCGGCATAATGAGAAAGTGAACGCAGGCCGCGTGATTCGGCCGAGAACCGGATCATCCACTCTTCCTTTTCCATACCGAAAGCGATGTGCCGTTTCGAAAGCGGCGCGTTCGCATCGGAATCCGTAACCTGTGCCTCCCGGGGCGGAATGATCAGACGCACGACCAGGGAATCGGGATTATAAATAAAATATCCTTCCCACGGTTTCAGCGTCCGGATATCGGTGGAGAAGCCTTCACTCCCCCGCCAAGCGTATACAGAACCGATGCGTTCTGACCCCACGATGATGCAATCATCCCATGAGACGGGGAAGGCAAAGGGGGAACCGATCATATTCCAGCCGGGATTGACCTGGATTTCGAATACCGTGTCCGTGGGCATGCTCTGTCCGGAGGGAATCCTGAAATCGGCACCGGATTTGGTAACGAGCCAGAATGCACGGCCCGGACCGATATTGAAATAATTGGGATCGGTCTGCGGATGTTCGAGATATACCGCATCCTCTTCGCGGTTCTGACGCTCCTGGCTGATGCGTGAATGCCACCAGAAAAGACGCCACTCATAAGGATTATACGGCAGCAGATCCCGGAAGACGCTGTCGACCCTTTGCGCATTGAGAAGCGTCGGAATGGAGAACAGGGCCGCCTGCTGTTCACGTTCCGCGCCAGTTTCTTTTATAGTCACGCGCTGTGCATGAAACGTGAGCCGGTCGTCGATACGGCCATGATGGACCGGCATGGAATGCGGATTCTGAACCGGCGAAAACGGGGGTGCCGTATAATGCAGCCCGGAACTGGAAATCACATAGACATAATATTCAACACCCTGTAGTGTGACCGAATCCGCAGGAAGAGTCACATTCCAGAGAGTCGTATTTCTTTCGGCCGACAAACGGGTGTATTGACGTCTCTGCCCGCCGCGTCTGAAATATACGTCCACGCTGTCGGCTGTCAGCCCCGCAGGCACCTGTATATCCAGCGTCAAATCTTCACCGGCCAAAGGGCGTTGTGCATCGGAAACCGCTGTAAGTATCCCGTAATCGCCCAGCCTGATTTCCCAAAGATCTCTGGCAATATCGGAAATGCGTAGTTCATCCATCAAACCACGGAAGAAACCGCGGCGATATCCCCGTACGTCGACCGCTGCTCCGATACGAAGCGAATCGCCTGTATCGGTTCCTTCCCGGTTGATCCAGCGTCTTGCCAGAATCGGCCTCCCGTCGACATAAAGGACGCTTGTATCCGCCGGATTATACACGAAGGCCACCTGATGCCAGCGCCCGTCGCTCAAACGCGGACCGCCGCCGCCGAACCCCGGCACATGAAGTCTGCCCTCCTGGTCCAGATAGATTCCGTAGTGGAGGGAATCCTCGCCGCCCTTGGCCACAAACCATTGCCGGGTGGTGATTGTGTCGGTTAAGAATGAAAACTCAATAGTGAACGGATCTTTTTCCAAATCAAATACAAACGCATCGGAAGAAGGAATGGCAATCCAGTCGGCGTTTCCGTCGAAAAAGAGCGCATCGCCATAGAGTCCGGTTTCAACCCATGTCGCGCCATGGATAACACCATGCCTCCCGCCGCCGGAATTATCATACAGGACTCCCGGGAATGCAGGATTCCTGTCGAAATGGTACAGGATCCGAGTGTTCGGATCGTCCGAATCGAACGCCTGGTTCCTTTTCTCCCTCAGACTCTGCCCGGACAAAGCAATAACCCGTGTTGCCGCACTCGTGTCGTTCGAGAAAATCTGTAATGTCCCCTCGAAACTCCGATCGGCCTGCGTAGGTTTGAACATGACCTGTATCCTGCGTGAATTGAACCGCGGCAGGGTGTCGGGACCCGAAAAACCCGAAACGGTGAAGACGTCATCGGACGATTGAATCGCGGTGATGATCAGATCCTGGTCACCGAGATTGGAGAGGACCAATTCCCGTGATCCGGTTTGATTCACAGGGACCGAAGGGAAGGACAGACGGGAAACACTGAGGGTCATGACGGGCGGCAGCACATTGAATTCCCAGGGTTGTCTGGCGGTCAGCGATAAGCGGAATTCATCGATCCATCCGAATAAGGGAAACGCCTGTTCAAAATTTGCACCCATCTGAACGCGTGAATTCTCAGGAAGGGTCAGATCTCCTGAAAAAGCCGCCTTGTCGTATAACCGATTGTTGTTGTACCAGCGGAGGGTATCTCCGTCCCAGCTCAGCGCCACATGGACCCATTGATTGAGATTGAGACGCGAAAATGGAATTCCCTTCAGCACGAGGGATTGTTCATTGTGCCGCAGGACGGCCTGGATACCGGCGTCGTTTTGACGGTTGACCTGGAAAAGAAGATAGGAGTCTGTGTTTCCCCATAACAACAGGATGCTTCGCGGATCCGGGGGTGCCGCGAGGGCGAACCACAGCTCAGCGGTCAGCGGGGTTGTGGAGAGATCGATCGTGGTGTCGGACCCAAAATAAGCATATCCACCCTTAAAACGCATGGAAGAGGAACCGAACCGGCTCGTATCCGACCAGAACACCGGACCGAACGTGACCAGTTGGGTGTCTGCCTGCTGTTCAAAATGAATCAGGTTCAGGGTGTATGCGTCATTTTCATAGGTCCCTGTCTCCTTTTCATCGATGCAGACTCCCTGAAGCGAGACCGGCCTGTCGGGAAACAGGTTATTCGAGGTCACTCTGACAGTGGCCTCATGGGAACCGACCCGGTCTGGCGTATACGTCACGGCGATTCTCCGCGCATCACCGGGTACCAGATCGAAGGCCGTCTGGTCGAGTCTGAAAACATCCTCTTCGCCTATAATCTGAATATTTTCGACACCGAGGACTTCGAGCCCTGTATTCCTGACCCAAAAATGCTCGACCCGGTTCTGCCCCAGAAGGACTTTGCCGAAATCGATTGAAACGGGGAAGATGTGAGAACGGGCCAAATTGACGGTAAACTC
The DNA here is from genome assembly GCA_011046415.1 of bacterium. Taxonomy (GTDB): domain Bacteria; phylum Zhuqueibacterota; class QNDG01; order QNDG01; family JABMRT01; genus DSAP01. The sequence goes on along the minus strand of DSAP01000039.1, from coordinate 3,850 downwards.
CCAGATATCCCTGGCAATCCCGGAGATCCGTACTTCATCGATATATCCGATCAGAGAATGGAGTTGCGAGGCGTCGCCGCCGATATATAGACGCGTGCCATGAACCGGATCATCGGGAAGGCTGCCGTTAAAGCGGCCCGTAAACCGGGTTTGCGCAACCCTGCGTCCATTGATGTAAAGAGTCAGGCTGTCTGCATACATATCAAGTGTACAGGCGACATGGTACCATTGATCGACATCCAGGGGTTCCGCCGGATCGGAAATGACCACATGAACCTGACCGGCGGAATTCCAGAATCGTCCGGTGACACGGGCCGACCGGTCCAGCCGGATATCGAACTGCATCTGTTCGTCCGTCCCGCGTTTGAGGATGATCGCACTGCTGTCGACCGGCATCCGGTTCGGATGAATCCAGGCTTCGGCCGTAAAACCGCCCCAGTGTGATCCCCAGACGGGATCGCGGAGTGAATCGACCGAACAGTATTCCGTAACTCCGTTAATATGCAAGTATCGGCCGAATTTTCCGCCGGCGGTATCGAGCACGACTCCGCCGTGGAGCGTCCCGTCGAATCCATAACCCGATGAATCAAAAACAGTCGTCTCACGGACCTGGCTGAAATGATACAGACCCAGTGTAAAGGGATCCGTCTTTTGGGTGCCTGCTGCAAATGTCTCGAAACCGCGACCCGTGATCGGAATCTCAAGGAACGGAAAGGTCGGATCGGTGCTGGCGATAACCAGCCTCGCCGCCTCGGGCACGGCTCCGGTCACTTCGGGTAGAAAGGTCAGCCAGAGCGTGGTGTCCTGTCCGCTGTGCAGGGTAAAGCCTGAACGCGCACTCACTGAAACCCGATTGTCCGTGGCCGAAACCCCGTAGACAGTGAGGGGCGCCTCTCCGGCACTCCTTAACAGCAACGGAAGCCTGCGTACCTGTCCTACAATCACATTTCCGAAACGGATCGGATCTCCGGCAACCTCCAAACGGGACTGATTGACGTTGAATTCCCAGGGCTGGCGGGCGATCGAGGACAGCCGGACCTCATCGATGAGGCCGAAGAACGGATTCGTGCCGTCGGGCTGGGCGGCGATGATGAGGGGCTGGTCATTGACGTTCCGCAGGGTTCCGTAATAAGGGCGCCCGTCTTTCTGGATTCCGTTGAGAAATAGACGCAGTGAGTCCCCGTCCCATGAGATCGCCGCATGATACCACTGATCGGTATTGAATGATTGCAAACTGCCTGTTTTCAGGAAATGTTCGTTTCCACTCGGATCCCAGATGCGTCCGACGAGCCCATCGGCTGCGCTCAAAGCCAATTCGACCTGCTGGGTTTGTCCCATTCCCCGTTTCGCCAGTATTGCGGTCCCTGCGGTTTTCTGAATCATGGAAAACCACAATTCGAGGGAAAACTGGGTATTGTATATATTGAGAAGTGCATGATTCGGAATCTGGATGCGTCCGCCGTCACCGTTAAACCGGATGGCTCTTCCGAATCCGGGCTTGGCTTCCACACGCGGCGTTTGACCGAGAGGAGTTCCCACCAGATTGTTGCCCGACGCATCGTTCACAGTACTGACTCCGTCCGCCTCATCGAAATGCCAGAGACCCAGGGTGAATACATCATTTCTGTACGGCACTTGCAGGTTGGGCGTCCCCCCCTCCCCCTGCAGAAACAGGGTGGTCGGCGAGTCGGTCGCATTCGAATAGATGGATGCGGTTGCCACATGGGAACTGGCGCCCAACAGAGGCGGCGAGAAAGAAACCAGAATACGTTTGGTTTCACCGGGAGGTACCGTAAAGGCCGTCTCGCTGAAAGAGAATGCCGTCGTCAGGCCGACGATCTGTATCCGGTCCACGACCAGGTCTTTCGTTCCTAAATTGCTGATCCAGAGTTTACGCGAACGGATGTACCCGGGGGGGACGCTTCCAAAATCCAGTGACGTGGGATTCACCGAAATCTGGGGTTTGAGCGAACTGATCAAATCATAGAGTCCGCCTTCACCGGAGGCGACCCAGATCCGTTCGCCGTCTTCCGACACATCGAGCCGCCGGGCCCGTCCTGCGGTGGGATGGGACCCGATCCGGTTGATTTCTCCGTTCTGTGCATAATTGAACAGCACAATCCCCTTTTCTTCGACAGTCACATAAATCGTTTTTTCGACGATTTTGACATCCGTACATCGGCCGCCTAAATCGAATGAATCCCAGGTTCCGGAAACATGGTTCCAGATCAGAAGGCCGTATCGTCCGTTGGCGATCAGCACGGTGTCGCCTGTCGCATCGACCGAAAGGGCTTCCAAGGAAACCTGGTCGGAGGTCAGGGAGGTGACTTCCGAGACATTGATTGTGACGGGCAAACCGGCAAAATTATATACATGGACTCCGGTGGAATCGGCCAGGTAGCCCGTGTTTCCGACGATTTTAATCGACCGGGCGCTTCCCGGGGTATTCTGATGATGGACGCTCGCAATCGCGTTCAGATTGCTGTAATCGAGTACACGGAAACCGTCATGACCGAAAGCCGCAAAAATAAAACTTCCCGGGGGCACCGCAACGTCATGACAGAACCCGGAAGGGGGTGTGTAGGCTCCTCTGAATAGAGGATTGTTTTTATTCGTTACTTCTAAAATTCGGACACCCTGATTGCCGTCGGCCACGAAGGCATATCCTCCGCGCGTTGCGACACCCCTGGCGGTACCCGGCGTATTGATACTTCCGACCGGGGTCATCCGCTGGTCCGTGTACTCGCTCTGTGTGTGAAAGATTTTCAATCCGGACAGGCCGGCCGCGACGTACAGATAATCCTGTTGATACGCGACATCATAACTGGCATCGGCCATGGCGACCGTCTTCTGGATGGACGGTGCGTTGGGATTATTGATATCGACATCCACCACCAGATGACCGTGATGCGCATCGGCCGTGAAGGCCGTGTCGCCGTCCACGACAATCTTCAATGCCTGTCCTTCCGTTTCCAGGGCATAGGCAACCGGTCCGGTAATCGAACCGACATCCGAGATGTCGATCTGGGTGTGGAGTCCCTGATCCCGGCAGGCGAGATGAGCGTACTGTCCGCTGACCCAGACATCCTGCACGAACAGCGGGATGCCCGATGAAGGCCAGAGATTGATAAGAGACAACTTGGAGGGATCCTGGATGCTGATGATCTGGAGTCCGCCCCATCCGGCCCCCACATAAGCCAGGGTGTCCGCCCCTGGAACCAGTACGCTGAGTGCGCTCGCCGGTTGATCCGGATTCCACAATTGAGGCAGTTGAAGTTTATCCAATAAAATCGGGTTGGATTTATTTGTAATATCGATCGCATATAGTCCGGCCGTGTCGGCCGCCACGAGGGCAAGGTTGTTTTCGATCCAGAGTTCACGGGCATATCCTGAGGATGAAAATGAACCCACACGATATGGATTGCTCGGATAATCGGTATTTAAAACTGTCAGACCTGCAGGCCCGTCCGCCACATAGGTGTATCCATCCTGTTCCATAATTGCAGACGCATAACCGGTTGTCTGATAACGTCCGATGATATATTTACCCTGTGCGTTTGCCTTGAAACGCCGATCCCTGTAATCGAAATACGCCACGTTCAATCCGGAATCCCCGCAGGCAACAAAAACATGGGTCGTGTCTCCTTTAACCCAGACATCTTTCACGCTGGCCGGCAACAGGATCTGATCGAGACGCTGGTAAACTGTGTTCCGCCTCTGATAGACATCCAGAAAGGATCCGTTCCCGACAAATGTGAACCCGCCGCGGCGGAACACCGCTTCACACCGTCCATCGGCCCAGCGGCCGAGGACATTCACGTTCTGATCCTGCCCGAACAGCGGCAGGGCC
>DSAP01000038.1 GCA_011046415.1 bacterium | reverse complement strand
CGGAACAGCCGTATCGTTCGGGTGGAAGCGAGGCGCGACAGGCAGGGACACGTGAGGAAGAACCTGCTTTTCGATTTCTAGTCCGGACGGATGATGAACCGGATTAGGCACGGACCAATATTATCTGATAACGTGTTTGGATAGAATGGCAAGAGGCAGGCGGCAAGGGGTGAGCGAATCGTGTCCTATCCTCACATCCGGTCCGGTGCGGGAAAAAGCGAACAACCGAAGTGATGAATCAATAAGGCCGGCATCAGATTTATAAGAATGAAACCGATGAGGCGTCACAATCAAATCATTCTTTGCAGCCTGGGAGCACTGATTGTCTTCTGTGTGTTTGTCGGGTTGTTCAAGTCCATCCAGTTGGCAAGGCTTCCTTTCGATGAAATGAGTCTGCCGCCGGCCGAAGCGGATGAGTTCCTGGAAATTCCGCAGAGACCCGGAGTAGGCAGGCTGGTCATCACCGGGCCGAAGATCGATCCCTTGATTTTCTCCATCGATCTCGAGCGGACGGGGCTCGTCCCAATCGACTGGAGGCAATTGCAGCTTGTCGACCCCAATGCCGTCATCACGATCAATGCGACCATCGACGAGCGCGGACATATTCATTTTACCCAGGCCGACGTCGACATGGCGGGGCATCCCGAAGCGGGAATCTTCATCCAGAATGCGATACGGACCTGGACATACAAACCCTACAAATCGGGCCGGATTCAATTTTGGTTCAATCTGCCCTCGAAGGGACGCAAACTGGTGATCGACACGCAGGGCATCAGACGGCGAGAAGCCATCCCTGAGCGGGTTCCGATCTACCACGGACGATTGCATCTCATCGAAGGGCTGGCAGGGAGTGAAATCCATGTCAATTGACTTTTTTATGTGTTTAATAAAGGATGATTTATGCGACGGATCATTGCGGCCGTTTTGTTGATCGCCCCCTTGCTTTTCGGACAGGCTTTTTACCAATCCGAAGGATTGACGCTGTTCAATGCGGGACGTTATGAAGAAGCCCTACAAGACATGAATGAATGGGCTGTCCGTCATGAATCCGAGAGAGGGATTGCCCGGTATTACATCGGCGAGTGTTATTATAATCTGGGACTGGATGCGATCTTTCCCGACCAGGCACGCCGGTACTTTTCGGAAGCCATGCGATATTTCGAGACCGCTTCTTCGCATGGTGATTTGTCATGGCAATATCCAGGCAAGGATCAGGCCGCGGTATACAAGAGGGGATGGGCCGCTTACAGGCTTTCCGAGCTCGGCGTGCCGGCCCTGTCCAACGCCATCCAGTCATTCTCACAAGTCTCGGTTACGGCTACGGATACATTGCCCCTTTACGCCGCATTCATGGCTGCAGAGAGCCGACTTCGGCATGTCCTGAGTTCGTCGTGGGATCTGCAAACCGAGACCAATCCGGGGACCGTGGCGAATCTCGTCGCCATGCTCAAAGGTGAACTCGATCAGGCAGCAAAAGAGCTGGAAAAGGCCCTTTCACAACCCCGTATCCCGCCCGATTTCAGCCTTGCGGTCCAGTTGCGGACGAAGGACGTGGCCTATCTTCAGGGATATCTGTCCCTGTTGCAATCCACTTCGGGGGGGGCATCACCCGGTCAGGCGGATTTCCGGAAGAGCGCCATTCAATTTTTCAGACAGGCGGATTATGTCCCTGTCTTTTCTCCGCTCAACCGGGTCAACCGTCAGCGTTTCGGCCCGGATTTGTACTATCTCGAGGCCAGTCGTCATCTGAAACTTTATCTGATCACGGATGATGTATCATACCGTCAGCGTTTGAATGCCTATCTGGATAGCCTCGACGGACGGAATTATACGGCCGAGGTGAACTGGATGAAAGGTTGCCGGGATTTTGCCGGGGGGCTGGCCGCACCGGTATTTGTACGCCTCGGACGAAAAACACAGAGTCCTTTCGCCGTGGCCGCGCGGGATCTTCCCGAATCATGGTATTGGCTCGCATGGGCTCAATTCTTTACGGATCCGGTTGAAAGCATCGTCTCCTTCGACGCTTTTCTTGACGCCACGCAGGCGGAAACACAAGATGCCCGGATCGTCTTCTTGCGGGAAGACGCGGAATATACAAAATACCTGATTCAGTTCGACCAGGATGGGGATAATTCCGCCGTCCTGCGGCGATTGCGATCGGACATCGAACAATTCGACCCCCGGAGCCAGGACATCCGCGATAAGACGGATATTCTGAAAAAACTGATCCAGATCCGTCAAACGCCGGATGAAATATGGCGCATCGTGGGACGGACGTCCGGAACGGAGGAGAAGCTGGATGACAGCATCCTGCTGATCCGAAGCGCCCTGTCACGCGCCCGGCGTGTCACCGGGAAACGACGCATCCCATACCTCGATATCCTCGACGGTCTCTTTCGAGTCACACGGGATCGCAGGTCTCTTGAGACCCGGTTTTACCGGGGTATGGCCCTTTACCTGAAGGCCGAGATCCAGGAGACGGATGTGGAGAAGCGGCGTTATTACTTCGCCGCGGCGGATACACTCGACAGGCTCACCGGCCTGTATCGGGACGAAGCGCAGTACATTCGGGCGAGGAGTTTTTTCGAGGCGGCCAAGAACGAGTTCCATGCGGACAGACGGCAACAGGTTTTTGACCGGGCGAGGCCTCTTTTTATCGACATGATCAACCGGATGAACAGCCTGCGTTCGTTGTTTTATCTGGCTGAAATATTCCGCACAGAGGGCAATGATCTGGCGGCCATATCGTGCTACGATCTTGTGATCCAGAAGACGGCGGATCATCCCGAGGGTGGGTTCTGGCATGCCAATGCCCTGGCCGGGCGCAGCGTTTGCCGGAACAGGGGCGATCTTTCCGTGTTGTCGCAGGCCCGGATATCGGAAGTGCAGTTTCCCGAACGACTGCTCGTGATTAATGGTGAGGTTATTTCTCTCGAACATTTCGCCGATCCCGAATATGCCAGGCGTCAGTACTGGGAATCGGTGATTCAAAGGATGGTCCGTCTGGGGCCGCCACCGAAATCGCCTTATCCCGCGGACGAGACCGTGGTGCAATCGGATTTTGCGAAACACGCCCTGCGTCATATACGCGGGGGGGTCCGGGAACGGGTTTCGACCATTTATTCGGGTCTCCATCTTCAGATCATCCTCCCGGAAGGTATTCCGGGTGACGCGACGGTTACCCTCGATGGTTTGCCAATCGAACCGGATGCCCAGGGCATATACAGAAAACGGCCCATCGTCCTGAACAGCTCTCTGACGCTTCGCATCGAAAATGCGTCTTGCTATCCCATCGTTCGCCCTATCCATTTTCTTGAGCCCGGCAATCAGGTGGTGTATGCCGCATTGCTCCAGCGCATGACATTCGAGACTTCAGACGAACGCGCCGAAACCGGTGTGACGCCGATCCGCTTTCCCGACCGACTGGACGGACAGGTCGTCCTTCAACCGGCGGCCCGGCCTGTTCCCATCAACTCGGTCCTTTTTCAGGAGTTTAATTCCGGGGTGTTGTATCGTGATTTTTGTTATTCTCCCTATCATCATGTGTTTCTCGCGACGCATGCAAAGCAGGATGCCCTTTCGATTTTCAATGCCGACGCCCAGCTTTCCAGAGGCGGGTTGTTCCCCTTCTTTTTCGGTGCGGACATCGTTCCGATATCCAGCCCCGAAGGAGTGGCAGTAGACAGTCAGGGCCGCATCTATGTATCAGACTGGAGTTCACACCGGGTGATCGTCTTTAACCGGGACGGCACGGCCCTGGGTACGTTCGGGACATTCGGAGAAAACGGACCCCAGGATTTCGGGAATCCGGTACGGTTTGTTTTTCCGACCGGCGTGACCGTATCTGAAGACAACCGGGGACTGACTTCCGACGGCACACAGTATCTGCGTGATCCCGTATTGTTCATCGCGGACCGGAAGGGCGTCCATATGGTGAGCCCGGACGGCATTTATTACGGGTCTCTTCTGGGCGACCGATGGGCAGAAGGTCAACTGTATTCTCTTCATTCCGAAGGATACGGTCCCGGGACCCGTGTTTTTGGTTATGACCGGCAGCGTCAGGCTTTACGAATATGGCAGACAAAAGGATTGTCAGGACAGAATCGTTAATTGTGGAAGTAAAGAAAACAGACTCATGAGGACCAAAGTCATCGTCAACCCGGATTCGAAGCCTCTTCGAATCCGGGATCATCTCCGGCCCGCACTCCATCTCCTGAGACATCATGGATTTCATCTCTCGGTCTCTTTCACGAAAGGGCCGGGAGAGGTCCTGCCCATCACACGACGCGCGCTGGAACAGGGATATGAGACGATCGTGGTGGCCGGAGGAGACGGGACCACGAATGAGGCGATCAACGGGCTTTTCGGTACGGGTGTGCCTCTCGGCATCCTCCCTTTCGGGGGCAGTAATGTGCTCGCCCGTGAACTCCGGATTCCCCTGCATCCCGTGGAAGCGGCGAGGGTGCTCGGCCAGAAACGGCTTCGCAAGATTGATCTCGGATCTGTCCAGGGCAGATATTTCTCGATGATGGCGAGTTGCGGGTATGATGCCTATGCGGTCAGCCGTACCGATGGGCGCATCAAGAAAGTCCTTCACCGGTATGCTTATATCTGGGCCGGTCTCAAGGATTTTGTCCTGTATAAGCCCACAGAAATTGAAATCGATGTAGACGACGGTCATTTCAGGGACGCCGGTACATTTGTCGTCGTGGGAAATGCGCATCTGTACGGCGGGTCGCATGAAGTGACGCCTTTCGCGGAAATCGACGACGGGTTCCTCGATGTATGCATTTATCAGGGAAAATATCAATTCGGCCTGGCCCGTTTCGCCATCGGCGTCCTTTCCAAACAGCATCTGAACATGCGGAACGTCAAGTACTACCGGGCCAGGAAGGTGAGGCTTTCCGCCACCAAACCCACACTGCTTCAGGTTGACGGCGATGTTCTCGGCGAGCTTCCCATGACCGTAGAGATTGTACCCGGCGCGCTGGACGTGTTTTGTTGATAACCCAGCCTGTATGATTCAAGAACAGAGCAACAAAATCCGATGCTGATATCGATCCATACCCGCTGCCTGACTGCAAAAGCCGGAATAGAGACAGCCATGAAACAACGCATCCGACCCTCCGCCATCGCCGGATCATGGTATCCGGGTGATCCGGAATCATTGAGATCCATGATTCACCGGTATCTGGACGCGGCCGTTGTTCCGCCCGTCCGCAAAAAGATACTCGGGCTGATCAGTCCACATGCCGGATACGCCTATTCCGGACAAACCGCCGCGTTCGGATACAAACTCCTTTCCGGTACATCTTTTCGGACAGTGGTTATCCTGTCGCCGATGCATCGCTCGCCCGAGGCGCGTTACAATATCCCCGATGCCGATTATTACGAGACACCCCTCGGCCGGGTACCTGTCCGGCATGACTTGGTCGACCGGGTGTTGTCCGGTCTGGATGCCGCCAGGATTCAGGTCGATCCGGAGCATTCTCTGGAAATACAGCTTCCTTTTCTTCAAATCGTTTTGGGCCGGTTCGATCTCGTACCGGTCATGATCGGGTATGCGGATGTCCATCATGGGGGGGAGATCGTTGAAAACCTCGTCCGTATTTTCTCAGACGAGGTGCTTTTCATCGCCAGTTCGGATTTGAATCATCTTACGGATTACGGAGCTGTGGTCTCGGCCGACGGGTGCGTTCTCGATGCACTTCGCTCCAACGATCTGACAAGCATCCGCGAAGCACTTGCACGACGGGACTCCACGGTTTGCGGACGGGTTCCCATTACGGTCTTGTCCGAAGTGGCTCAAAAGAGAGGTGCCACCTCGTTCAGTATCCTCGACTATCGCAATTCGGGAGATGTCACCGGGGAGAAGGGCCCCGGGCAATATACGGTCGGCTACCTTTCCGGTGTTTTCCTCGGTTAGAAAAATATCCGGATATTCAGTTCGGATGTAACGTAATTCCAATGAATCGTTTCAAGAAAAAAAAGAGGCGCCGCCTGTGGAACCCACGACTAAGAACTGTCCGTTCTGTCTGTCGACAATTCCGATCGAGACGACGCGTTGCCCGAATTGCACATCCGATTTGAACGGTTGAGACGGATAACACAAGGTGATTGGAGGCAGGATGGAAAGACGGAGTGTATTGCGAACCGGTGTGGCATCCTTTCTCGCGTTGTTCGGCGCGGGGTTTGCGCTGTGTAGTAAGGAAAAGAAGCAGCCGGTGACTGGACCCCAAGAGAATGGAAATACGGTGGATCTGGATTTGAACGATTCTGCTCACGCTGCACTGCGAAATGTGGGTGGAGCTATGAAAATCAATCTGGCCGGTGTTTCAAATCCGGTTCTCGTCATCCGCAGGGCACAGGATCAGGTCGGCGCGCTCTCCGTGATCTGCACCCATGCCGGGTGTGAGATTGGATTGCCGCAGAACCATGAGATCGCCTGTCCCTGCCACGATTCCCGGTTTGGTCTGGATGGTTCGGTGATCCGGGGGCCGGCTACGCAGCCGCTACCGGCATATCCTGCGGTGATCCGAGATCAAATCATCTCCATTACAGTCTAACGTAAGGAGCGAATCCCATGAAACCGGTGAAGACGATCATTCTTGCGGTTTTTCTCGCCACCCAATTCGCAATCTCTCATCCGCCATCTAAAATTATCTTGGATTTTAATCCAGAAACGCATATTTTAAAAGTTGCAATTGCGCATTCCGTTCAGGATACGGTCAAGCATTTCATCGACGGCTTGACGGTCTCGTTGAATGGAAAGGTGATCTTGAGTCAGAAATTCTTGACCCAGCTGGATTCCAAAGGTCAGGAAACCCTGTTCCTGATTCACGACGTGAAATCGGGCGACAAAATAGAGGCAACCGCCAGTTGCAATGTTTTTGGAAAGAAAAAAGAGTCCATCACATTGCCATGAAGAATGAAGGAGCCGATATGAGAAAGCGATATCTGGCAATCATTCTGCTGTTGTTCATTCCAATAACCGTTGGTTTTGGGTACGAAAGCGGACTGTTGAACCTCGTGGTGCCGACGACGCTCGAAGACGGTTACGCCGAGTTTTCGGTGCAGCACCGGTTTTACACGCCTCTGGAAAAGATCGGAGAGACGGTTTTCGGAGATGAACCCCAGGGAGGCGCGAATGTAGGACTGGGATTACGGATCAATCTGGGGCGAAATATCGAGGTGAAATCGACCTATTCGACGCTGAATCCGTCCAAGGGATACTCCGTCGGCGCGGGTGTTTCGCGGACTGTCCCCCGGCTCTCTTCCCGTTTTCAAGTCGACATCGAGTATTTCTCGTATCTGATTTCAACCGAGAACCGGGAGGGAAACGCGTTCATTTTGCTCTCGTGGCAATCCGATCCCATCCTGAGTCGAATCCGTCCCACCGTGAATATGGGTTATAACCATTTCAATGAAACGTTCGGTGTCGCGCCGGGCGTGTCGATCCGATTTTTTGGAAAACTGGATGTGATCGGCGAGTATTATTTTGCGTCGGATCCGCTCGATCTCGGGCTGAATGACGTCTTCGCCTTCGGGCTGTGTTACCGCACGTACGGCCATCATTTCATGCTGGTCATTACCAATGCTGTCGCGAACGGAGCGCGACAACTGATGCGCGGCGCGCCGTCGAATGATCTCTACGTCGGATTCAATTTATTCCGGCTGCTGCAATTGTGAATGAGCGGGGATCTCGGTATATTTGAAGGAAAAAGACCATGAAGAAGATGACGGAAACCAATTTAAAGGACGCCTTTTCCGGCGAGAGCCAGGCGCATATGAAGTATCTGATCTTCGCCATGAAGGCCGAAGACGAGGGAAAACCCAATATCGCGCGGCTTTTCAGGGCGATTTCTTACGCCGAACAAGTGCACGCGGCAAACCATCTCAGAATACTGGATGGGGTCGGCAGCACCGCCGAGAATCTCCAGACGGCGATCGACGGCGAGAATTTCGAGGTCGATGAGATGTACCCGGCATATGACGCCGTGGCCAGACTCCAGGAAGAAAAAGGCGCGATCCGTTCCATTCATTACGCGATCGAGGCCGAGAAAATCCATGCGGCCATGTATGGAGAGGCCAGGCAATCCGTGGAGAAGGGGACCGATCTAAATCTGGGTAAAGTGCAGATCTGTCCCGTCTGCGGATATACTATCGAGGGCGAGGCGCCAGACAACTGTCCGGTCTGCGGCGTAACAAAAGAAAAGTTTGTTATTTTCTAATCCAATTCCAGATTCACATCGATTCCAAGGAGGATAAGATGGAAAAATGGATATGCGAAGTTTGCGGTTATGTGTATGATCCAAAACAGGGAGATCCGGATAACGGAATCGAACCGGGCACGCCGTTTGAGGCCATCCCGGAAGATTGGGTCTGCCCGGAATGCGGTGCGGGTAAGGAAGATTTCGTCAAACAGTGAATCATTTGATTTTCTCAATGGATCAAAGTCAGGGTATTCCTGATTGTTCAGGAACATATTCAAATCCGGACGGCTTGTGGCAAGGGACAGCAGGCTGTGTTGTTTCCTGTCTCCACAATGGTTATTTGGGTGATAAATAAGTCCCGGTTTGTAAATCGCTCAAAATAGAAAGGGGAAAAATATGATATCCAAGAAAATGGCGGATGCCCTGAACGGGCAGATCCATTGGGAGATGTATTCCGCCTATGTTTATCTCGCCATGTCGGCGAACAGCGACACCCTCGGATTGAAAGGTTGCGCCAACTGGTTCATGGCCCAGTACAGGGAAGAAATGGAACATGCGATGAAGATTTACGATTATCTGCTCGAGCAGGGAGCAGAAATCGAACTCATGGCCATCGATCAGCCGCAAAAATCCTATCCGTCTGCGCTCGCCATGTTTGAGACGGCGCTCGAACACGAAAAGGACGTGACCCGGCGCATCCATAAACTGGTCGATCAGGCGATCACAGAAAAAGACCATGCGACCCAGATTATTCTCCAATGGTTCGTTACGGAGCAGGTCGAGGAAGAGGCCAACGTGTCAGAAATCATTGGAAAGATGAAGATGGTCGGAGACAAAGGAAACGGTTTGTTCATGATCGACAGGGAGCTGGCGAACCGGGAATAAACGGGATGAATTTGATGGAACAGCCCGGCAAGGGATGTCCGGCTCCAGACTTTTGTCTGCCCGACTCGGATGGAAAACGCGTCTGCCTTAAAGACCTGGAAGGCCAGTGGGTGGTGCTCTATTTTTATCCCAAAGACAACACGTCGGGATGCACGCTTGAAGCCGTTCATTTCTCGGCACATATCCAGGCGTTTAAATCGTTTAATACGGTCGTGCTGGGGGTCAGTCCGGATTCCGAGAGAAGCCACTGCAATTTTCGGGACAGGCATGATTTGAAGGTGACGCTTCTGAGTGATCCCGAACGCGGTGTTCTCGAAAAGTATGGTGTCTGGGTGATGAAAAAAATGGTCGGCAGGGAATATCCGGGCGTGGAAAGGAGCACCTTCCTCATCGATCCCCATGGAATCGTCTCGGCGGTCTGGAGAAGGGTGAGAGTCCGGGGACATGTCGGGGAAGTTCTGGATGTATTGAAGAAGCAGGCGGAATAGCGCCGGATAACGAAACGGTGCATCCAATCATTTGTGTCATTATTATTTGTAGTTGATGGAGGAAAATTCAAATGTCAAGACCAATTGTCACGATTGACGGCAATGAAGCCGCCGCGCATTCCGCGTTTCATACCAATGAAGTGATCGCGATTTATCCGATAACCCCGTCCTCCGGCATGGGAGAGCATGCCGACGCCTGGTCGGTACAGGGCAAGAAGAATATCTGGAATACGGTGCCCCAGGTCACGGAAATGCAGTCCGAAGGCGGGGCCGCGGGCGCCGTGCACGGTGCGCTCCAGGGCGGTGCCCTGACCACGACCTTTACCGCCTCGCAGGGATTGCTCCTCATGATACCCAATATGTACAAGATTGCCGGGGAGTTGACGCCGACCGTTATCCACGTTTCCGCCAGGACGGTCGCAACCCATGCCCTGTCCATTTTCGGCGACCACAGCGATGTCATGGCGACCCGGCAGACCGGTTTCGGGCTGCTGTCATCCAACAATGTACAGGAAGTGATGGATATGGCCCTGATCGCACAGGCCGCCACACTCGAGGCCCGCGTCCCGTTCGTCCACTTTTTCGACGGATTTCGCACATCGAGTGAGGTTCAGAAAGTCGAGGAACTCACACGGGAAGACATGCGTGCGATGATCGACGACGAACTGGTGCGCGCACATCGCGCCCGCTCCCTGTCGCCGGAGCGTCCTGTCATACGCGGCACGGCACAGAATCCCGATGTTTTCTTCCAGGCCCGCGAGACCGTGAATCCCTCTTATCAAGCTTGCCCCGGTATCGTCCAGAAAGCTATGGACAAATTTGCGAAAATCGCCGGTCGTCAGTATAGGCTGTTCGACTACGCCGGCCCCGAAGACGCCGACCGGGTGATCATCCTGATGGGGTCCGGTGCCGATACGGTCGAGGAGACAGCCGAATTCCTGAACAATCAAGGCGAGAAGGTCGGTGTGATCAAAGTGCGCCTTTTCCGTCCTTTTTCCGTCGGCCATTTGATCGGCGCACTGCCGAAGGGCGTGAAAGGCATCGCCGTGCTCGACCGGACGAAGGAGCCCGGCGCCGCGGGTGAACCGCTCTATCAGGATATCCTCACCGCCCTGCGAGAATCTGCAGATGCCCCCCGGGACGTCAAGGTGATCGGCGGCCGTTACGGACTGTCTTCGAAGGAATTCACGCCCGCGATGGTCAAGGCCGTTTTCGACGAACTGAAGAAGAGTGAGCCAAAGAACCATTTCACGATCGGCATCCGAGAGGATGTGACGCAAAGCAGCCTCGAATTTGATCCGGAATTCACGATCGAACCGGATAGTCGTACACGCGCCGTCTTCTTCGGGCTGGGCTCGGACGGCACGGTGGGTGCCAATAAAAACTCCATCAAGATCATCGGTCTCGAGACTGACAATTTCGCGCAGGGTTATTTCGTCTATGATTCCAAGAAGGCAGGAACCCTTACGGTGTCGCATCTGCGTTTCGGGCCCGATCCGATCCGTTCCCCCTATCTCGTGTCCAAGGCCAATTTCGTGGCCTGTCATCAGTTTGCATTCCTCGAACAGTATGACATGCTGAAGGCGGCCATGCCGGGTGCGACGTTCCTGCTCAACAGCCTCTATCCCGCAGATGAAGTCTGGGACCGGATGCCGAGAAGAGTGCAGGAACAAATCATCGAAAAGAAGCTGAAGTTTTACATCATCGACGCCTACAAAATCGCCAACGAGGTGGGGCTCGGCGTCCGGATCAACACGATCATGCAGACCTGTTTCTTTGCGATCAGCAACGTGCTTCCCAAAGATCAGGCTATCGCGCTGATCAAGAAGTTCACAGAGAAGGAATACGGGAAACGCGGCGAGGCCGTGGTTCAGATGAATTTCAGGGCCATTGATACGGCCGTCGATCATCTCGTCGAGGTGAAGGTGCCCGCTTCCGTGACGAGCACCCTTTCCATGCGCGGCGGCATGCCGGCCGGGGCCCCGGATTTTGTCCGAAATTTAACGGGGGAAATCATCGCGGGACGGGGAGACGAATTGCCGGTGAGCGTTTTTCCGGTGGACGGAACGTTTCCCTCGGGTACGACCCAGTGGGAGAAACGCAATATCGCGCTCGAAGTACCGGTCTGGGATCCGGATACCTGCATTCAGTGCGGCAAATGCGTCCTGATCTGCCCCCATGCCGTGATCCGCTCCAAAGTCTATGACGCCGATTTGCTCGCAGGCGCTCCGAAAACATGGAAATCCGCCGAGGCAAAATGGAAGGATTTCGCCGGCAAGAAATTCACCCTCCAGATTTCACCCGAAGACTGTACGGGCTGCAGTTTGTGCGTCCAGAACTGTCCAGCGAAAAACAAGGCCGACGCGAGCAAGAAGGCGATCAATATGTCGGACCTCGATCCCATACGCGATCAGGAGAAGGAAAATTACGCGTTTTTCAGTACGTTGCCCGATATGGACCGGAAAGCACTGAAAGTCAATATGGTTAAGGACATCCAGCTTCTCAGACCACTTTTCGAGTTTTCGGGTGCGTGTGCGGGATGCGGAGAGACGCCTTATGTCAAACTCCTGACGGCGCTCTTCGGAGACCGTACGGTCATCGCCAATGCGACGGGCTGTTCCTCGATTTACGGGGGCAACCTGCCGACCACGCCCTATACAGTAAACGGGGACGGGCGAGGTCCCGCCTGGTCCAATTCTCTGTTCGAGGACAACGCCGAGTTCGGGATGGGCATGCGTCTGGCCCTTGACAAGCAGAAGGAATATGCGTCCGAGCTTCTGCGGAAACTATCCGGCCAGGTCGGGGATTCACTCGTCCAGGAGATCCTGAACGCCGATCAATCCGCCGAAGCCGGAATCGAGACGCAGCGGGGACGCATCCAGACCCTGAAAGAAAAACTCGGGTCCGTCAAATCCCCGGAAGCCCGTGAGCTGATGAGCCTGGCCGATGTACTCGTCAGAAGAAATGTCTGGATCGTCGGAGGAGACGGCTGGGCCTATGACATCGGATACGGCGGTCTCGATCATGTGCTGGCTTCGGGCCGGGATGTGAATGTGCTCGTGCTCGATACGGAAGTTTACTCCAATACGGGCGGTCAGATGTCCAAATCCACACCGCGCGGCGCGGTCGCCAAATTTGCGGCCGGCGGCAAACCGGCACCCAAGAAAGATCTGGCCATGATGGCGCTGAGTTACGGTACGGTATACGTGGCCCGAGTCGCCATCGGGGCAAATGATGCGCAGACTGTGAAGGCCTTCCTCGAAGCCGAGGCGTTTCCCGGTCCTTCCCTGATTCTGGCCTATTCACACTGTATTTCACATGGTTACAATCTGGCTAACGGGCTGAATCAGCAAAAACTGGCCGTTCAGTCCGGATACTGGCCGTTGTTGCGGTACAATCCGTTGCTGGCTGCCGAAGGCAAGAATCCGCTCGTCCTGGATTCCAAGGCGCCGGCCATTCCGCTCAAAGACTATGTCTATAATGAGACGCGTTACAGCATGCTGGTCAAGAGCCGTCCCGAAGCGGCCGCCGAACTGCTCAAATTGGCCGAGGAGGATGTCACGGCCCGTTGGCGTGCATATGCGCATCTGGCCGAGATGAAATACGACGTTTCAGGCTGAACCCAACCCTTTGTCAATGAAACGGGCGGGAGTGTATTCCCGCCCGTTTTCTTTTGTACCCGGCAGGGGGAACCGTTAGCCGGACGGCAAGGGTGCCCGTCGTGAGACGGGATCTGAAATGGAGCTGCAGGCAAATTGCCGGCCTGACGAACAGGAATCACATACGAGGCAGTCATACAGGATGGTTAAGCGAATTTCTCAAGACTCCAATCAGGGGCTGGTGCCATTACTTCGGCCTCAGTGAGACGATTCGTGTCTTAGAGGAACTTGACGGGTGGATCTGCCATCGATACCGCTGTGTGATCTGGCGCCGATGAAAGAACCCCCGTATCCGTATGAAGAAGACGTTACTGAACCGAAACCTGGATGCAGAACGAGCGAGAAAGTCTGCGTATAACGGAAGAGGTCCCCGGTAAAACTCCGGGGCCGGCCAGATGAACCAGGCTTTGCCCACATCCTACTTTGATAGGTATGGACTGTTCACCCTGGCGAATCATAGGTTTGAGTTACAAAGTAAATCATGAACCGCCGTATGCGGAACCATATATAAGGTGGTGTGGGAGGAGGAGGGCGTGAGCCCTCCTCCAGCCCGATGTCCTACCCGCCGGGACGAATCGAATCCACGCCGGTTTCTTGTCTCGTTACTTCATCGCCTTATGGCAGAACCACCAGTCATAGCATCCTTCCTGATCGGCCCTGGCCTCAGCATCCCGCATCGTCCTGGCGGGCGGGATGATCACATGATCTCCGATCAGTTCGCTGTTCGGCCAGTTGGCCGGGATCGCGACCCCGTTCTTGTCCGAGAACTGCAGCGCCCTGACCGCGCGGACGACCTCGTCCATATTCCTCCCGATTTCCTGGGGATAATACAGGACGAGACGGACCTTGCCCTCGGGATCGCCCACGAAGACGGCGCGGACGGTGTTTGTTCCTTTGCCGGGATGGAGCATCCCCAGCTTCATCGCGATCTGGTCATTCGCGGCCACGACAGGGAAGGTAATCTCCATGTTCAGCGTCTCCTTGATCCACTGGATCCATTTGATGTGCGAGAAGACCTGATCCACGGACATCCCGATGAGCTTGCAGTTCATTTTCTCGAATTCCTCGTGCCGCAGCTGGAATCCGTGAAACTCGGTGGTGCAGACGGGCGTGAAGTCCGCCGGATGGCTGAAGAGGACGAACCACGAGCCTTTCAGGTCATTCGGAATGTTCATGGGGCCGTGCGTGGTCTGGACCTGCAATTCGGGAAACGGATCCCCCAGAAGCGGCATGTTGAATCGGATTTCTTCCATGGTCTTTCTCCTTTCTTGTTATTTTTGATAAATGAAACCGATCCTGCTTGATGAAGGTGTCACTGCAGGAACTTTCGGACAAATGGTGAGGTTTCTCCCCGGCGCAGGAAATGGCCCGAAGGTCCTTCTCCCAGAAACTCCGAGAACCAGGACTCATGTTCGATTTCTTCGTTGAGGATGGCGAGAGCCAGATCGTAGGTGCGGTGATCCTTACCGGCCGTCAGGTTGCAGATGTGGGTGTAACCGCGGACGGCGCATCGTTCTGCATCGACCAGCACCCTGAGGATCGCCTTAACGTCCGACGGATTTTTGGGCAGCGACGCCGGAGGGCAGGCGGAGATGTCGTGAAACACCTTCATGTCATCCGGCAGTTTTCCGCCCAATTCATAGATCCGGGGGACGAGCGCTTCGAAGTGATTCCTGTCTTCGATGCGGGCCGCCTCCGCGATCTCCTTGATCCCTTCGCCTTCGAGCCCGATAAGGTTGGCGCGGAGGATCGTGTAATAATAATAGGTCGTGAGTTCCGCTGCGGCGTTTTTAACGAGCAGCTTGAGCAGTTCGTCCACATCGATGCCCGTTTTTTCTGCCATTTCTCTTGCGACTTTAGCCATCATAGCCTCCTTTTGGTTTTGATTTAAGTAATAATCGGAATGATTACGATAAAAAAATTTTAAAAATTGCTCCCCATTTTATTCTATTTTCCGGCATTGTCCGCAGAGGCCGAAGAAATCGATCCGATGCTTCTGAATCAAAAAATCCGTCATCCGGCTTGCCTGTTCCTCCAGTTCATCATGAATCGGCATGTTAAAATCCGCGATTTTTCCGCATCGTTCACAGATGAGATGATAGTGAACGGTGTTTTTGGCCTCGAATCGGTCGAAAGTGCTCCCGGAACGAATTTTGTGGATCACGCCCTGGTCGACCAGGATGCCCAGATTGCGATACACCGTGCCCAGGCTGAGGCGCGGAAATTCCTTTTTCAGGTTCTCATACACCCAGTCCGCAGTCGGATGGGCGTCGGTTTGCCTGAGCAATTGCAGGATGCGTTCCCGCTGCCGGCTCCGGCGATATGTTTTTGGCTCGGTTTTCATTTTCTTATAACACTAATCGGAACGATTACCAATTTAAGGCTTTTTAAACAAAAGTCAAGCGGAAAACAATGAAAATCCTGACGGATTAACTCCGTCTATTTTTTGGCTAATCCAGCTTGATTTTTTCGCCCCTCGCCGGGATCGTGATCCGGTCGAATCCGGTTTTTTGAATCTCTTCCGACAGCGCTTCACTGCCTTCTTTTTCACCGTGGACGATTGAGACATGGCGCAGTTTGTCCTGGTTGAGTCCCTTGAAATAGGAGAGCAGTTCCGTCTGATCGGCGTGGGCGCTGAATCCGTCCGTGATCACCACCTCCGCCTTGAGTGGATACTCGTCACCAAAAATCTTGATCGTCGGTTGACGTTCCACGATCCGTCTTCCCAGCGTGTTCTCCGCCATGAATCCGACGACGAGGATGGTGTTTTTCGGATCCGTCACATTGTTCGCAAGATGGTGCAGGATGCGGCCTGCCTCGGCCATGCCCGACGCCGAGATGATCATGCAGGGATCCTTCATGGCGTTCAGTTTTTTGGATTCCTCCACATGCCGGATATACCGGAGACGGTAAAACCCGAAGGGATCCATGTTGTTGTCGAGAAAAGTTTCACGGGTTTCACTGTCGAAGCATTCCGGGTGGAGGCGGAAGACTTCGGTGACATTGACCGATAACGGGCTGTCTACATAGATGGGAATTTCGGGAAGCGCGCCCTCATTGAACAGTTCATGGAGGAAATAAACCACCTCCTGCGTCCGGCCGACGGAGAAGGAGGGGACGATGATTTTGCCGCCGCGGCCGATGGTTTTCTCTACCGTGCGCTGTAGCTTGGCTTTCATATCCCCGACGTCTTCATGAAAACGGTTCCCATAGGTCGATTCGGTGATGAAATAATCCGTCTCGCGGATTTGAACAGGATCCCTGATCACCGGGAGATTCTTCCTGCCCAGGTCGCCCGTGAAGGTGATGCGCCGTGCCGTGCCGTTTTCCTGCACATCCAGGACCACGATGGCCGAGCCGAGGATGTGGCCGGCGTCCACAAATGTGACTTGAACATGGGGGGAGATCCGGAACGACCTGTTGTATCCGATGCCGATGAATTGCTCCATGCAGGCTTCCGCTTCCGCCATGCCGTACAGGGGTTCGACGGGCGGCAGCCCCTTTTTTTTATGCTTTTTATTGACGAATTCGGTATCTTTTTGATGGATATGTGCCGAATCCCGGAGCATGACGCGGCAGAGATCCTGGGTGGCATGGGTGCAGTAGATATTGCCCTCATATCCGTTTTTAATCAACAGGGGGATGTTGCCGCTGTGATCCATGTGGGCGTGGGAGAGGACCATCGCCGTCAATTCAGACGGATCAAACGGAAGGTTTCGGTTCCGTTCGAACGCTTCCTGGCGGTGACCCTGAAAGAGGCCGCATTCCAATAATATTTTTTCCTCACCGATGGTCAATAGATGCATCGATCCGGTGACTTCGCGCGCGGCGCCGAAAACCTGGAGTTCCATGGATTGTCCCTTTTTTTTGGAATGATGTGGCAGGCAATATAATGAACCGATCGGATATTGTCAAGAACAGGAAGGGAGAATTCCGGCACGTCCGGCCAGAATGTGGTGTTCCGTGGAAGAGAACCGAAGAAACGACGCTGAAAAGTAAAAAATGACTTGACATTCTTCTCTTGATTGGGTATACTTGTTATGCCAAATATGCCTAATGAGCGATAGAGGATATCAACCCGTGATCGATCATACCAATCCTGTCCCCCTGTACCGACAGATCATGGATGACATCCGGTCGCAAATCGATGCCGGAGAACTCCGGCCGGGCGACCAGATATCACCCAATGTCGAACTGGCGAGAAGTTACAATGTCAGCCTTATCACGGTCAAGAAGGCGGTGGGGGAACTGATCCGGGACGGATATCTCTTCGGACGTGTGGGCAAGGGGACATTTGTGGCCGGGGCCCGGAACGGAAGAGGGCGGGAGGCGAAAGGCACGATCGGGCTGGTACTGACCGATTTCGGCAATCCGTTTTTCATGCAGATCGCCCATCATATCGAGGCAGACGTGTCCCGGTACGGATACAATCTGCTTTTTTCCTATTCCTCCAACGACTTCGAACGGGAGGAAAACCAGATCCGTCATTTTCAGGAAATCGATGTAAGAGGCCTGATCATCGCTTCCACGGAGTACACGAATCATGTCCCGGAAATCGTGCGGGAGCTCCATGCATCCCGATTTCCCTATGTGATGATCTCCTTCGTGGATGATCCCACGATCCACTATGTGGGCACGGATCATGAACGGGGCGCATTCATGGCCACGGAATTTCTGATCCGGAATGGACGCAGCCGCATCGGGTATCTCGGCGCGGAGAAGGGGAATCCGCTCGGTGCGCTCCGGCGCGCCGGTTACCTTCGCGCGCTCGAACGGCACGGAATCGAGGCCCGGCCTGAATTTGAATTCACCTTTCCCGCTCCGAGGCAGGATTTTGAATCCGGCTTCGCGATCGGAGAGGCCTTCTGCCGGATCGCCGAACGCCCCGACGGCGTCTTCGCCTACAACGACCAGTCGGCCATCGGATTCGAGCGGGCCCTCACGGCGGGACGTCTCCGCATTCCCGAAGACGTCGCCCTCGTGGGTTTCGACGATGTCGTATACCGGGTTCCCCCGCCCGTACCGCTGACGACCATCCATCAGCTCACGGACCGGATCGCCGGACTGGCGCTCGAGAAATTGAACCGGCAGATCGAAGGCGCATTATTCGAGGTCCGCACGATTCTCGAACCGTCCCTCGTGGTGCGCGACTCATGCAGAAATCATCATTCCATTCCAACAACCGAAGGGATAACATGAATCTGGGAAAATATTCATTCGGCGTGGGAGACCGGTTCGGCCATCAGGCCCGCGCGCAACTCGCCGCTTTTCAGAAGGCCGGAGATGCGGGTGTCGAGATCACGCCCGTGTGGAACAAGTCGGATCGGGAGCATCGGATTATCGGCACCCAACCCCCGGATGTGCGGCGGGAAGCCGATGAGGCCGTCCGGTCATGCGGATGGGGGGAGGCCTATTTCGTGGATGCCGATCACGTTGGGCTGAAGAATGTGGACGGATTTGTGAATGCCAGCGATTTTTTCACGCTCGATGTGGCGGATTTTATCGGGGAAACGGCGGAAGAGGCCGGGATCAGGGCCTTCGTGGATTCCCAGGCCGGCCGGATCGGAGATCTTTTGATTCCGGGTCTTGATGAGCCCATCCGCGTCACGCGGGATCTGCTCCGGGAGACCGCCGGAAAATACCTGTTCGCCGTCCGCCAGGCGGGCCGCACCTACCGGCATATTCTCGAAAAGAAAAGCAGTTCGGATTTTATCACCGAAGTCTCCATGGACGAGACAGATTCGGCCCAGACTCCGGTCGAGTTGCTCTTCATCCTCGCGATGATCGCGCGGGAGAAGATCCCGGTCGCCACCCTGGCCCCGAAATTCACGGGCCGGTTTAACAAGGGGGTGGAGTATGTGGGTGATCCGGACCGGTTTGAAAAAGAGTTCGACGCGGATCTTGCGGTGATCCGGTTCGCCGTCCGGGAATTCGGACTGCCGTCCGGTTTGAAGTTGAGCGTGCATTCCGGCAGCGATAAGTTCGCGATTTACGGTCCCATCCGCAAGGCGTTGAAGAAACACGACGCAGGCGTCCACATCAAGACGGCGGGTACG
Organism: bacterium; assembly: GCA_011046415.1. Taxonomy (GTDB): domain Bacteria; phylum Zhuqueibacterota; class QNDG01; order QNDG01; family JABMRT01; genus DSAP01. The sequence continues at coordinate 8,436 of DSAP01000038.1, read as the reverse complement.
ACCTGGCTCGAGGAACTGATCGGCCTGGCCGAGGCGGGACGGGACGGTCTTTCCCTCGCCAGGGAAATTTATACCTCCGCGTTTCACCGGTTCGAAGAACTCGCCAAACCCTATGCCACGGTGATCGACATCGATTCCTCCCGCCTGCCCGATCCGTCTGACCTGGAAGCCTGGGACGGGAAACGGTTCGCCGCGACGCTCCGCCACGATCCCTCCAATCCGCACTACAATCCCCATTTCCGGCAATTGTTGCACGTCGGATTCAAGGTGGCCGCGGAGATGAACGGACGCTACCTCCAGGCGCTCCGGGATCATGAGACTGTGATCGCTCGGAATGTCACCGGGAATATTTATGAGAGGCATATGAAAAGGTTGTTCCTATAAATGGGGATGGGAAAGAGGCGATGGGCGGGAAACTTGTAATTTGTAATTTGAAACTTGTGACTCGGAACATGGAATCCGAATCTTTCAACGCTGTCATGAAAAACCAATAAATACAGTTATCTTGAAAGGACAACAATGAGTTATGTTGATGAATTGTTCGGGCTGAAAGGGAAGACGGCGGCGGTGATCGGGGGCGGGGGCGTGCTGGCCGGTGCGATGGCCGAAGGGCTCGCAGGCGCCGGCGCGGATGTGGCCATCCTCGATCTGAATCCGGAGAATGCGGAAAAGCGGGCCGCTTCCATCGCGAAGCGGGGAGTCCGCTCGCTTGCCCTGAAGGTCGATGTCACCCAAAAAACCGATATTCAGGCCGCGTGCGACCGGTTGGTTTCCGAATGGGGAAAGGTCGATATCTTGATCAATGCGCCGGGCATCAATTCGGGCACGCCCTTTTTCGAGATTACGGAAGACGAATGGGAGAAAATCCTACAGGTTAATCTGCGCGGCGTGTTCTGGGCCTCGCAGATCTTCGGCAAACAGATGGTCGCCCGGAAATCCGGTTCGATCATCAACATCTCTTCCGCCTCTTCGGGACCCCCCATTTCAAAAGTCTTCACCTATGCCGTCTCCAAGGCCGGGGTGAACAACCTGACGCAGAATCTGGCGCGGGAATGGGCCACTCAGGGCGTCCGCGTCAACGCCATAGCGCCCGGTTTCTTCCCCGCGGAACAGAACAGGAAACTGCTGACGGAAGAACGGATCGCGGATATCTTCCGCCATACGCCCATGAACCGTTTCGGGGAGGCGGATGAGCTGGTCGGCGCCGTACTCTGGCTTTCCTCGCCGCGGGCCTCCGGTTTCGTCACCGGATCGATCATCTGGGTCGACGGCGGGTTTCACGCGATGACGATTTAAAAAAAGAAAACCTATTGAGGAGGTACTCCGAGATGACACAGTATGATTTCGGGCTGATCGGCCTGGCGGTGATGGGCGAGAATCTCGTCCTCAACATCGAACGCAACGGCTATTCGGTCGCCGTTTACAACCGGACGACCGAGAAGGTGGACGCCTTCGTCGCCGGAAGGGCCAAGGGGAAAAATATCAAGGGCTGCCATACCGTCGAGGAACTGGTGGCGAGTCTGAAACGTCCCCGGAAAATCATGATTCTGGTCAAGGCGGGCAAGGCGGTGGATGCGGTGATCGAGCAGCTCATCCCGCACATGGAGGAGGGCGATATCCTCATCGACGGCGGGAACAGCCATTTCCCGGACACCATACGCCGGACGGCGCTGGTCGAATCCCATAAACTGCTCTATATCGGCACGGGTGTCTCCGGAGGCGAGGAAGGCGCGCTCATGGGGCCCTCCCTGATGCCGGGCGGATCGCCGGCGGCCTGGACGCACGTGAAGGATCTTTTCCAGAAAATCGCGGCCAAGACAGATCAGGGCGAACCCTGCTGCGACTGGGTCGGGGAGAACGGCGCGGGCCATTTCGTGAAGATGATCCACAACGGAATCGAGTACGGCGATATGCAGATGATTTCCGAGACCTATCAGATGATGAAGTTCGGCCTCGGCCTGTCCAATCCGGAGATGCACGAAGTGTTCGCGAAATGGAACAAAGGAAAACTCGACAGCTATCTGATCGAGATCACACGCGACATCCTCGGATACCGGGATGAGGAGGGGAATGAAACGGTCGATCTCATCCTCGATACCGCGGGCCAGAAGGGAACGGGCAAATGGACCGCGATCGAGGCGCTGAATCAGGGACAGCCGCTGACACTGATCGGCGAGGCCGTGTTCGCGCGATGCCTCTCCGCGCTGAAGGAGGAACGCGTCGCCGCTTCCCGACAGCTGCCCGGTCCGGACGCCCGGTTCCAGGGCGAAAAGGCCGGGATGGTCGCCGACCTCGAACAGGCGCTCTACGCATCCAAGATTGTGAGCTACGCCCAGGGTTATCAGCTCATGCGTGCCGCAGCCGGGGAATACGGCTGGCATTTGAATTACGGAGGGATCGCCCTGATGTGGCGCGGCGGGTGCATCATCCGTTCCGTGTTCCTCGGCAAGATCAAGGAGGCGTTCGACCGCAATCCCGATTTGACGAATCTGCTCCTCGATCCCTTCTTCAAGGATGAGGTCATCAAGGCCTTGCCCGCGTGGAGAAGGGTTGTCCGGACTGCGGTGGAACTGGGAATCCCCGTTCCCGCGATCGGTTCCGCGCTGGCCTATTACGACGGATACCGGTCCGAAAGGCTTCCCGCCAACCTGCTCCAGGCGCAGCGGGATTATTTCGGTGCGCACACGTATGAACGGGTGGACAAGCCCCGCGGTGAATTCTTCCACACCAACTGGACCGGACGCGGCGGTACGACGTCCGCCTCCACATATACGGTGTAGCCGTTCCGGACGGGTTTGAAGAAAAGAGGTTCGGGACGATCGGTCCGGTGTAAGGAAGGATAGCCGGACTCCCAACTCCGCAGGCTTAACTCGAAACTCGTAACTCTGGAAAAGCCATGGTCTTCGGGAAAGGTTCCACAGACGGATTTCTTTCGGAAACGGAAATCCGGCGACTCTGCGCCGACGCGCTGGAAACCCTGAATCCGGACGGGAAGAAGATCCTGTGCATCATCCCGGATCACACGCGTTCCGCGCCGATCGACGTCCTGTTCCGCACGGTCTACGGTCTCCTGGCCGACCGCGTCCAACGTCTCGATTTCCTCGTCGCGCTCGGCACGCATCCGCCCATGACGGACGCCATGATCGACGCGCGGGTCGGGATCACGTCCGAGGAACGGAGATCCCGATATCCCCGGGCCCGGTTCTTCAATCACCGCTGGGACGATCCGGATCAGCTCGCGCATATCGGGACGCTGTCCGAAGACGATACGGCCGGGATCTCCGGCGGACTCCTGCGCGAATCCGTCCGGATTACGGTCAACAAAATGGTCCTCGGGTACGACCGGGTGCTGATCATCGGACCCGTGTTTCCCCACGAGGTGGTCGGTTTTTCCGGGGGCAACAAGTATCTGTTTCCCGGGGTCGCGGGCGCGGAGATCATCGACATGTTCCACTGGCTCGGCGCGCTGATCACGAGTTACGCCATTATCGGCCGCGCCGACACCCCGGTGAGGGAGGTCGTGGAACGCGCGGCGCGGTTCCTGCCGGTCGAACCCGACTGTCTTGCGCTGGTGGTCAAGGGCACGGGTCTGGCCGGACTCTACGCCGGAAATTCCCGCGAAGCGTGGAAGTCGGCCGCCGCGCTGTCCGGGAAACTCCACATTGTATACAAGGACAAGCCGTTTCACCGGGTTCTCTCTTGCGCGCCCGAGATGTACGACGACCTGTGGACCGGCGCGAAGTGCATGTACAAACTCGAACCCGTCGTGGCGGACGGCGGCGAACTCATCATCTATGCGCCGCATATTTCCGAAGTGTCCGTCACCCACGGCGAGAAAATCCGGAAGATCGGGTATCACGTCCGTGATTTTTTCCTCAAACAGTGGGACAAATACCGGGAGATCCCCGGCGGAGTGAGGGCGCATTCCACCCATGTTAAGGGGCTGGGCACGTATGAAAACGGAATCGAGAACCCGCGCATCCGGGTGACGCTGGCGACGTCCATCCCCAGATCCGTCTGCGAGGCGATCAATCTCGGCTATTGCGATCCAGCCTCGATCCATCCCGGGGAGTGGATGGACCGGGAGGGGGAAGGGATACTCTATGTTCCCAAGGCGGGAGAGATGCTGTACCGGATTCAAAAATGAGTTTCGAGTGCAGAGTTGCGCGTTTCGGGTTGATTGACGAATGATGAATCAGGATGTGCGATGTGCGAAGGCGGGGGAGGACATTGAACATTGAACATTGATCATTGAACAGGTAACATGAACTTATTACTCGAAGATCGAAACACTAAACTCTAAACTCGTAACTCGTAATTCGTAACTCCAATCCCTCAACGCTTCACCATGAACCAAGGAGCGGGAATATGGCGCTGAAATTGCGATCCAAGGAAGAATGCCTGTTCGATCAGGTTTCACTCGGCGAGATCATGCTCCGGTTCGATCCGGGCGAGGGGCGGATCCATACCGCCCGCCGGTTCAGCGTGTCCGAGGGAGGCGGCGAATACAATGTGGCGCGCGCACTCCGCCGCGGTTTCGGACTCCGGACGGCCGTCATCTCGGCGATTGCAAGGAATCCGCTGGGAGAACTCCTCGAGGGATTCGTCCTCGAGGGCGGGGTCGATACCCGATACATCCGGTGGATGGAATACGACGGGATCGGCCGGACGGTCCGCAACGGCCTGAATTTCACCGAACGCGGATTCGGTATCCGGGGCGCGTTGAGCTGCGTCGACCGCGGCCACTCGGCGGCGAGCCGGCTCCGCGCGGACGATTTCGACTGGGAGGAGATTTTCGGGAAGGCCGGCGTGCGCTGGTTCCATACCGGCGGCATCTTCGCGGCGCTTTCCGAGACCACGCCCGATGTCGTGATCGCAGCCATGAAGGCGGCGCGTAAACACGGGACGGTCATCAGCTATGACCTGAATTACCGGCCGTCCCTCTGGAAGGCCGTCGGCGGATCCTCGAAGGCTCAGGATGTGAACCGGGAAATCGCCCGGTACGTGGACGTGATGATCGGCAACGAGGAAGATTTCACCGCGTGCCTCGGATTCGAAGTCGAGGGCGTGGACAAGAACCTGACCCGGCTCGAGTCCGCCAGTTTCCGGAAGATGATCCAAAAGGCGGCGGCCGCGTATCCCAATTTCAAAGCGGTCGCGACTACCCTGCGCGGGGTGATCACGGCGACCCGGAACGACTGGGGCGCGATCTGCTGGACGGACGGCAAATTTTACGAGGCGACGCACCGGCCCGGGCTCGAAATCCTCGACCGGGTCGGCGGCGGCGATGGATTCGCGTCCGGATTCATTTACGGCATGATGGAGACCGGCGATCCCAAACAGGCGGTCGAACTGGGCGCGGCGCACGGGGCGCTGGCCATGACCACGCCGGGGGATACGAGCATGGCCCGGCTGTCTGAGATCCGGAAAGTCGCGGCCGGCGGCGGCGCTCGCGTCGTGAGATGACGGGAGGGAAGGCGGACCGTTCCGCCCATCAAACCGTTTGCGACCGATTGTAATCCAGGAAGAAAGGAAGGACATCATGATCCAGTTGAAGGACAATTTCAAGTATGCCATGCTCGTGCCGACGAGCATGGGCGTTCGCCTCACTCCGGTCGAAGGCCAGCCCGTGCACGCGAGCGAGACATTCACATTGAAGGTCACGAGCGCAGAAACCAATGTGGCGAGCGTATCCTCCTATCTCGGCCTTCCCGTCAAGGTTTTGACGACCTTCGTCAAGGGCAGCCCGATCGCCCGGATCATCCGGGACAACCTCGCGGGCCGGCACATGGATGTCGAAGGCAAGGATGTCGGGCAGGGCGGTCCCTGGGGGTATCGTCATCAGTTCAACATCGCGGACAGCGGCACGGGCTCGCGCGGGCCGCGCGTGCACAACGACCGCGCCGGCGAAGTCGGGCGTACCCTGAACGCGAAGGATTTCGATCTCGAACGGATCTTCGGAAGCGAAGGGGTGCAGATCGTCCACCTGTCCGGACTGATCGCGGCCCTGTCGCCGGAAACCGGGGCCTTCTGCCTCGAGATCGCGCGGGCGGCCCGGAAACACGGCACCCGGATTTCCTTCGATCTCAATTACCGCGCCTCGTTCTGGAAGAATCGCGAGAAGGAACTCCACGCGATCTTCTCCGAAATCGCGGGCGTTTCAGACATCCTCGTGGGCAACGAGGAAGATTTTCAGCTCAGCCTGGGCATCGCGGGTCCTGAAGCCGGCGGAAAGGGGCTCGCCGCGAAGATCGAGAGTTTCAAGGGCATGATCGACCAGGCGAAGAAGGCGTATCCGGGCACCTCGGTGTTCGCCACCACGCTCCGTGAGGTGATCAGTACGAACCGCCATCTCTGGGGCGCCATCCTGTCCGAAAGCGGAAACTGGCATGTTGTCCTGCCCCGGGAAATCACCGTATTCGACCGGATCGGAGGGGGCGACGGGTTCGTCGGCGGCCTGCTCTACGCGATCCTGAGAGGCTGGACGCCGGAGAAATGGGTGCAGTTCGGATGGGCCAACGGCGCGCTGGTCACCACGCTGACGACCGATTATTCGCAGCCCGCCGATGAAGAGCAGATCTGGAGCATCTGGGAGGGGAATGCCCGGGTGAGAAGGTAAAAAAGTGAAAAGTAAAAAGTTGAAAGTCAAAAGTCAAAAGTTGAAAGTTGAAAGTTAATTGTGTGTCGTCTCGGGAGGTTTTTTTATGCCGGCGGTTGAAATCTGTCCCAATGTCTACTGGATTGGCGTGAACGATCGGACCACGGATTTGTTCGAAGGAATCTGGCCGATCTCCCATGAAGGCGTATCCTACAACGCCTATCTGATCGACGATGAAAAGAAGGCGATCCTCGATCTGGCGAAGGCGTTCAAGACGGATGAATTCTTCGAGGCGATCGGTGAGATTGCGGACATCGGTTCGCTGGATTATGTGGTGATCCATCATCTCGAGCCGGACCATTCCGGCGTGCTCTCCACGCTGATCCGGATCGCCCCGAAAATCACCCTGCTCTGTTCCGAAAAATGTAAGGAGATGCTGGCGTCCTTTTATGGGATCACCGAGAATGTCCGGGCCGTCAAAGACGGGGAGACGATTTCACTCGGCAAACACACGCTCCAATTCTTCATGACGCCGCACGTCCACTGGCCGGAGACCATGATGACGTACGAGTCGGAGAATCAGATCCTGTTTTCCTGCGACGCGTTCGGCGGCTACGGCGCGCTGCGCGGGACGATTTTCGACGACCAGTGTACGGACCATTCCTTTTATGAAACGGAAGCGCTCCGTTATTACGTCAACATCGTGGCCAAATTCAGCGGACCCGTGCTCCGGGCCATCGAGAAACTGTCCGGCCTCGACGTCCGGATCATCGCACCCTCCCACGGCCTGATCTGGCGTAAAGATCCCGGCCGGATCGTCCATCTCTACAAGACCTGGGCCGGGTATGCCGGGAATCCTGGAGAGCCCGGGATTACGCTGATGTACGCTTCCATGTACGGGAATACCGAGAAGATGATGAACGCGGTGGCCCAGGGGATCTCCGGGACGGGTGCGGAGATCGAGATTTTCGACGTGGCGCGCACGCACGTGAGTTATATTCTGCCGTCGCTCTGGACGAAATCCGGGGTGGTGATCGGCGCGCCGACCTACGAGGGCAGCCTGTTTCCGTTGATGATCGATGTGCTCAACATGGTTGCGGTGAAACACATTCGCAAGAAGAGGGCCGCCGTATTCGGGAGTTACGGATGGAGCGGCGGCGCGCAGCGCGGCCTCGAGAAACGGTTCGAATCCCTTCAATGGGAACTGATGGACCAGTTTGAGTTTTGCGGCGCCCCGACCGCCGGGGATATCCGGCAGGGGGTCGAATTCGGCAGGAAGTTCGGAGAGATCATTTCCGGAGGGTCCGCAAGAGAGGATGCGTAGGACCGGTTTTCGTCCGCATCCGCGTCTCCGGAGATTCCCCGGAATGGGTTGAAAATCCAGGGCCGCCCTGTCCGGGGCGGCCTTTCTATTTCCAGGCGGTCGTCCTCTCTGTACACTGCGCCGTACCTTGGGATTGTTGCCCTCCTCAGTTGCCATCCTGCCCCTTTGAGGTGCGTCGCTGTTGCCATCCCAAAAAGTTCCAGGATATTTTTCATTGCGGATCATCAAATGATTTCATATGTTGTCGAAAAATCGAATGGTCTATTCGAGAAATCAACAAAACATGGTGCCGAGAAAACTGGATATCAGGCGAATCCAAGAATTGTTGTCTGTTTTTCCCGTAGTCACGATTCTGGGTTCAAGGCAATGCGGAAAGACGACGCTGGCAAGACAGTTGAAGGTCGACCACTATTTTGACCTTGAGAACCCCCGCGATCTTGCCCGGCTCGAACAACCCCAGCTTGTTTTCGAATCCTTGAGCGGCCTGATCGTGGTCGATGAAATTCAGCGGCTT
>DSAP01000148.1 GCA_011046415.1 bacterium | reverse complement strand
GCCCATCAGAATCGCGGCGAGGAGAATCTTCCATGCAAGATGAAAGTAAGGGACCGGGAATAATATCCGGCGCACAGAATAGTCCTGCTGCAGGAAGAACACGGCGATAGAAAGGAGCAAAGCGATTGCGGCGCCCAGACCGGACCAGATTCGGATCAGCCCGATGTGCAAAATCAGGCTGAGAACCGTGCTATTCACATTGACCCTGAGGTCGATTCTCTGGTTGCGGCTTGCGATCAAAAAAGTCGCCAGGACCAGGACAATACCGTAAAAAAGAAGCATCCACAGGGTGATCTGGAACAGAACCGCTGCATCTCCGAATTCAACACCGAAAACCGATTCCATGAGTGGCCTTGCGAGGATTGTCCCCCCCACGCACACCGGGATCGTAATCATGAAAACCAGGCGAAGAGATTGATTGCAAAACGACTGAAATGCTTCCAGCGATTCCTCAAAGGTTTTCGCCGCAACCGGCTGGATGGCCAGCTTGTAACTCTGCAGAACCAGTTTCACCATATTCACCATCCTGAACGCGGCGCTGAAAAGCCCGACCATTTCCAGAGAGACCATTTTGGAGAGGATAATCACATTTGCATTCCAGAACAGGGTGTTGAAGATGGAAATTCCGGCAAAGGTGGGCGTCTCGCGGATCAACCATCTCGCGACATGCCAGTCAATCTTCCTGGGAATCGCCCCGATGTATTTCCTCGACAATATTGCAGAAATACACAGCGCGAAGAAATACGACAGGGCGAATACCCCGGCGAGGATGACGATTCCGCCTCCGATAAACAAAGCCGGAATGCCGGCAGCGAGTTTGACCAGATTCTCGGTTGTCATTCCCCATAAGACCAGTTCGGATCTCTCAAAGGCAATAAATATGGACTGAAATACGATTGTCAGCGTGGAAAACAGAAGTGCCACGGCGATCCATACTGTTGCCAGGAAGACATCTTCCGGATAACGGAGCAACCATGCAAATCCGATCATGAGAGCGGCCATCAGCAAGGCCGCGATCAGGGACAGAAATGAAGCGGTGGAGAGGAAAGGTAAGGTCCGGGATCTGTCTTTCGCAACCTCGCGAATCAGCAGCGGCTGGATTCCCATGCTCGCGATGGTTTGAAAGATCCAAAACAAGGTCAGGACAATGGAGAATTTTCCCATTCCTTCCGAGCCCAGATGGCGGGCGATGAATATAACCAGGATGAACGAGGCGGACATTCGCAGGATGGTGCCGAACAGCATGGCCGCCGTATTCTTAAAAATACCAATCAGGGAAGCCATGTTTATTGGGTCCCTTCGGCCGGTTTATTCAGTTCGTGAGCAAGACCCGATGCCCAGCCTGCGAGTATCCACAGCGGAAGAAGATGATAACTGCCGATTGTGGCGTTCTCGACGAGTCCCTGTATCATACCGGCGACGATTCCGCCCAAAACACCGATACCCACGGTCTGTTCCAGACCGGAACAATGCGAGGCCAATCGAAACGCATACCATAGCGTCATGAGTAAAAAGAGAAAAAAGAACCCCAGGCCGATAATTCCGATTTCGGCTCCGAGCTGGAGAAACAGGTTGTGCACCGGATAGGGAAAATGGGATGAAACCTGCTCGGATGTTTGATCATATAGATGATGGACCAGTGTGTAATTATTGAGTCCCACCCCGGTTATCGGATTGGATTTGATCATATTCCAGGCCACACGCATCAATGGAAGACGTACATATGCAGATTGGTTGTCATCCGCCGTGAAACGTTCTTTTACCGGATTATCAAAACCGGCCAGGAGGGTAAGTGTCATGGCCAGCAGGAGTATGACGAATATTCCGAGATAGAATCGATGCCTGAGAGATGCACGACGAAGACGCATGATCAGAACGATCAACCCGCCGACGAGAAAGCCGATCCATCCGCCCCGTGAGAATGTCAGAACAAGGACCACGATACCGGGAAAGAAACAGGAAAATGCCGCGGTACGGATCCATCGCGGATGCTTGAGAAACAGCAGGGACACGGTGAGCGGGAGCAAGAAATCCAGATACCACGCCAGTGAATTGCTGTTGCCAAGAGTCCCCCCCATGCGAAAAACCCGATCGCCACCGATGGTTTGAATGGCTTCCGCTTCATGCCCACCCAATATCCTGAGATTCAGGGATGATCCGGTGACCTGCTGGAGCAAAGCGATGCCGTTCTCCAGGCAGAGTCCGGCCAGGAGGACGAAGAGGATCCAGTGGCTGTTCTTTTCCGTTCTTGCATAGTGGAAAATATAAAGGAAATTCAGATACATCCTGACGAATTCGAGGAGTTCGAAGAAACCGAGCATCCTGTCGGGAGCGCCGATCAGTGAGAGTGCGGCAAAAAACAGCATGCCGATCAACGGCAGACCGGCAAAAGGCAAGAGCCTGAAATCGGTCTGACGATCCCGGATCAGATCCAGAAAAAGCAACAGATACAGGAAAAACAGGGCCAGTCCGTTCAGGGAAATGATCAAGCCCTGTGCGCCTCCGATGTGGGGTCTTAAAAACTGAGTCTGGCTGATATTCAGCGGCAGTGTAAGCAAAAGGATTGCGACGAGCCCTTTCTTCGCCCAGTCTTCATAAATCAAAAAAAGCGGAGAAACAATCACAACCATCAAGGCCAGACTGTTCATGATGGACCCGTTTAGATCGAACGTTTGAAATAATGCCCAGCCGCAAATTAGGCTCAGGAACAGAAGGGCGAGAATCCATCCCGGCCCCTGGAAATATTTCATCCGATCGGTCTCTTCTTTTCTCCGGATCAACATGCAGGGCTATCCTGGGAATTCACGGATCGGCCGGTTAATCCGGCGAGAATCCGGTGATACGTCACCCGGGTCTTTTCCCAGTCATGGCGTTCAAAAAAAAGCGCCGCATTGTCTGAGAGGTTTCTTCTTTTGGCCGGATCGGCGTACAGATCCCGAATCGCATCCGCGAGCGATTCGGGATTTTCGGGATCGAAAAACCGCACGAAGCGTTCGTCAAAGTAATGATCCGCCGCCACCGTACGCGATGCAATCAGGGGGATACCGAGGCGGAGATATTCCATGGATTTCACACTCAACGTCTCTCCGGCGTACACGCCCGAGCGTTTGGGATCGACTGCGAGATGGGCGTCTTTGAGGTGCCGGGCAAGTTCCATGACCGGAACAGAAGGATGAAGAGACACGCGATCATGCAGCCTGTATTTGCGGATCAGTGCCTGAATTTTATCGGAATCCCGTCCCTCTCCGATGATCCGGAACCGTAAATCCGGGATTTGATCCCTGAGCAGATGAAGGGCATGGACCGCGATATCCACGCCGGTCTGTTCGGCGACATTTCCGTGATACCGGATAATAAACGGCTCACCGGGGTGATGGAGACGGAAGGGGACTTTCCGGAATACGGCATCCATGGGCAGGTTCATGATTACCGATGTTTTCCGGGAAGGCACGGCACGCATCGCCAGACGTTTCCTCCAGATGTCCGTCACGGTGATGACATGATCGGCAAAGCGGCAGCTGATCTTCTCCACCCATTTGAGGAGCCGGATGATGGGTTCCCCCTCCCCCACGCCGAATTTGCGCATATAGAATTCCGGCACCAGATCATGGATGTCGAGTATCACTTTCGCACCCGTCAGTTTCGGATACCACGCACAGAAAACCCCGAAATCCGGGATATTGTGATAATGAATAATGTCATATTTTTCTTTGTGGTGCAATCGCGTCAACAATAAAGATGAGGAATAAAAGAAACGGATCATGTTTCTCAGATAGGTGGCAGGCGTGGTTTCGGAGAAATCCCTGGATGAAAGCTGATACACACGCACACCGCCGACCTCCGAGCGGGCAGGGGAATCTGCTTCGCCCGACCCGATCACATGCACCGTGTCTCCGCGTTCGGCCAGAGACGTGGCGTATCGATGCAGTCTGCCATCTTTCTCATACACGGTATATCCGACCATGCATATCTTCATAGGGCTCTCTTTTCCGGGCCGGGTGACCGGGAAAACATACGCCGGTACCGCATATTCTCGATCCACTGGCGAAACCACCTGTTCTCAAAAAACATCCGCTCGACCAAACCGGTCGCAAACACCCCGGCTAGAAGATAATTGACGGGAAACCACCGGCTGTAGAGGGATTGAACCGCGCGGCGTGTGACCCGTTTCTCGATTTTCCGGGCTTTCTTCATCAGGGCAATCCGTTCCCCATATCCCATCTCGGGCGTCGTGAAAACCGGATGGTTGATATTCTCGGTGACTTCGTTCAGATAATGCTCCGGCTCGATGATGAACCAATTATTTTTCAACACCGTTTCATAGAGTTCCGTTCCGGGATAAGGAATCGGATTGTTGAGTATGACCCGTCTGACCGGATACTTTTGAACGAAACGAAACGCATCCTCCGTATCCGCTTGCGTCTCCCGGGGCATGCCGAGAATGCAGAAAATCTTGACGTCATATCCCAGCGCACAGGCCGTCCGGACCGCGTCGTCGATCTGGGACAGGGTTTCCCCCTTTTTGTTGGCCGTGAGCATCTTATCATTTCCGCCGTCGACACCAAATGCGATATAATTGAAACCGACGGAACGCATCCGTTTCAACAAGGGTTCATCGACACGATCCGCCCGGAGTCCGTTGGAACAGCGGAATTCCGCATGGCGAATACCCCGTTTTTCAATTTCGTCACAAATGTCGTAGACACGGTCTTTGTGGAATGTAAAATTATCGTCATCAAAATTAAACACCCGGTATCCCCTGTCAACCCAGAATGCGATCTCATCGGCCACATGCTGCGCAGACCGCCATCGGAATCGTTTGGTGATCATTTTGTTGGGGCAGAAAACGCAACGGTACGGGCATCCGCGACTCGAATTCAGGGGCAATTCGCGGATATACCGGTTGAGTTCGAATTTCCGGTATGTCGGAAACGGAATGAGATCGAGATTTCTTTCATACTCCCGGTTTCCGTTATACACAATGCGGTTTCTATTTTTGCGTATCAGTCCTTTGATTTCGGATAAACCAAGAGACGCATCGCACAGTTCGAGCAAGGTGTTCTCGCCTTCGTAAACCACGCCGAAATCAATGGCCGGACATTCCTCGAGCACCTGACTCTGAAGGACAGTGAGATGCGGGCCTCCGGTCACGACGGGCAGATCCGGGAAAACGGATTTCGTCCGGGCGATCAGATCGTAACTCCGTTTGTATTCGAGAGACACCAGTGAAAAACCGACGAGATCCGGACGATAGGTTTCGATTTTCTTTCTCAGACGAGAAAAACCGTATCCCAGCCGCATATCCAGCACGTCATAATCGATCTGTTGCGCGAAGAGTGATTCAGCCAGGTAACCCAGGTTCTGGGGCGGACGTGCCGCCCCGAGATAACTGGAACTAGGCGGACTCACGAGGAGCACACGGCTAAAGCGTTTTTGTTTGATCATATCCAACCGATCGAATTTGGTTATTGCATCCGTTTTCTGATCATCCGGTTGACCCGCCGGACTTCCCGATAGGGCATGTCACGATAAAGAGATCCCCGCGGTTCGTCGATTGGTTCCATCCGGAGACAATTCATCTGAATATCCCGGATGATACCGGCAAGCAGTTCGGCGCCGCGTTTCATGGCACGGTCGTTGATTTTTGCGACCGTGTCCCTTCTGCGAAGGGGAATATGTTCACGCACGATGACGGGTCCCGTATCGATTCCGCTGTTTACGAAATGGACGGTCACGCCCGGATCGTCTCCTTTTTGTAACGCATGGGCATTCGCGCCGAGACCGCGGTATTTCGGCAGCCATCCCGGATGGGGATTGAGGCAGGCGATCCGCGCTTTACTGAAAATAGGCTCACGGAGTACGGGGGCGGAAACGATAATCAGGAGATCGGGATCGAGTCCGGCCAGAATAATCTCACACCGCTTTCCGTTCATCCTTTCCACTTGAAATACCGGGATCCCGTACCGGCGGCACAGATCAGCACTTCTCTTCCCCATGACCCGCATGACAGCCATCTGGACGACACGGCCGACGGTCGCCCGGGGGCCATCCTTGTGCAGTTTGGTGACCAAGCGTTTCCAGCGGGATCCGGTTCTTTGGGTTTCGAACAGGACGGCCTGGATGGGGATATGATGATCCCGGAAAATACGGATGAATGCGGCTCCTACCGGGTTGTCCGGATAGGCCAATAATACGATTTTCAAATCGACCATCCGGTTATGTTTTTGCGGATATGCCGGCAATGACCGTCTCCCCTGCGCGGACATAATCGCCTTCGCGGACCCTGATCCGGACATCCGTTTTCTGATCTATCAGCAGATCGACCTGACTCCCGAAACGAATCCGGCCGACCCGTTCACCCCGCTCTATCGTGTCACCTGTCCGTTTAAAAATATCGATCCGTCGGACCAGACGCGATGCGATCTGGATCATTCCGATTCGTATCTCCGAATCCTGATAAACTGTATAGACGCGCTCGTTTTGAGAACGGGATTCCGGATTCCTCAGGGAATAAAACCGTCCGGGAATATATTCCTGATGGATGATCCTGCCCGAGATGGGCGCGCGATTCACATGCACATCGGTAAGAAGCATTTCAATGGCGATAAGCGTTCCCTCTCGAATCGGATTTCCCGGATGGAGAAGTTCACAGAGTTCGACCGGTTGCCCATTTTTGACAGTACAGGGAACCTCTCCGCCGTATACGGTGGAAATGGAAAGGACGGTACCGTCGGCCGGCGAGAGGATCACTCCGGGTTCCTCTAGAGGAAAGCGCTCCGGATCCCTGAAAAAGGAGAGGAGAATAAAAACGCCGATCCAGGCCAGCGTCGACAGGACCGCAAGGGTGAGCGGAAAGACGATTCCCGGAATCCGGAAGAAGAAAGTGAATGATAGAAAAGTACATGCGGCGCAGCCGGCGGGAATCAGGGCGAGCCGGAGTTTGAGCTTCCAGCGGCTGAAAACGAAAAGGGTCAGGATGAACGGGACGAGTACACACATCCAGAAAGGAAACAAAGGGATATTCATCAAAAGCCCCGTTTGCGCCAGAGATACGGCGCCATCATCAGTTCAGAGAAGAAAGGGACCGGATCGTCCTTGGCCAGCACGGCAAAGGCTCTGTGTCCCCGGAGCGATTTGAGATAGTCCGTGACGCTTAATTCTTTTCGTGCGATTTCCTTGAATACCGTGGGGATATCCGTGAGGAGACGCATCCATGAAACGTCGGTCTCGTATCCTTCCACGCGAACGGGCCGGCCGATCCCGTCCCGGTAGGCGAGATATCCCAGCGGGACTCCCGCCGCTTCGGCCAGGGTATGCCATCCCCAGATTCGCGGATTTACCTCGAGCAGTTTAAAACGGCCGTCACGCCGGTCACGGATGAATTCCACTTCGCAGACACCCTCGAATCCGATCGATTTGAGGAAAAGGTTTCCCATTTTTTCGATTTCAGGCAGCGCGAGGGTCCGTGCGTAGGTCGTCGCCTGTCCGAAATCCCTGGGATGCTGACGCGGACGTTTCGCGACGATCCGTCCATAGACTTCACCGTTTCGGATATAGGGACAGTATCCGTAGAGGTTTTCGGAACAATCCGGGACCAGATCCTGGATCATGATTTCATCGGACGGGATGATCAGACAGGCCTCACGGTACAGACCGCGCAATTGATCCGGATTCTGTGCGAGAAACGCCTTTCGTCCGGTTTTTGAGAAGAAATGGCGCATGACAGCCGGCTTCAGGATCACGGGATAGGAGAGTCCGAGCGCCATCAATTCTGTTTCATCGGCCGGGAAGAACGTATCGGGTATGGGAATGCCGATTTTCCGGGCATGCCTGTAGGTCAGCCGTTTGTTATAAACATTCCGTGTGATTTCCCATGCCGGCGTCGAGATCCGGAAATCATCCTTCAAGCGGTCCCGATGGTTGGCCAGATAATAGACACTCTCATCGTGTGTCGGGAAGAGAACCCAACTGGAAAGACGTTTTCGTTCCGCGAGTTCGATGAGAAAAGAAGAGAACCGTTCTGCATCGTCACAGCGGGGCGAGCGATAAAAACCTTGAAGGTATCTGGAAAACCGGGCCATGCAGGGTTCATGGTCGACCAGGATCACAGATACGCCGCGCCGTGCCAGCTGACGGATCAGGCCGAGCGCGTGAAAATGTCCACCGATCACCACTGCACCCGCCGCGGATTGCGGATGGTCTGCGAAGAACTGGGTACCCGTATCCGGTTTCGGATCGGCGATCCGCATCAGTAATAATCACCGTAAGAATGAAGTTCTTTTTGTGTGACACCGACGAGGATGGCGCCCCAGAACCGGGCTTTGACGCCGCGCAACTGTTCCTGGGCATGTTTAACGGCGACCCGGGTCGTTGCGTGCGCCTTGACGACGAGCAGCACACCGTCCGCAATCGTGGCCAGCACGGCCGTATCGGTGACCGGAAGGATGGGCGGGGTATCCAGGAGGATCACACCGTAATGTTTTTTCAGGGATAGGAGGAGCTGGGTCATGGCTTTCGAACCCAACAATTCAGGCGCATTTTTAACCGTTGGACCCGACGGCATCAGATCGAGATCTTCCTGGGTCGTCGGAATAATGGACGATTGCCAGTCAGCATCCTGACTGAGATGGTATGTCAAACCCGTCTTGCGCTGTGCACTCGTGAGCAGGATATCGAGCACCGGTTTTCGCAAGTCACAATCCATCAACAGGGTTTTCACGCCTTTTCTGGCCATCGCAATCGCCAGATTCACCGAAGTGGTCGATTTGCCTTCTCCCGCACCCGGACTCGTGATCAGGATGATCCGGCCGTAATTCTCTTTCAGCAACTGATAGACATTGGTTCGAATCGATCTGTAACTTTCCTCGATAGCCGGATCGGTTTTGTGGTAGTTCAGAAGATAGGGCAATATGGCACGTGCACGCCGATAATCCTGTCCGTTCGAAATTCTGTTTTTGCCGGACCTGGGAGGTTTCACCGAGACTGAGGGAACGTTTCCAATAAGATGGACATTCATTTCATGTAAATCATGCGGTGTCCGAAGGGTCTGATCAAAATAATCCCGGCCGAATGCCAGACCGCCTCCCAAAAGGAGTCCGAAAAAACCGGCCAGAATGAAATTGAGTTTTTTTCGCGGAAATACAGGATCAGCAGGCGCCTCTCCCCTGTCGATCACCCGGATGTTGGCCATTTCACCGGCTTCCCGGATGCGCATCTCCTCATACCGATGCGCCAGGAGCATGTAGGTCTCACGGTTGAGTTTCACATCCCGTTCGAGACGTGCGAGCTGAAGGCTTTTATCCGGCAGGGTTTTTAATTTATCGGCATATTCGTCAACAATCGTTTTCAAGGTTGTCGCAGTCGCATTCACTGATATCTGGCGTGTCTCGAGTTCCAAAATCTGATGGATCAGATTCTCTGAATAGGTCAGCGGGTTAATGCCGCTCAGGTCGTTCTGTGCGACCCGTTTGGTTTCCTCCACGATGCGTTCCTGTATCCCCTGCAGCCTGTTTTCCATCTGGATCAGCTTGCCGTCTCGATGATAGTAGAGTCCGGCTCCGGCCAACTGGGCTTCATACGCCGCTTTTTCTCCGACCAGCCGGGCCATCTGGTTCTGCAACTCCTGCAGGATGGGATTAGACAATTTGGTCATGTTCTCGACCAGATTCTTCCGGCTGGTGTCGAGTTGATCTTTCAGGAATGTCAATTGCTGGCGAATCGCCTCCTGATCGGTCCGGGCCTGATCGTAAAGCGACTCGAACCGTGAAATCTGGGCGACCAGTTCCTCGGTCTCCTGCGGAAGAGCGACCACCCGATTCTTCTTCTGGAACGCGGCCAACGTCTGTTCGGACCGATTCAGATTTGATTCGACATCGCGCATCTTCCGCTCGATGAAATCACGCGTCTGCCCCATATCTCCCTGGCTGTTCATGATATCGAAATCCAGATACGCATCGATCCAGACATTGACGAGACAGGCAGCCTCCCAGGCCGTCGGTCCTTGTCCTCTCAGTTCGAAGATACTGGTCTCCGAGCTTTCGATGATCCGTGTGGCTTCACGAAAGGCCTGTACCATTTCCTGAAACGTAGGAGGAGATTTCCGGGAGCGGTCGCTCCTGAGAAAATATAGAGAAAGAATTCTTTTTTTCGGAGGACAATTCCCCAGCACGCACAGGGAATCCGCATAGGGAGACGCCTGAAGCCTCTGTATCACATCGCCCGCAAGGCTGCGGCTCTTCAGGATCGGTATCTGGTTTTTCACCAGATACCGTTGACCCGAAGCCGTGGAAGCAGACTGAAAGATTTCCCCTTCCGGCCCCCCGTATTGGCGGAGATAGAGCGTGCCTTTGGCTTCGTAGATCTCCTGAGCCTGAAACGTTAAGAGAGCAACCACGCCCACGACCCCGGAAAATACGAGCAGGATCATCCACCAATACCGAATCAGGGGACGAAATACCATGTGGGGATGTATGTGTATCTTTTCAGGACCCATAAAAACGACTCCAGTAATCCCAGAGATCCACGCCGTCGATGTCTCCGGTGATTGCCAAACAACTCACAAACGGAGCCGGCCAGCGCCAGAAACGAATTACAGGATACTCAGACTCCTCGATATAATCCAATACCCGTCGCCGTGAGATATTTTCAACCGAATAATAATCAGTGAGATAAATACTATAATTATCCGGTTCGTCTGTAATTTCAAAAATAAAACCTTCATCCGCAAGGAATATTTTCAAAGATTCCGGCACACGCGGCGAAAGTCCGATGATGGGCTTCTTTTTCCCTGGAATCCGGCAGGCAGGCGGCAGGATCCTCCAGTTTTTCCACAACGCACAGGTGTCGCTCATTTCCGGAATGTTCAATCCGAGAAGCGCCGCCTCATTCGTCGCCTCCGTGCGGATGGTCCAGCCTGTCCTTCCATCTCGTTCAAGACGAACATGAAAACCCGTCTTCCTCTTCCACCAGGAAGCAATCTCCCCGAGTGAGGCGATCCAGACAGTGCCTTCCCGTTTTGCGAAGCCAAGGAGGCTCTGAAGCGCCCCTTTGAAATATGGGAACCGTTCGGGGTGCAGCTGGATTACGAAACACTCTCCTCGCCGGTGTGTCCGGATAAATATATCCTTCCAGATGTGTGCGATCTCCATTTTCGAACACCCGAGCCGTTCGATGAGAATGTCATCATCCGGTACGGAAACAGGAATTTCGATCAAACCGTGATCGCGACGCGGGAGGGAGATGGCTGTTTCTTCATTTTCGGGACGATAACTTTCGAGGATTCGTAAATAATTTTGCCATGCTTCCGGTTTTACAGATGAGGGTGGTTCAAAATGCCAAGTGATCACATCGCTGCTGTCCCAGACAAAATCATATTCCGCCAAAAGGCGGATCCGATCCGCACTTCTCCTCAGAAATGGATAACGAAATCCTGTATAAGATAGTCCAGCCCGATTGAAGATGTGTCGGGTTTTTTTGAAATGTTCCTGCGCAGTTTTTTCAGGAATTTGCGTATAATCGATGTGGCGAAAACCGTGAACGGCCAATTCGACATCCAGTGACTGCATCAGGCGGAACAGGTTGGGGTGTCTTTCGACGACCGATGCCGTTACCGGAAAGGTGGGACGAAATCCGCTCTTTGCCGAGAAAAGCGCGAAATCAAGCAATACAGCACGCATCGGTTCCGGTCCGGGTCCGTATCGTCCTGTAATGTTCGCAATCCGCGATACGATATGGGCGGCCGAACGCATCTCCAGGCGCGATCTGATCAATTCAACAGGATTCATGATTCGAGGCGAATAATGGCATGAAAATCCGAAAATAAAAGTCGTTTTCTATTCTACCGGATGGAAGAGAGCCATTCATGAGTTTCTCTAAGTCCGTTCTCCAGCGTCCGGGTCGGACTCCAGCGCAGTATTTTTCGGCTTTTTTCGATATTCAATACACGTCTGCGGATATTGTCAATGTCCCTCCGATCGATATATTGAGGACGGGCTTTGGTTCCGATGATCTCGATAATTCGCGAGACCAGTTCGTTGATACTGGTTTCCTTCCCCGATCCGACATTGAATACCTCTCCCACGGCCCTGGGATGATACGCCGCCAGGAGCGTCGCCTCGACCGCATCGGCCACATAGGTGAAATCGCGGGTCTGCTCGCCGTCGCCGTGGATTTGAGGAGATTGGCCGTTCATCAAACTTTCGAAGAACTTTGAGACGACGCCGCAATAGGGATTCGTGGGCGACTGTTTCTTGCCATACACATTGGAATAACGGACAATTGCCATCGGAACGTCATAGGTCTCGAAAAACGCGTGACAGTAATTTTCGGCGGAGAGTTTACTGGCCGCATAAGGATTCAGTGTGGAAATATGATCATCCTCATTGATCGGCAAATATCTGGAATTGCCGTATACAGAGGCCGATGAGGTATAGACAATCCGTTCAACACCGAATTTCTTGGCCGCGAGCAGAATATTGAACATTCCTCCTGTATTGACCTGAAAATCAAGTTCGGGTGACACGGTGGAAACGATGATATTCCTCACGGCCAGATTGAATACCAGTTCGTTTTCCTGGACCAATTGGTTAATCTTGTCCACGTCCGTCACGCAACCCTGAATAAAGGTGATTTCTCTGAAATGTGCGATATTTTCTTTTCGTCCGGAAAACAGATCATCCAGCACCGTCACCCTCGCCCCTTCTTCGACCAGCTGATCGACGAGATTCGAACCCACAAATCCGGCACCTCCCGTGATCAATACATTCTTTCCACGAAAACGCATCGTCAGAATCCTTTTAATTAATGGGCGTCCTTCATGGACAGGACAAACGGGACGGTCAATAACAGGATACGCAAATCAAGAAGAAGGTTTCGATGATCCACATACCAGAGATCGTAAAGAATCGATTCTTCATAGTTTTTCGGCGTCAGGCGCAGGTTGAGTTTAGACCAGCCCGTCAGACCGGGTTTGACATCGAGACGCCTTCGGTACCAGGATTTGTACTCATCCACCTCGTATACCGGATGAGGACGGGGACCGACCAGACTCATCCGGCCCCCAAATATATTGAAGAGCTGAGGCAATTCATCGAGGCTGGTCGCACGCAGGAAACGGCCGACAGGCGTAATCCGTTTTTCAATATACTGCATATATTGATCGACCAGCCCCGTATTATCTCCCTCGTCTGTCTGATGGAGGAGTTCTTTCACAAACTGCTGATGCTCCTTTTTCGAATCTTCCACCGTCATGGTGCGGAATTTCCAGATTTGAAACCTCTGCCCTTTTAATCCCACCCGTTCCTGACGAAAAAAAATGGGACCTTTCGATGTGAATTTGATCGCCACCGCGATCAACAGGAAAAACGGAACCGCAAGAACCATAAAGAGAAAAGAGAAAAAGATATCCAGAATTCGTTTTCCGACGAGATCGAGTTCCAGGTGCGCAGGTTCTTTTCGCCGGGTACGTACCGTATCCAGACTCCCTGTCGATATATTGAATATTGAGGCCGGGGTACTTGATTCGACTGTCGGCGAAAATTGTGTGTCAAACTGAGTCATCAATCTGTATTCCAGGGTCATTTTTATAATACAAAAACTCACAGAGATATACAAGGATCATATCCAAATTCAGGCAAGACGATATCCCAACCCGTGAATTGTCTGAATATATCTTGAGGTTTGTTTGCCTTCACCCAGTTTTTCTCGCAGGCGTTTCACATGGACATCCACCGTCCTGTCGGTGACATAGGCATTCTCTCCCCAGACTTTCTTGAGAATGTCGTTTCTGGAAAATACAATCTCACGTTGAGAAGCCAGCAAGTAGAGCAGTTTGAACTGGGTATAGGTGAGATCGATAAGGCTTCCGTTTTTTCGCACCTCATGCGTATTCAGGTTGATGTGGATGTCTTTTATCGTCAAATCCCTGGGTACTTCGCGGATTCGGTCACAGCGTCTGAAAAGCGCCTTGACCTGGGCGACCAGCTCTTCAATCTGCACAGGCTGGTCAAAACAGATATCGGCACCGTCTTCCAGCGCATAGATTTTCGCCATGATTTGTTCAGAATTCGTCAGCAAGATTAACAGGGCTGTCTTGTTTTCTGTCTCCAGTATCTGACAGATGGATTTTATCTGATCCGCGATCAGGGCCGCATCCGCGATAATCGCATTCACTCTCCGGGTAAAAAGGGATTGTAACAATGCGCGGGGTTCCTCTACATTTTCCACAGTCATTCCGGCACGGGCAAAACCGTTTTGAAGACGGCTTTTTAATTCATCCGGCACAAGGGTGATGAGGGTTTGTTCTGACATGGTTATACTCCCGATTCAAAAAGTCGAATCTATTCGATGACGCATAAAGGCAATCGTCATGCCAGAACGTTTCGATTACTCGGGAGGGTCCTGAATAAAAAAAACAGGAGACCGCGGGGAGGAAAAAAATGCCAGTGTCGAGGCAGTTTTTGCTATCTGTTCAAAGACGTTTCCGGGGTGTCACATTTATGAACGGACGACAAATTACCCAGGAAACCCGGAGAGGAGGAAATACAGAAAAACCAGGGGGCCGATGAGCAAGGGACTGTCGAATCGATCCAAAAAGCCTCCGTGACCCGGTAGAATGTGAGAGGAATCTTTGATTTGGACATCCCGTTTGAATAAAGATTCCACCAGGTCGCCGATTTGACTGAATACGCCGATGATCCCCCCGATGACAAGAATATCCATAATGGTCATAGCGGGCAGCAGAATCTTCGCAAATCCGTAGACCGTGAACAATGCCCCGATTAATCCGGCGATTGAACCTTCCCAGGTTTTTCTCGGACTCACGCGTTTGAACAGGGCATGTTTTCCAAAATAAGATCCGAAGAAATAAGCGATTGTATCACAAATCCAGATGCCCGCCCAGAGCAGGATAATCGAGAGACCTCCGTCCCGGTAGGCAATCCCTTTCGTTTCGGGCATTTCCCGGATCAGGATGAAAGCCGAGAAGAATCCAATATAGACGATACCGAGCAATGTCGCCGCCGCGTTCGATAGCGGACCGGGTTTCCCCCTGAACAATTCAACGATCAAGACCACGATGGTTATCAGCGGGATGAGAAAAAACGCCATCGGAGAGGGAACAAGGAAACTTAAAATGGACAGGAAAACGACGGCGATGATCCCGAGCGAGTTCAGGGGACGAACCCCTTTCTGCCGGCAAATCCCGTAGAATTCCCACAACATCAAAGCCTGAATCGTCCCGATCAAAACGACGAAGGGAAGTCCCCCTTTGATGGTCAAGAAAAAAATCAGCGGAATCCCGATGACGGCTACCGCGACGCGTTTCGCCAGTTCAATATAATTCATGTGACCTTCGGATTATATGGTATATCAAAGGATCGGATACAGGAGGGATCTGGAATAGGAATATCACGCTTCCCGCCTCTCCTCTCCGTCACTTGTAAGAAATATGCCTCTTTCTCCCAAGACCGGACAGACCTTGGTGCAGATGCCGCAACCGATGCAGAGGGATTCATCCACATAGGGCAGATAGACCGTGGCGGTTTTTCCGTCGATCGTGGCCACGGTCTGTTCGGTGAATTTAATGGCCTTGTCGGGAACGGGGCAATGTTCCTCGCAGACCATGCAGTTGTCACCGTAATACCAGGGTATACACCGGGTCTTGTCGAAATGGGCGGTTCCCATTTTGATCCGGTGTTTTTCTTCCATCGCGAGGGGGCGAATGGCACCGGTCGGACAGATTTTTCCGCAGAGGTTACAGTGGTACTCGCAATATCCCATCGGGGTCACGAGGGCCGGAGTCGCCAGCCCTTCCCACCCGCTCTCGAGTCCGGTTAACTGGAGCCCTGAACCCGAGGTCGCGCAAATCCTCACACAGGCGCCGCAGCGCACGCATCGGTCGAGGAATGCGGGTTCGGGAACCGATCCCGGCGGCCGGACGACCTTGTGATTCTGAACCGTGTTCCTGAATCCGATGCTGAAGATCCCGAGGGTCAGAAATCCTGCGACGGCAGAGCCCAGCACCCTTCTGCGGTCGAGATCGATCGGTGAAGGCACCGCTTTTTTTGAGAATCCGAAATGGATGGCATCCACGGGACAGACGACTTCGCAATCCATGCAATTGATGCATTCCGCCTGATCGGTGGATTTAAAATCCGGGCCGATGGCGCCCATCCTGCATGATTTGAAACAGAGCGCGCAGGAGGTACATGCATCGGATACTCGCCGGCGGTAGAGCCGGAACCGGGAGAACAGGCCCAACAGGGCGCCCAGCGGACACAGATTCCGGCACCAGAAACGTTTCTGGAGGGCAGCCAGAAAAAGAATTCCGACAAAAAAGATGCCGAAGAGAACGCCGCCCTGAAAGGTCGCCATTTGAACGGGAAGCAATTTCCCGACGAGAAAGGTATGAACACGGAAAGACGTCTCTTCGAGAAAGGGAATGGCGTACATGAATCCGATGAAACCATCCACGATGAAAACGAAAAGGGGGTAAATGAACGTCACCACCGTCCGTGTGAACAGCGGGATGGGATCGAGATAGGCGGCGAGTTGAAACGAAAAAAAGGCCGCGGTCAGCACGGCGATGAATACGGCGTATTTCAGCCAGCGCAGCCTGAACAGGGCGGATGCGGCCTGATTCGGACGTTTTCGTGCGACGCAGGAATCCGACGCATCGATGCCGGTACCCAGCGGACAGAACCATCCGCAGAATAACCGCCCCATGATCACGGTGACGGCGAGAACGGGGATGGCGATCAGTGTTTTTCCGATAATCCTTCTTGCGGCGATCGAGGTCGTCAGCCCCAGGAGCGGATCGAGACGGAGAAACAACTCCGAGGGAATGACGGAATGATACGGATAGGCCGCGAGAAGGAAGAGAACAAAGAAAAACAGGAGGAAGAGAATCTGACTGATGCGTCTGGCCGTCTGCATTCGGAGAATCCGGATCAATTCGCCATCGTCACGGTTTTCACGCGCAGGAACCCGAAATCGATCGTGCCCAGCCCGCGCTTCTCTCCGTTGATCAGGAATCCCTTCTGTACGGGTGTGTCATCGAACAGGGTCACTCCGTAACTGTCCACGGCGATCGGATCGATCCCCGCCACCAGGGTTTTTTGCAATCGCACATCCGCGAGATTTCCGCCGCTGGGACCGTTTCGGATCAGCATCCGGTAGGCGTCCAGGATGGTGAGCACGGGCCGGATGCGGTTGTTCAGGTCGGCGATCTTGATGTCGAAGTCCCGGTGGAAGGTGCCGCGATTGCCTCCGATCACGCCCATGAGGTTTTTCATCCCGAGGGAAACGCCGCCGATGCTGTGATGCTTGGCGATGGGCAGATTGATGAATTTATCCGCGTCCAGGACGTCCTTGTACACGGGCCAGGATCGGACGAGTTCTCCGTCGGGAAAGGCGGTTTCGACAAATTTGCGTTCGAAAATATGTTCGACGTCCGCGCCTTCGGCTTTTGCGGCGGCTTCGATACCGCTGCGCCTGTAACAGCGTCTCGGTTCGTTCAGGGTATTGTCGAAAAGTTTGACCTGTCGCGCACCGGCCTCGAAACACAGTTTCACTGTTTCGGCCACCACATCCGGATTCGTGTTCGCGGCCTGTGCGGGTACCCGGTCCCAGGAAATATTGGCTTTGATCACCACCCGATCCCCGCGTTGAATGAATCGGGACATCCCCCCCAACGCGTCGAGGGCGCCGGCCACCATCGGGCGGGGTTCGCCCTGCTCCACAATCACCATATCCAGGGGGTTCTCCTCCGCGCCGACCCGTCCGCGCGGACAGGATAGAAACGTCCCCGCGGTGATCATCGCGCCCGACTTGAGAAATTCCCGGCGTTTCATCAAAGTCTCCTGGTCATGAACTCCAATGATCGACCCTTGGCGGTACGACATCGGCCATAGTTAACACGTTGAATAAGATGAAACTGAACTTGCTTTTCACTATGCAGGTTATTCCGATACCCTGCTTCGCGAAGCTTTTTTTAAAAAAATTAAAACGGGTCAGGGTTCGACCCCTTCCGTTTTCTCGATGTTCCGGGCTGTTTCTTCAGTCTCTTTGCCATCTTCGAAAGTGAGTTCATCCTTCTTGACGCGGACAAGGATATGGCTGTTATCCGTGAATCGTCCCTTGAGAAGCTCCTCTGCGATGGGATCTTCGACATATTTCCGCAGGGTTCGCCGGACTTGTCGCGCTCCGTAGACCGGGTCGAATCCCTTGTCCGCGAGAAATAATTTTGCCTTTGAGGAAAGCGTGACCGTGATGTCCCTTTCCTTCATGCCGATCAGCATTTCATCGAGTGACACATCAAAAATTTTCAGGATGTCGTCACGGGAGAGCGAACGAAAGACGACGACCTCATCGAGCCGGTTCATAAATTCGGGATTGAAAATTCGCTTGGTTTCATCGAGCATCACGGACTTCATGGTCGCATAATCCACCTGATCCTCGTTTTGTCCGAATCCGTATCCGCCTCTCCGGACGGCACGGCTGCCGATGTTCGAAGTCATGATCAGGATGGTATTCTTGAAATCCACCTTGCGTCCGAGGCCGTCCGTCAGATGGCCTTCGTCGAGAATCTGAAGCAGGATGTTGAACACATCCGGATGGGCCTTCTCGATTTCATCCAAAAGGACGACGGAATAGGGATGGCGACGGACTTTCTCGGTCAGCTGCCCGCCCTCTTCGTATCCCACATAACCCGGAGGCGCTCCGGTCATGCGTGACACCGCGAATTTCTCCATGAATTCAGACATATCTACCCGGATCAGGGCATTCTCGTCGTCGAAGAGATACCGGGCGAGAACCTGAGCCAGATAGGTTTTCCCCACCCCGGTCGGGCCGAGGAAGACGAAAGAACCGATCGGACGGCGCGGATCTTTCAATCCGGCCCGGGTGCGCCGGATCGCCCTGGCGAGAATATCGATGGTTTCATCCTGGCCGACCACTTTTTCTTTCAGGTTCTCGGACATCTTGAGCAGTTTCTCGGATTCGGATTGTGCGACCCGGCTGACCGGAATACCCGTCATCATGGAGACGACTTCGGCGATATCGGCTTCGGTGACTTCAATGGTTACTTCACCTTCCTCGGATTCCCAGCGTTGTTTCGCCTCTTCCAGTTCGGCGGAGAGTCGCTTTTCACGGTCCCGGAGGACTGCGGCCTTCTCAAATTCCTGATTCCGGATTACATTTTCTTTCTCATTCCGCACCACTTTCAGCCGGTCTTCGAGGATCGTGATCTCACGGGGAACAGAGATATTGGCCAGATGCACTTTAGAACCGGCTTCGTCAAGCACATCGATGGCCTTGTCCGGAAGGTATTTATCCGTGATGTAACGATCCGAAAGATGGACGCATGCCCGGATGGCCTCCTCGGTATACCCGACGCGATGATGCTTTTCATACCGATCCTTGAGCCCGTTGAGAATGGCGAGTGTATCTTCAGTGGAAGGCGGATCGACCATGACCTTCTGGAAACGGCGTTCGAGGGCGCCGTCTTTTTCGATGAATTGTCTGAATTCATCCAGTGTCGTCGCACCGATGCATTGTAGTTCACCGCGGGCAAGGGCCGGCTTGAACATGTTCGAGGCATCGAGCGAGCCGGATGCTCCGCCCGCACCGACGATGGTATGCAGTTCGTCGATGAAGAGGATGATATTCCTGTTCTTCATCAACTCGTTCATCACGGCTTTCATCCGTTCTTCGAACTGGCCGCGGTATTTGGTCCCGGCGACGATGGCACCCAGGTCCAGGGTCACGACGCTCTTGTTGTGCAGGACGCGCGACACTTTCTTGTCGATGATCCGCATGGCCAGGCCCTCGGCGATCGCCGTCTTGCCGACGCCGGGTTCTCCGATCAGAACCGGATTGTTTTTTTTGCGCCGGGACAGGATCTGAGCCACGCGCTGAATCTCGTCATGCCTGCCGATTACAGGATCCAGCTCACCCTTTATGGCCAGTTCCGTCAGGTTACGTCCGAAATGATCCAGCGCGGGCGTCTGGGATTTGGCCTTGGCCTGTTTCGTACCCGATGTACCGCGCAGGACATTCTCGAGTTCTTCCCGGACGGTTTCATAGCTGACATCGAAACTCGTGATCACCTGTGCGGCTACCCCTTCTCCATCCCGCAGCAGGGCGAGAAGGAGATGTTCAGTGCCGATCACGTTCGATTTGAAGCGATCGGCTTCCGCCGCGGCGACACGCAGTACCCGTTCGGCCCGCTTGGTAAAAGGAATATTGCCTACCGTGATCGTCCCGCCTGACGAACGAACCGCGTCTTCGATTGATTTCTTCAAATCATCCAGTTCGATGTCGAGATTCTGGAGTATCTCGATTGCGACGCCCCCGCCTTCGCGTATCAGTCCGAGCATCAGGTGCTCGGTTCCGATATAATCATGCCCCAGACGGAGTGCTTCTTCTCTCGAAAGCTGGATCACCACCTGAACACGCTGGGAGAAATTATTTCTGAGCATGCACTCATATCCTTATTGTTAACATGACCCCTGTCGGCTTCGAAACGAACTGATGATTTTGGGTGCTGACAGCCTTTGAGCTAAAAAATGAGCAAATACCAAGCCACCTTGAAATCATCTATTCGTTCAACGAACCGGGAATCCTGAACGTTCCCGGATTCCGTCGTGCAGGTACAATTTAACAATCCCCTCCGAGTGAATCAACCCTTTTATTCGGGAAAGGCCGGAAACGGGGCGGTAAGTTTTTCCCTTGAGGGAAATTGCATCAGCCGATGCGGATCCGTCCGTCACTGAGTTCGATGCGGCGGTCCGCCTCCTTCGCCAGTTCCCGGTTGTGCGTGGCCACCAGAAAAGTGCATCCTTTTTCCCGGACCAGTTTCCACATCAGACGGTGCAGGGACGTGCTGTTGTTGATATCGAGATTTCCTGAAGGTTCGTCGGCCAGCACCAGAACCGGGTCATTGATCAGGGCGCGTGCAAATGCCACGCGTTGCTGCTCACCGCCCGACAATTCACGGGGTTTGTGCGTCGTCCGTTCCGCCAGTCCCACCTCGGCCAACAGTTTTGTAGCCTTGTTAAAAAGGGTTTTCGGGTCGCCCCTCTGGATCAACCCCGGCATGGCCACGTTTTCGAGCGCGGTGAATTCGGGGAGCAGATGGTGAAACTGAAATACGAATCCGATGTGACGGTTGCGGAAACGGGCGATTTCGGAGTCGTTCATCCTCGAAATATCCGTGTTTCCGATCGCCACGGATCCTTCGGTCGGCCGGTCCAGTCCGCCGAGAAGATGCAGGAGGGTGCTCTTCCCGGCGCCGGATTCTCCGACGACGGCCAGGATCTCGGAGGCATGAATCTCGAGGTCGATCCCTTTGAGGATACGCAAAGAAGCGCCTCCGGGCACCGGATAGTCTTTGATGATTTGTCTGGCGGACAGGATGGTTTTCACATGGACCTCATTCATAACGGATGGCCTCGACCGGTTCGAGTGTGGACGCGCGGTGGGCCGGATAGACCGCGGACAGCAGGCAGAGCGCCAGGGACGCGAGTGCGACGGAGAGGAAGTCGAGCGGCTCCATCCGGACCGGCAGGGTGTTGATGAAATAGACGTCTCCAGGGAGTGAAAGTATTTTGTACTTGAGTTGCGCCCAGCAAACCGCAAATCCGATCAGGCAGCCGGTGATTGTCCCGATCACGCCGACGACCACGCCCTCGAAAAGAAAAATCCGGCGTATCGAGATGGATGTCGCCCCCATGGACTTGAGGATACCGATTTCACGGGTCTTTTCCATGACCACCATAATCAGGGTGCTGATGATGTTGAAGGCGGCCACGATGATGATCAGACACAGGATGATGAACATGGCCCATTTTTCGATTTGAATCCATGCGAAAAGGTTTCGGCGTAAATCAAACCAGGTGTCCGCCGTATAGGGATACCCGAGACGCCTGTCGATTTCTTTCACGACCTGATTGGCCTTGTAGAGATCGTCGAGACGGATTTCAAGCCCGGAAACCATATCTTCCATTTTGAATAATTTCTGGGCCGCCTCGATGGACACATAGGCGTAGGTATTGTCGAATTCGTACATGCCGGTTTCAAAATAGCCGGTCACGATGAATTGCTGTACCGGCGGCATCTGAAACATGGAGCGCACGCCGGTCAGGCTGAATATGGTGACCACATCACCCAATGATAGATAGAGGCGGTCCGCCAGATAGCTTCCGATCAGGATGCCGGGCAGATCTGGACCCTCGGCCTGGCCGACCATCCCCAGGTTGAATTCGCCGTAATTGATGTTTCTGACGACATCGGACACCTCTCCAAGCGTTTCCGGATCCGTACCTTTCAGGATGATGCCGTCGGAGTATTTGCCGCTGCGCAGGAGCCCCTTCTCCCAGATATAGGGGGAAATGCCGACGATATGCGGAATTCCGCGGATGGTCTGCATGACCTGCCTGTAATCGGGCATTCCCTGATCGTGAAAGGTGCGCAGCCGGATATGCGTGTCGAATCCGATGATCCGCTCACGCACCTCGGATTCGAATCCGTTCATGACGGAGAGCACAATGATGAGCGCGGCCACGCCGATCGTGACTCCGGCGATCGAAATATACGTGATCGTGTTGATGAATCCGGTCTTGCGCCGGCTGCTCAGATAACGCCGGGCGATGAAAAGTTCAAAGGGTAACCCTTTCAGCATTGTCCACCTGCGGTTTATGATTCACACCGGTTATTTCATTCAGTCGTTCTGCGAAAACAGATCGGAACCCCTGAACCGAATTCCGGACATTCGCGGACTCATGTCTCCGGCCGCATATGCGGAAAGAGCAGCACGTCCCGGATGGAGGGGGAATCGGTCAGCAGCATGACCAGGCGGTCCACGCCGATGCCCAGTCCGGCCGTCGGCGGCATCCCGTATTCCAGGGCGCGGATATAATCCTCGTCGATGGTCATCGCCTCTTCATCCCCTCCGGCGCGCAGCGCGGCCTGTTCTTCGAGACGACGCCTCTGGTCGATGGGATCGTTCAATTCGCTGAAGGCGTTGCAGATTTCCCTGCCCGCGATGTATCCTTCGAACCGCTCGACCACACCGGGCTTATCGCGGTGTTTCTTGGCCAGTGGCGACAATTCGATCGGATAATCGAGTATGAATGTGGGCTGAATCAATTGAGGCTCCACAAAGCGACTGAACAGGGCATCCAGCACCGCACCCCTGGATGCATCCAGCTCCACCGGCAGGCCGAGTTCTTCGGCAGTTTTTTGGAGTTCCTCGACGTCGAGTCCGGAGACGGTTTTTCCGGTTTCGTTCCGGATGGCGTCGAAGAATCCGATCCGTTTCCAGGGTTTGGAAAAGTCGATCGCGCTGCCCTGGTAAGTGATTTCGGTTTTTCCCAATACGGATTCGCACAGGATGCGGATCATGTCCTCGACCAGGTCCATCATGAAATGATAATCCTGGTACGCCACGTATAGTTCCATCATGGTGAATTCGGGATTGTGGTCGCGGTCCATGCCCTCGTTGCGAAAATCCTTGGCGATCTCGAAGACGCCGTCGAATCCGCCGACGATGAGCCGTTTGAGATAGAGTTCATCCGCGATGCGCAGATAGAGCGGCATGTCGAGCGCGTTGTGATGCGTCATGAACGGACGGGCGAAGGCGCCGCCGTACTGGGTTTGAAGCACGGGTGTTTCGACTTCGAGGCAGCCCCGGCCTTCCAGATAGGCGCGCATGGCCGAGACGATCCGGGAACGCAGGATGAAGGTCTGCCGGACGTCCGGATTGACGATCAGGTCCACATAACGCTGGCGGTAACGCAATTCCTTGTCCGCGAATGCATCAAAAACGACCTTCTCGTCACCTTCCATTTTTTCCTTGACGATGGGCAGGGGCCTCAGCGTCTTGGCCAGCAACACGATGGAATCGGCGAAAACAGTCAGCTCACCCGTCCGGGTCTTGTAAATACCGCCTTCGACGCCGATGACGTCGCCGATGTCCAATAACTTGAACAAATTGTAGGATTCATTCCCCACGAGATCGGATTTCACATAGATCTGGATACGGCCGGACGGGTCCATCAGATGGCCGAAACTCGCCTTGCCCATGCGGCGGATCGCCATCAGCCGTCCGGCCAGGCGGACTTTCTTTTGCCCTTCCTGTTCGGGGTCATGGAGCGCCCCGCAATCCGCCGCCGTGTGGGTTCGGTCGAACCGGTACGCATAAGGCTGAATGTCCAGTTCGCGTATGCCCGTCAGTTTCTCGAGGCGCTGACGCCTCAGGTCATCCAATTCTTCCAAGCAGACTCCTTTATCCTGTCTGGCTGTATGCGAGAAGGTATTTTTTGATGAATTCGTCCAGATCTCCGTCCATGACCGCCTGGGTGTTGGAGGTCTCCACGTCGGTCCGGTGATCCTTCACCATATTGTACGGATGAAAGACATAGGAGCGGATCTGGCTCCCCCATCCGATGTCCATTTTCTGATTCTCCATGTCCTGACGCCTCTTCTCTTCTTCGTCGCGTTCCTTCTGATAAAGCTTGGCCATGAGGATCTTCATGGCGTTTTCCTTGTTCTGATGCTGGGACCGTTCATTCTGGCACTGAACCACGATGTTGGTCGGGAGATGCGTGATCCGTACGGCCGAGCTGGTCTTGTTGACGTGCTGGCCGCCCGCACCGGATGCGCGATACGTATCGATCCGCAAATCGGCGGGATTGACCGTGATCTCGATTGTATCGTCGAGTTCGGGATAGATGAAAACGGACGCGAACGAGGTATGACGCCGTTTGTTGGCGTCGAACGGGGAAATCCGGACGAGCCGGTGCACACCCGCCTCGGCCTTGAGATAGCCGTACGCATACGGGCCGGTCATTTCGATGGTCGCGCTCTTGATTCCCGCCTCATCCCCGTCCTGGAGATCCAGAATGGATGTCCTGAAACCGCAACGCTCGGCGTACCGTAGATACATCCGGAACAGCATCTGGGCCCAGTCCTGCGATTCCGTGCCTCCCGCGCCCGGATGGATGGTCAGGATGGCGTTGCGTTTGTCGTCGTCACCGCCGAGCATCCTGCGGAATTCGAGTTCTTCGATCTCCGTATCCAAACGATCGAATCCTTCCTCCACTTCCCGGAAGGTGGCTTCGTCGTTTTCTTCACCGGCCATTTCGAGGAGCAGGGTCAGGTCTTCCCGTTTCATGTGGACTCCGTCCCATGCGGAAGTCCATTCCTTCAATCCGTTTATTTCGCGGAGGACGCCCTGCGCCTTCTCGTTGTCGTTCCAGAAACCGGGCGATGCGGACTGATTTTCTAGTTCGTCGATCCGTTCTTTCTTCGCCGGGATGTCAAAGATGCCTCCGGAGTTCCTCTTCCCGCTGCGTCAGTCTTTTCAGTCTTTTGATGAGTTCGTCGTACATTATAGTCCCTTTTCTGTTTTCCGGTGTACCATGCTTTTTCATGGACGGTACAACCATGCCAATTTTATCTAATGTCCTGATTCATGCATATTGGAACAGCATGGTTGTCATTGTTTCAAAGATTGATGGACAGAGAGTGCGATTCCAGGAAATTCTTTACAGATCGGTCGGAATATTTTTAAGCGTGATGCTGTGCATGGCACCTCCTGCGAATGATACCATTCTGGTTCCGAATTAGAATCTAATTAATGCGGTTTACTAAGTCAAGTCGATTCTTGTTTCTCATTATTCTCTTGTTTCAGCGTCCTCTGGTTGAACACCGGCGAAATGTCGGGCGTCCGGTCTTCATACTCAAAGAATTCCGGAAACAGAAATTGTCATTCAGCTTAATACAACTTCTTCAAACTCACTTCCGCAAAATAATGCTTCAATATGTCTTCACAGGTAAATCCCGCGGCGGCCAGGGTCACCGCACCGGCCTGGCACAGCCCCACACCGAGACCGTGTCCCGCGCCGACCAGGCTTACCTCGACCGGCACGCCGTCCGCACCCAGATCCATCTCGACGATAAAACAACTGCTCGACAGGCTGTCCCGTGAAAAGGCGTTTCTGATTGCCGTCTCACCGTGAAGTGTCAGGTTCCTGTGGCTGCCCAGGATCTCGACCTCAGACAGACGGCCGGATACACCGCGTTTCCTGGGGATGATGTCGAATAATATGCCGAGATCCACTCCGGTCTTCTCCTGGAGAATTTTCTCCAATTCCGGCCGTGTGTAATTCAACTCCCAGCGAAATGCCTTGAGGATCGGGTCGTCCGGATAACCGTTACGCCGCCGCGGATTGCACAGGACATCCGGCTGGGACGAAACCCACAGGGCGACCCGGTCTTCATCCCGCAGGCTGCCGTAATTCATTTTTCCTTCGACGGCATCCTGTATGCCTTTCAGATATGAAACCGGAGGCGCAATCCCGGCCAGGATCGCATCCTCTGTATGGCCGCCGCATACCGGAGTGTACAGGGTCTTGCACAACTGGCCCTTCCAATACAAAACCTCTCCGCGCGTTTCTTCAACCGCCCGTGCGGTCTGCTCCTCAAAAAACGGTTTTCCGCAAAACAATTGACAATGCGAATCACAACAGATATCAAACAAATCACCCGCATGCTGCAGCCCTAGGGTGGAGAGTGTCCAGCTTCGCGAGGCCACGGCCTGGCTTTTCAGCGCCTCGACCGGATAATCGCATTGCATTTCAGCCGCAAGGACATGTTTAAGATACGTTTCGATGGGGATGTCGGCAACGGTGATGAAGCCCTGTCGTGAATCCGGTAAAAAATGGATCCCGCCGCGAACATATCGACCCTTCCGTTCATCCGTATCGTGACATGCGTTCAGCAGTGTGAACCCCTGCCCCGGATTCCCGGGCACAATCACGGCGGTTTCTTCAAATCTGGCGGATTTGCTGTAGGCGGTATCGTAAATCTCGAACACCGCCTTCGGCCTGTCCCTCGTTTCACGAACAATCCGGCCGTCGTGAAACCGACTGCACAGGGACTCGGCTTCCCCGGCCGTATCGAAAGGACCGATCCGGACCTGGTAAACCAGATTGTCACCGATTTTGGTTCCGCCGATGAGAATTTCGCATCCCGCCTGATGGAGACGCGCCGCAAACCCCTCCCGATTCCACTTTTGAACACATTCAACCGCCGCAGTGAAGATCTGGCGGTCTTCCACAATCAAGGTATATTCAAACCGGGGGGCACGATACCGTTCCATGCTGACCCGCAATGAGACGGACGGATCATCCAGGCTGAATACAGTTTTTCCCGTCGCATCGCGAACCGAGAAAGGACCTTCCGACTTCAAGTCAAGAACTTCTTTTCCTTCCGCGACCTTGATGCGAAGCGACGGTTCGTCTTGAAATATACGCTGCTGCGTCGTCATGAATCCATTCAGATCACACCGAGCCCGCGAAGGATCTCCTCCATTTTTTTACGTGGGGCGGATTCCATCGGGACGAGCGGCAGCCGGTACACCTCCCGGATCTTCCCCATGATGGCCAGGGCCGCTTTGACGGGTACAGGATTCACTGTGACAAAATTGTGAACCAAAAGCGGGTAGATTTTTTTATAAAGCTCAACAGCCTCGTCGAAGTGTCCGTCCAGACAGAGACAGGTGAAACGGGTCATTTCGGCGGGAATCTCGTTGGAGGCCACGGAGATGAGTCCGCATCCACCGTAGGCGATGAGGGGCAGGGTGTTCGCATCATCCCCGGAAATCATCTTGAACCGGGAAGGCAATTTCACCGCCATCTCTCCGATCTGCGCGATGTTTCCGGAAGCCTCCTTGACGCCGAGGATGTTTTCGATCTCACTCAGACGGACCAGGGTGTCGGGCAGGATGTTGGATCCGGTCCGTCCCGGCACGTTGTACACCACGATCGGGATATCGACCGCCTCCGCGATGGCTTTGTAATGGCGGAAAATT